>CAVCDR010000168.1:0-2109 GCA_963601025.1 Agathobacter sp. | reverse complement strand
TTACAGTATTGTTTCAATTCACTGATTTCTTTTAATTGTGCTCTTGCCATTGGAACTTCTAAACATTCACCTTTATCAACAAATCCTTTTTGCATATCCACAATAAGAAAAGCACATTCTTCGGCTTTAATCTCAAAAGATGGTTTCCATTCCCAATATTTTTTACTCATTTGACCCTCGTGAACTACTCGGTAATTGAATTACCGAGCTTCTAAGTGGGCAGAGCTGACGCTCTGCTTACCTTATGGCATGTCCCTATGCCACTACTGCTGCCAATGGCTACACAGCTACTTTTATGACCCTTGTTTCTTTAATCAAATTCAAATCACATGATATGTTTATGGATGCTCTTTTCAAATATTTACGTAAAATATTAAATGCTCCAACTGAATCAGCATTCCATATCATTCCATTTTTGGCATACAATCCTCTTTCTTTTCTATTTGATTTTTCTGCATGGTACTTATCAATGTTTACTGAATCTGGAGGGCACTGACTTGTATACGCTTCATTTTGCTGCATCAACAAGATTCCTTCTTTTGCCAATTTGTATGCAAGCATTTGCACAATCTGTCGATAAGGAAGACCATGTAATTTCTGATTGCCTACATTCCCAAAGTTTGCATCCTTTCGAATCCCTGTAATGTCGCCTATGATGACTCTATGGATGTCATTCTTAACACAATAGTCGACGATATAACGGGTGCACTTATGAAGATAATCTTTAATACTTGCACGCTTCTTTTCATATAATGCTAATACTCGTTTTGTCTTCTTGGGATACTTTATTCCTTGTGCACTTTGTTGCGCATCCGCAATCGATTGATAATAAGCAATCTCCTTATCAAAGAATCTCACAATCGAAAGATATCTTCTTCCAACAATGAATGATCCAGCTTGTGAATCAAAACAAGTAAACAAATTATGTACGCCTAGATCAATGGATAAATAACGTCCATTATCTTCCTTGATAGGAACATCAGCAACTTCATAAACGACAATCGCTTTCAACTCTGTTGATTCTGTTGGATATAGCTTGATTTGTTTGATATGCTCCATGTCTTCAAAACCATCGTTTTGAAGATAAAGATAATCGGCATGGATATCATATCTTTCAGCCATATGCTCTTTAAATCTTTTAGATAAAGAAAGCCTTAATTGTTTCCCTTTATGAACGATGCCATTTTGCATATATGTAAAAGGAATCGGCTCTTGTTTAAATCTTGGATAACGTGGATTCATCTCTTTGTGTTTTTTACATAATGCAAAATAGGACTTCCAACTTTTATCAAGCAATTTACATACTTCTTGTGCAGTTTGAGATGGTAATGACTTAAACCAGACATCATCTTTATGGGCCTTCTTCTGATAGTACCAGTCTGGATATTCTTCCAGTTCATCTGCATGAATTCGCTCATAGTTGCATAGATTCCATAACTTATAAGCAGCATATCCAAGATGAGAAATGATGTTCCCTTGTTCTTCTGTTATATGTAACTTAAATTCTTTTGACAGCAGCATCATCCTCACCTCCTTTTTAAATCAATACTGTTTAGATTGATGCTCAATATAGCGGCGAATATTATCTTCAGATACAGAACCGATCGTTTCTACATAATACGAATGATTCCATAATTGCCCTTTCCAAAGTTGTTCTCTTAATTCCGGATACCGTTCAAACAATTTACGACCAGTAATACCTTTTAAATATTTAACAATATCAGTTATTGAAAGTTTGGGAGGTGCTGATACAAAACAATGAATATGATCACCTTCGCCCGCTTCAAATAAATGAATCGTAAAACCTTTGTCCCGAGCAATTGCGCAAGCTTGTTCTTTTAAAAAAGATTCAATTTCAGCATTGATTATCTTTCTTCTATACTTAACAGACCACACCACATGGTAATTAATATTACATACACAAGTTCTGTAATGAATTAGATTATCTTTCATACACATAGTATATCATATTTCTATACATACTTCATCTTTTATCCATCTTAGAATTAAAAAAAGCGTCTGTATCTCGGCAATTGAATAACCGAGGATTAGACGCTAGTTTGTCCTAAAAAAAGTGTGCACGAATAAACCATGCACACAAAATAATAT
>CAVCDR010000167.1:0-2130 GCA_963601025.1 Agathobacter sp. | reverse complement strand
TAAATACACCCTTTATGTCGATAATGAAAAGTATGGTGAATATGATTATAACCAATATGTTACGGTAACTAATACAAAACAACAGCTTGTTTCAAGCCGTGATTCTGGATATTTCTATATCTCAAATAGTAGAGATAATACTATAAGCTTTAATATGCCTGCTTATAACTTATATATAAATACTGAATATGTAGATTGTTTAACTTATGTAAGCTTAACTACTGAAGATTTAAATGTTGGTTCTAATTTCCCTAGAATTGGTGTACTAGACTTTAATATAGGAGGGAAAGATTATTACTATTATAAAGATGTTACTTGGGTATATAAGGATGATAATAATAATTGGGTAGATGTTCCTAAAGATGCGGTAGTGGAATACAACAAATCTTATGCCGTAAAGGCTACTATTACATCAAGCTTGGATGACAAGATACTATTTGGTAAGGATATAAACTATTCAACTTGTTTTAGAACTACTTATGGAAGTGGTGATAATAAGACAACAGGATATGTCAATTCATATAGCGTAAGCGATGATGGTTCTATTACAATAATCGGTATTGGTAAATCTATGCCTACTAGAATATATGGTGTAAGAGATCAATATGTATATGTAAATCAAGGAGCTTCTATTGAAGAATTTAAGAGCTTACTTCCAAAAACGGCTACAGCTTACAATAATAGTGATAGTAGTGTAACTGACACTGCGCAATTTGAAGATATATCTAATGAAGAATTAGCTAAGATATTAAATGATGATAATACTATTAAAAGAATAGATAATACTCTAGGTAAGATTACTTTATCTTTAGCTATTAAACAAAGAAGTGGTATTAAGTATTCTAGAAGTAGTGTTAATCTAATTGTTTATGTAATTCCTAAAAAAGAAGTAATTAAAACTAAGATAACTAGTGCTTCATCTTCTATAGTAGAAATTAAAGATGGCAGTAGTGCTAGAAGTCTACTTGATTCAATACCTAGAAACGCTAAAGGTATTGGTGAAGATAATTCATATTGGCTATTAAATGTAACTAGTAGTAATGATGAAATAATAGATATGTTAAGTCCTATCATTGATTCTGATGGCTTAGTAAAGGTACCGGAAAACGGTAAGATTGACATCGTCTTAAATGTTGGCTTAAGTAATGAAGATACTAGTAAGGCTACAATAGATAGCGATAATGTTAAATATACGGTAACTGTTAAAGTAACAAGTGATGGTTCTATAGATCCTACTATTACCTTAACTCCTCCTACTTTAGATAAGACATCAGGTACTTATAGCAGTAGTGATTTTGATAATGGCAATCTAGTAATCAATGTTACACCTAGTACAACGGGTGAAACTATTAACTATCAAATTGATAATGGAAATACACAACAAGGTTCAACTATTAACTTACCTGTAGTAGATAACCAAAATAAAACTTATACCGTAACAGTATGGAGTAGTAAACAAAACTGTGAAGATTCAGCTAAAACTACTTATACCTTTACTTTAAATAATGTTTATCCAACTCTAAAAGCTCCTAAGGCTAATAAGATGTCTGCAACTTATATAAACACAACAAGTCTAGATGTTAATATCTCTAATGAAGAAAACGCAACTATCAAGTATCAAATTACTAAAGATGGAGTAAAGGGTAGTATAACTGAAGGAACTAGTTTTACTCTTAATGGTTCTAATGGCTATAAAACTATCTATGAAGTAGAGATATGGGCATCTAATAAGGGTTATAATGATTCACCTAAATCTTATTATCGTTATGTATTAGATAATACAAATATGCATAAAGAAAGTGTTAGCACACCAACCGTTGATATAAATTCTGGTACTTATACAAAATACGATAGTGATAATAAACTTTCTAATAATAATTTAACTTTAACAGTAAGCTGTACTACTGAAGATGCTACAATTTATTATCAAATAGATAATGGCGAACAAACGCCATTAACTAACGGTAATACAATTACTTTAGAAGGTGTAGATAGACAAAGTGTTTCTCATACATTAAAGCTTTGGGCTAAAAAGGATAATCTTGAAGATTCAAGCACTGTATCTTATACCTATACTCTAGATAATACTTATTTAACTTTAAAGGCACCTAGTGTTAATAAGAAATCTGG
>CAVCDR010000166.1:0-2172 GCA_963601025.1 Agathobacter sp. | reverse complement strand
TGAACACTAGAACCTGTTATGGTCTCATAATATTCATCAGACATAAATAAGTAATGTTGGAAATACATCTCACAGATATCATAAATTTCTACATCTACTTTAACACCATTTTTATCTTCAATCGTGATAATATCACCCTTTTTAAGATTGTTGTTTTTAGCGTATTTTTCAGAGACTATAACACCACTATTTTTAATATTTAAAATAGTTTTTTTATCAGTTTTTCTAAGATTTAAAATTTCTAAAGCATCACCCGCATCAATTACTTCTACATTGATACCATCAAGTTCTTCATTATCTTTAGATACTGAACTTGTGTAAGACATAAAAGGAACAACTATTGTATTATTAGAATCTTCTTTTAAAGTTTCAATATTAGGGTCAATATGATAATCATTTTCTAGTTTTATCTCATAATCGTAGTTAAAGATATTACCATATTGTATTTCAACAACATCCTTAACCGAGTCTTTGATACCAAAACCAACCACTAATAATCCCGTGCAGCCAGCTACACCAATTACCGTCATAAAAAATCTAGATTTATATCTAATTAAATTACGAGCTGTAATCTTTGATGTAAATGATAATCTATCCCAAATAAAAGGAATCTTTTCAATAAATGTTTGTTTAGAAACTTTAGGAGCCTTTGGTCTAAGTAATGATGCTGGCACTTCTGATAAATCGCTTTTTACTACAAGATATGTCACAAACATCATTAAAGTTGAAAATGCAAAGAAACAAATCACTACATAATTAATTGGATAAGTTAGCTTCATATTAGGAAGTAAATACATAAGCTTCCAAGCATTATATATAACTACCGGGAATATTAATTGACCTACAATGATGCCGATAATCGAACCAACTATACTTGCCAAAAAAGCGTAAGTAACATACTTACCTATTACTTGTTTCTTAGAATAACCAAGTGCTCTAAAGATACCAATTTGTCCTCTTTGTTCATCTACTAGACGGGTCATAGTTGTCATGCATACAAGGGCTGCGACTAGATAAAATAATAACGGGAAAGAGTAGCCAATCGCTGACATTTGTTTAACGGTAGCCTTAAACATATAAGAACTATAATGTGAATCTCTATCTAGTATTGTCCAAGTTGCGTTAGGAAGATCTTCTATTGTTTGTTCAGCCTTTTTAATTTCGGCCTCAGCTTTTTCTATTTCTTCATTAAACTTAACAACGCCATCATTATATTCTTGTAGACCATCTTCATATTGTTTTTCGCCAGAACTAATTTGATAATTTAAAGAAGCTAGTTTATTTCGATAAGTTTGAAGCGTATCATTGGCTTCATCAATTACTTTTTGAAGTATCGCTAATTCATACACATTGTCACTAGAATTAATAATAGAATCTAGTCCTGCACCAATATAAGTCAATATTTTTTGGGCGTCAATATTATCAAAATTATTTATTTCTTCTCTAATTTGTTCATCAGTTATACTGAGCTCATCTTTTTTAGAATTAAGTGTTTTTTGATAAGAATTGATAGTAGAACTAATAGAATTAATAGCAGTAGTTAAACTTGTAACTTGGGTTTTACAGCTAACTATTTGAATATGGGCATCATCTAATTGTTGTTTGGCGTCGTCTAGTTTCTTTTGCCCTTCAGCTTTTTCTTGTTCAAACTTTTCTTTATTTTCATTTAATTCATTAGTAGCTTTTTCTACAACGATGTCACGATAATAAGATTGTTGAGAAAAGGCTGTACTTTCTAGATTCTCTTTAATACTAGATACAACATCATCATATTCGCTTGTATAAGACATTGTTTCACTTGCACCATCAATTGTTAGATAAACAGTCTTATATTGTTCGGATTTGAAGTTTGCATTATATACAAGCAAAGATGCACTCAAATCGGCACTTTTTAGAGTTGAAGTGCCTAGTATCTTAGAAGTATATGCCGGACTTTGGGCAAAGCCAACGATTGTAAATTCATCATTTCTAAGCGCCTCATTAAGTTCATCTTCGCTATCAAGATAGACTTTAATGGTTTCACCTATTTGATAAGTTGTTTTATTTAAAGAAGTTACAATTATCAAACACTCATGAGCGTTTTCAGGCATTCTGCCACTTACTAATTCATATTTATTGACATCTCTATTAAGTTCTTCTACTCTTGCGACAATTTCTTTGCCATTATCACCC
>CAVCDR010000165.1:0-2194 GCA_963601025.1 Agathobacter sp. | reverse complement strand
GGCTATGGTATGAGTGTACTTGGTTGGGATGCTTATCCTAATAAGGCTTTAGAAGAAGAGGGGCTACTTACTTATGTTTCTAAGGAAGAGTTATTTAAGAAGGCTGATTTAATTTCTTTACATGCACCTTTGATTCTTGGTGAAAATGGCACATATCATTTAATTAATAAGGATAGTATTGCTTTGATGAAAGAAAATGCGATGTTAGTTAATACAGCTAGGGGTGGCCTTATTAATGCGGAGGATTTAATTGATGCCCTAAAACATGGCAAGTTTCATGCGGTTGCCTTAGATGTTTATGAGGGCGAAGATACCAATGTTTATACGGACTTATCTGATGATATTGTTTCAAATGATATTACGGGAAGATTACTGATGTTTCCACAGGTTGTAATAACTTCTCATCAGGCTTTCTTTACAAGAGAGGCTTTGCAAGCTATTGCGACGGTGACTTTGGAGAACGCTCGTAATTTTGGTGAGAAGAAAGAACTTGGGGCAGCTTTAGTTAAAGCGCAATAACAAAATTGGACATTAATTGTCCTTTTTGTTTGTTTTAACACTTGATTAACAGGCTGCTTTGTGTAACTATGGTACAATAGACAAGATAAAGAGGTATAGTATGGGAATTTTTGATAAATTATTTAATACCGATAAAAAGATATTAGCTGAGGTTGAAAAGCAAGTTAAGCCTACTCTTGATTTAGAGAGTACAATGGCTGCTTTGTCTGATGAACAACTTAAGGCTAAGACACAAGAATTTAAAGATAGACTTAATAATGGCGAAACTTTAGATGATATATTATGCGAGGCTTTCGCGGTAGCTAGAGAGGCTGCCAAGAGAGTTTTACATGAGTTTCCTTATTTTTGTCAGTTAGAGGGTGCTTGTGTTCTTCATAGAGGCGATATCGCTGAAATGAAGACTGGTGAAGGTAAGACTTTAACTTCGGTTATGGCTGTTTATTTAAACGCTTTAACTGGTAAGGGCGTTCATGTTATTACGGTTAACGAATATTTGGCACAAAGAGATGCTGAGTGGATGGGCGCTATCTATAAGTTCTTAGGTTTAACAGTTGGTGTTAACTTAAGATCGATGGTGGCTGCTGAAAAAAGAAAAGCTTATTTATGTGATATCACTTATAGTACATGTTCAGAAGTTGGTTTTGATTATCTAAGAGATAACATGGTCACTAGAGTTGAGGATAGAGTTTTAAGAGAACTTAATTTCGCTTTAATTGATGAAGTTGACTCTATTTTGATTGATGAATCTAGAACGCCATTAATCATTTCTGGTAGTACAAGACAAACAGCTAATTTATATACAAATGCCGATAAGTTTGTTAAGAAACTAAAAGAAGATGAAGATTATGAGATTGATATTAAGGGTAAGAATATTCAATTAACTGAAGAGGGTATTAGAAAGGCTGAAAAGTTCTTTAAGGTTGAAAACATTTATAATCCTGAGAATGCCAGTCTAGTACACTATGTCGCTCAAGCTTTAAAGGCTAATTATATTATGCATAATGATGTTGATTATGTTGTTGAACCTGATGAGAAGGGTCAAAAACAAATCATCATTGTCGATCAAAATACTGGTCGTAAGATGCCTGGTAGAGAGTGGAGTGATGGTTTACATCAAGCTATTCAAGCTAAGGAAAATGCACCTATTAAACAAGAGACTGTTACAATGGCGACTATCACTTATCAAAACTTCTTCCGTTTATATAACAAGTTAGCTGGTATGACTGGTACTGCTAAGACTGAGGAAGAAGAATTCTTATCTATTTATAATATGCGTGTTGTAGAGATTCCTACAAATAAGCCTGTCGCAAGAAAAGATGAGCCTGATTTGATTTTTGGTACAAAGAAGGCTAAATATAATGCGTTAGTTGAAGAAGTTAGGGAAAGACATGAAAAGGGTCAACCAGTTTTGGTTGGTACTATTTCGGTTGAGACCAGTGAACTTTTAGATAAGATGCTTAAGGAAAGAAGAATTAATCACCAAGTACTTAATGCGAAAAACCATCAAAGAGAAGCCGAAATCATTAAGAATGCTGGCCAAAAGGGTGCCGTTACCATCGCTACTAATATGGCGGGTAGAGGTACCGATATTAAGCTAGGTGAAGGTGTTAAGGAACTAGGCGGCTTAGCTGTAATTGGTAGCGAAAGGCATGAGTCTAGACGTATTGATAACCAA
>CAVCDR010000164.1:0-2269 GCA_963601025.1 Agathobacter sp. | reverse complement strand
GGTGAAATAAAAAAAGGAAGTAAGGAAACAAATGATGAAGGGATCATCTATCTTCCTTACTTCATGGCTTGTGTGTTATAGGCTTTAATTAGCCTTTACTTCCCAAATATTATAAGTAGAATGACCTTTTTTATTGCCAATTAATATAACAATAACACAGGTAATAGCTAATACTACACAAGATATTCCACTACCTTCAATGCCAAAAGCCACATTATAAAAGAAACTTGATTTAGCATTTACCGCGTCTAACTTAAATATTGAATATGGTGTAATCATTCCACTGTTTGGCAAACCAAGTAGTATATTTTGAGTGAAGTTCCACGCAGCATGTATGCCAAAGGCGCACCATAGACTATCGAAGTAATAAACAATCAATGAGAATAGTAAGCCTGTAAGCATGATGTCTAAAAATGCCACAGGTGACATACCGTTATTAGTAAGATGTCCTATTCCGAATAATACAAAGTTGCCAATAATCGCAACCCAAGGATTCTTATATAAGCGTCTTAGATGTTGATAAAGAAAGCATCTACATACTAGCTCTTCAGCTGAAGATTGAATAAATACCGCAATAAAAAGAAGAATAAAAGGTAGAATACTAAAAGTATTAAAAGTAAGATGAATATCCTTATGTAACAGTGCAGTTAAGGCACAAATTCCATTTAAGCCAAAACCAATAAGAATGCCTAGGCCTAAATTTTTCAAAGTGTTACCTTTAGCTTTTGTATTTACTGCATTAATTAATGGTTTATTTACAGGGATAAGCAAACACAAGAAGAATACTGCCCATATGCCCCAAAATTCTAAATATTGTTCACCTATTAACCATGCATTATTATTAGCTAAACTTGGAAAAGCTTTAGTAATAAAACCAGTTACTACACCAAGAAAGCCTCCTATAAGCATTAACGCGAATGCTAATGCACAATAAAGTGGTAAAGAAAAGATTTTCTTTAAAGCGTTTGAATTTGTGTGTTCTTTTTCCATTTTTTGCCCCCAATGTATATAAGTATTCTAATACAAAATACACAAGAGGTATAAGTTATGTATAAAGAATCGGAAACTTTAGAGCTTAAAAAATCATTATCACAATTAAAAGAAGGGGTTATATCGCTTAGTTCAATGCTAAATAAAGCTAACAAAGGAACGGTTTATTTTGGGATCAATGATGATTCAAAAATAGTTGGTTTACAAATCGGCAAGAAGACTCTTGCAGATATTACTCATGAAATTCAAAATAATTTAAAGCCTCTGCCTACAAAGATATTAGTAAATCCTGAAAAGATTGATGATAAGACCATTATAAGAGTGGATGTTGAAGGCTTTGATACACCTTATTCAGCCTATGGACGTTTCTATATCAGGGTTAATGATGCAGATATAATTATGCATAACCAACTTCTTCAACATTTCTTTGAAAATAAGCTCGATGATTATTCAAAGTGGGAGAATGAAGAAACTAAATATACGGTTGATGACATCGATGAAGATTTATTAATTGAATATATTAGAATAGCAAATGACAAAAACAGAATGGACTATGTTTATCGCAATGCTCTAGAAGCTTTAACCAAACTTGGTTTAATATGTGATAATGGTATGCTTAATAATGCTGGATGGTATCTATTTGGAAACAATAAACCTTTAACGATTAAAGAAGGCTTTTATCCAACAGATAGTCGAAGTGATTTTAGAGAAATAAAAGAATATAGTGGAAATATTTTCGAATGTATAAAAGAAGCTACATCTTATATTCAAAGTCATATAAGTTATAAATCTAATATTATTGGTATCCAAAGAGAAGATATTCCCGAAATACCTTTAAGGGCAATAAGAGAAATAATAATAAACTCATTTGCTCATTGCAGCTACGCTCAAAAAGGTGACTATAATACAATCACTATTTTTAAGTCTTCAGTTAGAATTTATAATCCTGGTTCAATACTTAATAATATTGATCCTAAAAGATTTGCTAGTGGTATGGTAGGGAGCAAGATTAGAAATATTCTAATAGCTTCTACTTTATTTAAAAATGGTTATACTGATGCCTTTGGTACAGGCTTTGATAGAACTTTTACTTTATGCGCTAAAGAAAATATTAAATATAAATATATAAATGATGAATTTGGTTTTACTTTTATTTTTTAAAGAAAGAAAGATTTTTTAAATGGAGTAAAAATAGAAAAACACATTAATAAAGTGGATGAAGAAATAATAGCTTTATTAAATGTTACAACCATCTTTCCAGCCGAATTATCAGGAACTG
>CAVCDR010000163.1:0-2462 GCA_963601025.1 Agathobacter sp. | reverse complement strand
TGATTAAATAAGTCGTAATACCTGCAAAGGCAAGAGTGCTTTTTGTTTCAAATTTTTCTTTTAACATTTTTAAACCTTGAACGAGGAAGTTTTTTCGAGAACGTTCCACTCCTTTTCTTACTTTCATAACTTCCTGCTGATAAATCAGCCTCTCTTTTTTTGAAACTATTCATTTGCAAATGAATTTTTGAAGATGTGTTATTTGAATAAATCTCAAAATCAACAGCATTCTCAAAGCTCGTTTCAAGCTTTTTTGAAGCGATTGTCATCGCTCCTTTTCCTTTTAAAAAGAAAAACATATTTCATCTAAACGAAATGTTTCCGACGCCATCAAAATCTTCAACAAAATCTTTTAAATAAAATATGTTTACAATAATACTATACCACACTTTTTTTGCGATTGTTTTAAAAATTATACTTTTGTTCAAAACCATTAACAAATAGGTATAATAATTGTGAACAGAAAGAAGGATTAAATATGATATTGCACGATAAACACGATCATGTTACAAAAGCTCATATCCATGATATGTTACAAGAAAAGTATTATGGTACAAGTGCATTTTGCATAATAAACAAAGAATGGTTAAAAAAATTTGTAGCTGATTATTTTGAAATAATTACTGAAGCCTTAAAAGAAGGATACGCGGTTGAAATGCATATGTTTGGTACTTTCAAGGTAAAAGATAATAAAAAGACAATAACAAAAAATACAGTGGCTTTTAGTTCTTGTAAATACATTAACGAAAATGCTATAGAATCGACGGATGTAAGGTTTACAAATGATGATATTGTTGATTCGCTATGTAAGCACTTTTTTCCAAATGGAGAAACAGAAAAACGTATTGCAAGAAGAGGTTTGCCCGAAGCTATAGTTTGTCTTCAAGAAACAATGAAAAACGAATTGGTCAATGGTAAAAAAATTGCAATTGACAACTTCGGTGTTATATACGCCGAGACTAAAGAATGTTATGGGACAAAAAACGGTGTAACTAGAATGAGAACAAGAGGCCTTTTTAATCCTTCAAAAGAGTTATTAGAAAAGATTAATTAATAGTTCGAAATTTATGTGCCATTTGGCACATTTTTTTGCGCAAAAAGAAAACGGCATCATTAATTTTGGTGCCGTTGTTTTTTAATTTTCGCTATCAATCTCAGTATATCCCCAAAATATCCATTTAAGGGCATCCAAACCAAAATTATATCTTCTTTCAACATAATCATGGTGTTTCCCTAAATAATTGCATATTGTCGAGATATTGTTTCTTTCAAAACTTTTTTGCATAACAATTTTAACATCTGCATTAAACGGATAGTATTTTAATTCATTAATTGCTTGTTGCATTAAACAATAAATGTCCCTCTTATCAATTTCGGTTGTTTTAGGTACAAAGTCTCTAAACAAGGAAGCAAGTTTAAATAAAATTTCAATGTCGTGAAATACTATTTCAATATCTTCATCCAAAGTTTCATCAATCGAATCAAGCTTTTTTAAAAGAATATCAAATTCATGATAATTTTCCGAAAATATTTTATTAAATAATGGTTCGATTTTTGAAGCTAGTTTATAGTGACTTGACTTGGCCTCTTTTCCATAGAAAAGGTTATCAATAAGTTCTTTTTCGATGTCGGAAAATGAATTATCATTTAAAATTGAATTAAAATAATCTAATATTTCATCGGTAATTTGAAGCGTTGCCCTTTGATATTCTAATGTGCTATAGCCAACATTTCTAATGCCAAAATATTCACCATTTTCCTGTATTGCATCTAATAAAGAGCCGGTATCCAATCCGGTCTTTTTTCTTATTTCACTTGCCCAAGTCTGCCCCTGAAATTCGCACAAATATCTTGCTATTGTTTTATATTCAGGATGATGATTAACGATCTCGTTAATAACACCATTAGCCGTTGCTTTTTTCGATGAAGTTGTTTTTAAAGTTAACATTTATACCTCTACTTAAATTTCCCTAAAGCTGAAAGAACATCACTATTATCTTTAATTGTTAGATTGATGTGCTTTAATTTGACAATCTTTGCTATCTCTTCCCATTTTTCAATATCTTTTGTTCTTTGGGAAAAATATCCGTCCTTTTTATATTCTGTTTCCCATTCAAAAGACACCAAATTATCATTAGGATAAAAGATAGCAATATCATTTTTCTCTAGCTTTCTTAATGAATCAAAAAGAGCTGACAAAATAACAAAGTGTTTGCTGCCAAATTTCGAAGTAACAGCGGGATACTTTGTTGTTTTCTTAGTTTCTTCATCACGGATAATTAATGAATAAGTTCTTTTTGATATGCCTAAAAATATTCTTTTTGTCATATGGTACTATTATACCGGTAGTTTTTAATTCTATCCGCAAATTGCAAAAGAAAATGTGCCAAATGGCACATAAATTTAACCATTTATGATACTTAATAGGTATAATATTAGTGAGCTAATTAGATAGTTCTTTG
>CAVCDR010000162.1:0-2512 GCA_963601025.1 Agathobacter sp. | reverse complement strand
ATTATACACCATTGATAATTGATATAAATATGATATCATTTTGATATCGAAGGAGAAAAACTATGAAAGAAATTATACTTGATAAAAAAAGAAATGGAATGATTGCATTATTACTGATACTTTTAACATTATGCGCATCAATCCTTTTATTTGTTCTATCCGTAAGAACAAACAATATCCTACTAGGAATGTTTTCTTGTCTACTATTTGTAGTTGACTGTATTTTATTTGCTGGACTAAAGGTATTAAAACCACAAGAAGCATTAGTACTTACTTTATTTGGTAAATATATCGGTACTTTAAAAGGTGAAGGTTTCTATTTTGTAAATCCTTTTTGTACATCAATAAATCCAGCAGCTAAAACAAGCTTAAGTCAAAGTGGTGATGTCAAAAAGAAAGGTATTGAAGGAAATTACGAAATAAGTTCAAATAAAATTTCCTTAAAGATGATGACGCTTAATAATGCGGTACAAAAAATCAACGATTGTCTTGGCAATCCAGTTGAAATTGGGATAGCCGTTATTTGGAAAGTGAGCGATACCTACAAAGCTGTATTCAATGTAGATAACTATAAAGAGTACTTAAGTTTGCAATGTGATAGTGCACTTAGAAATGTTGTAAGAATCTACCCTTATGATGTATCAAGTAATGTTGATACAACAGGCGATGGTATTGCGGATGATGGTTCTTTAAGAGGATCAAGTGAAGTAGTAGCCTCTAGAATAAAGGCCGAAATACAAGATAAAGTAAAGGAAGCTGGACTAGAAATAATTGATGCTCGTATCACTTATTTAGCTTATGCTCCAGAAATCGCTTCAGTAATGTTGCAAAGGCAACAAGCTGCTGCTATCATTGATGCTCGAAAAATGATTGTTGATGGCGCAGTCGGCATGGTCGAAATGGCTCTTGAAAGATTAAAAGAAAATGATGTTGTTGATCTTGATGAAGAAAGAAAAGCCCAAATGGTGTCTAATTTATTGGTTGTCTTATGTGGCAATAAGGATGCTCAACCAATCGTTAATTCAGGTTCTTTATACTAATGGAAAAGAAACAAGTTCCTTTAAGAATATCTAAAAAATTATTTGATGATTTATCAAGCTGGGCCGAAGACGATTTTCGAAGCATTAACGGTCAAATAGAATATATTCTAAGTGAATGTGTTAAACAAAGAAAGAAAAATGGAAAATATGTATCCGAGAAATTAGATGAACCATTAGATGTCGACATTAATAAATTCACGAAAAAAGATTAGTTCTCACTAATCTTTTCTTCTTTTTTAGACTCATCCTCTTTCTTTTTATTATCATCGTTGATGCCATATAGTTCACACTTTTCCTTGAACTCCTTTTCAGCATCCTTTAAATCTTTTAAAACTTCTTCTAAACTACGCATGCTTAATATTTTAGCACATTAAAAGTATAATATTCATATGTACGTTAAAGACGAAACTATAAATACACTAGTTATTTAAAAATCACATTTTATAACTTATCTTAAGCACATAAAAAGTGAAGAAGAATATAAACAATATCTAAAAGAAATAAAAAAGAAACATTATGACGCAACTCATGTTTGTTCCGCTTTAATATGCGACAATATTAAAAGAAGCAATGATGATGGCGAACCAAGTGGAACAGCTGGCATGCCTATCTTAAATGTATTAGATAAACAAAATTTAAATTATACATGCGCATTAGTTGTAAGATACTTTAGCGGTATAAAACTTGGCGCAGGTGGTCTAATTAGAGCTTATAGTAACGCCACATCTTTAGCTATCGATAAAGCAACCATCGTCGAAGATATTAGCTATCCTAAATTTAAAATTGAATTAAGCTATGAACTAGCTAATAAGGTTGATAACTTCTTAATTAAAAATACTTTATATATTTCAAAAGAATATGATGAAAAAGTTACTATCTATTATTGTTTAAAGCCTGGCATAAGTAATGATAA
The DNA here is from genome assembly GCA_963601025.1 of Agathobacter sp. Lineage (GTDB taxonomy): Bacteria > Bacillota_I > Bacilli_A > Erysipelotrichales > Erysipelotrichaceae > Colivicinus. The sequence continues at coordinate 559 of CAVCDR010000162.1, read as the reverse complement.
AGTAATGGAACTTACAAAAGGTATTAATCCTACTTTATATGGTGAAGAAATAATTCAAAAAGTGATAAAATAGGCATATGAACATACTGGTTTTGATAAATTCTTATATTAAATATGTCTATATTTTAGTAGGCATTATTTTAATGATATATCTAATCAAAGTCTTGTTGGCCCTAGGAAAAATAGGGAAAGCCTCACTTCCCCTTGTAGAAAATGGTGAAAAGATAAATCAACAACTTGAACTATTAGATGAGAAAACAGAAATTATAAATCATACATTTAGTACAAGTATTCCATTCTTTAAAAATATTTTACTAGCATTTGTATTAATCAATTCAATCACTAAAGATTTCTCTGAAACAAAAAGAAGTAAGAGAAGTGTAAAAAAATCAATTTCTAAAATAATAAAAACGCAAAAGAAAATCGATCCAAACTTCTCAATAGCTAAACTATCAAAATCAATTCTAAATCATTAATCCAACATAACAGTTGGATTTTTTAAACTAAAAAAGTTCACTAACGTTCACGTTAATAGTTAGCTAGATATAGCTAGCTATTT
>CAVCDR010000161.1:0-2552 GCA_963601025.1 Agathobacter sp. | reverse complement strand
CTAAAAGGATTCATTTTGCATACCTAGTTGCCGAACTTATTGATGAAGGAAAAGCTGATGAGGATGCAAATGCAATATGTCAGTATAGTTTTGTTTTATATAGTTAGCTTCATTAGAATATCATTTCATTCGACAATTTAAAAATCTGCATAAGCAGTTAAATCATACGCATTAACAACTTACACAGATTAAATTGCGTATGACCGGTCATTTTGACCGCTATGTCTTATGATTTCTGACCTCGTGTCCGATTGATTTTGACCGGTGCCTTTATACTAAAACATGGGTGGCGTTGCCACCCACATTCTGTTTATTTTCTATAGTCCTTGCCCTTAACATCCAATCTATAAGCTTTACCTGTTGCTCTTGAAAGTGATGCATCGGCAAATGTTGCGTTTTCAAATAATTGAAACCAGTTTTTAACTGGATATTGAGATACTAGTAATATAGAACCATTTTGGTCTCTTGAATCTAGTACTTCAAAGAAGATTCTGCAGCTATGCATATCTAAATTCATAAGACCTATGTCATCAAGTATTAATAAATCTAGTTTGGCTATTTGATCTAGTGCCTTTAGATATAAAGTGTTATCTTCTTTTTCTTTAGCACTAAGTTCCATTATTAATCTAGAAGTACTACAGTATCTAACGCTTCTAAGCTGACTTATCGCTCTTACACCAATACATGAGGCAATCCAAGTTTTGCCACTGCCACAAGCTCCTGTTATTACTAGATTCTTCTTTTCATCTATGAAGTCGCAAGTCATTAACTTATCAAGTACATTTTTATCTAGTTGCCTGCTTTCGTCTATTATTAATTCACTATAATCAGCACTTGGATATTTGATTCCTGATTTTTTAAGTCCTCTTACAATCTTGTTGGCGTATCTAGATAAGTATTCTTTACTTATAATTTCAATGATTCTTTCATCAGCTGTTTTAAGTCCTACATTTGGATCTTTAATTTGTTCATCTAATGTTTGTGCCATAACTGATAAATTCATTTCATTTAGATATATTTTCATGTTATCGATGGTATTTAATTCTCCATCTTTCTTTTTAAGTGACATTTAATTTTCCTCCTATTGATATTCATTGGCACCACGAATATTTTCGTGATTGCCATCTTCTTTTTCTTTTAAACTTTTAAGTCTTCTTGATACATATGAATAAGTCATCATATTAAGTTCACAAGCCTCTTTACACACCATCTCTATTTGGGCATCGGTGTATTTGTGGTTTATGTGATAAGCGATAATACCCATACATGATTTGTATGCTTGTTCAGGATGCCTTTTACTAGCTAATATAGCGGCTATTACTTTTTGTACATGAAAACCAATTATATTAGCCATTGTTAGATACCAAGATGAATCTTTAGTCTTGGTGAACTTGGCTATTTGATGATTTGTAGGCATATGCTCATCTACAGTGGTGTAGTAGGTGTATTTTGTATAACACCTATTATGATTAGCGATGATTTTGCCATCCATATCGGTTATAATGACCTTATCAAAGTTAAACTTAATAAGCACATTTTGATTTAAATACTCATGCGGAACAGAATAATAGTGATCCTTATCATTTTTGATATTGACATGATAAGAATCTGGAACTTTTGCTGAGCAGTAATCGTATACTTCAAATCTTGATAAAGGTAACGGCTTTAATTCAGGTTTATCGTATTCGTTAAACCACTCAGTACGAGTTCCACTTTTAATTTGAAAAGGTAGATTGGATAATTCTTTACATATTCTTAAGACATCAGCGTTTAGCTCTTCTAAGGAGCTATATTCCTTATCTTTAACTTCCATGATTAATTGTCTTTCAAACCATCCAACCGTAAACTCAACATCATTTTTATCGGTTGGTTCCTTTGGTCTAGCAGGTAATACTACATAACCATAGAATTCTTGCATATCTTCATAGACTCTATTAAGAATAAGATTATCTTTACTATTTTTGATTGTTGCACATTTTGTATTATCAGGAACCACGTGTTTTGGTAAACCTCCATAATATTCAAAGGCATGTATATGTCCTTTAATATAGCTTGGTATCTTCTCGTCTAAGAAACCTTCTGCATATGGATACTCTGACATGCCAAGCGATGCACAAAAGAAATGAACAGTATCTAAATTCTTACCATCAAAACAGTAATCAACTTTATCTCCCATCCAATCAACATACATGTTTTCGCCAGGTGGCTCATTCATTACTAGTACTGGTGCTTTCTTATTCTTGTGGCACCAATCTCTATATAACTCACAATACCTAGTGTAAGAATAAGGATCTTCTTCCTCCTTACAATACATTCGCCATAAAAAGAATAAAGTCATTCTTCTATCACTTTGAAGCTTCTTGTGAATGATAGAAAAATTAGGTAGTTTCTTCTTATTATGAGGAACACTCTGCCTTGGTCTCAATAGTTTGTCACATTCTTCATTAGATAAAGCTTTAATACTATCGATTGTTAGATTATTTGAATCAATAAGCTTACAAATAGAATTAATAGTACCTTTAGAAAAGCCTACATAAGCTGGTGAATAAGAA
>CAVCDR010000160.1:0-2634 GCA_963601025.1 Agathobacter sp. | reverse complement strand
TGATTCATGATTAAACAAAATTCCTGAACAACAAAACATATCATAAGCTTCACGATATTCTTTTACAATCCAATAACCATATTGTTTGGCAACCGCATAAGGTGAATATGGATGGAAAGGTGTTTTTTCATTTTGAGGAACTTCCTCAACCTTACCATATAGCTCACTTGTTGAAGCTTGATAAATTCGACAAGTCTTCTCAAGTCCACATACTCTAACTGCCTCAAGCACTCTAAGTACTCCCGTAGCCACTACATCAGCAGTATATTCAGGTACATCAAAACTTACTTGAACATGTGATTGTGCCGCTAAATTATAAATTTCATCAGGCCTAATCTCACCTATTATCTTTACTAAACTAATAGAATCGCCCAAATCACCAAACTTCAAATGAAAGTGTGGTAAACCCTCTAAATGAGCGATTCTTTCTCTATAATCAACTGAAGAACGGCGAATCATACCATATACTTCATAGCCCTTTTCAAGAAGCAGCTCTGCTAAATAAGAACCATCTTGTCCAGTAACGCCTGTAATTAACGCTTTTTTCATAAAATATTGACCTCTCTAATTATTATTGTAAAGTACTATAATATCTAATTAAATAGACAAAATTGACATATTTTAGGATAATATTGACATGAAAGTACAAAGCAAGCGTATCATCTATACACCAAGCAAGTTCGCTAAAGAATCTTTAATCTATCTACAAGAAGTAGGACAATCTAAAACCATTTCTTTAAACAAGAATACTAGAACTCTATTGAATTCCTATCTTTTCTTTATTGTCCTAGAAGGCGATGGCACCCTAATATATAAAGATAATGAGTATAAATTAAACAAAAACACTTGTGTATTTATCGACTGTAAGCACAAGCACACGCACTTATCTGATAACTTTAAGATTGCCTGGCTACACTTTTATGGCAAAGAAATGGAAGATATCTACAACAAATATCTAGACCGTAATGGCAAGTTTGCCTTTAAAACAGACTATTTAAACGATTACTATTCGATTATTTCTAATATAAACGATATCGCCAATGGCGACAGTTTTATAAAAGATATGGAAATCTATAGTAATATTACAAGCTTACTTACTAAAATTATGAAAGAAACCATTTATAATGACGATTCTAAAAAGAAATATAATCTTGAAGATATTCGTAAATATTTAGATGAAAACTATACTAAAACTATTACATTAGAAAATCTATCAGATACTTTCTTTATTAATAAATATTATCTAACTAGAGCCTTTAAGGATAAGTATGGTATGACCATTAATAACTATTTATTAGATAAGAGAATCATGAAAGCCAAAGAACTTTTAAGATATTCTAACTATTCAATTGAAAAGATTGGAAAATTAAGCGGTATCACAGATCAAAACTACTTTTCTAGAATATTTAAGAAAGTTGAGGGGACAAGCCCTAACCAGTATCGGAAAATGTGGTAAATTAGATATATGAAAATATCTATTATTACGGTCTGTTATAACGCTGAAAAAACCATTAAAGATACTATCGAGTCAATACTTAAACAAAGCTATACAGACTTTGAATATATAATCGTTGACGGTAAGAGTAGCGACAATACTTTAGATATTATTTCAAAGTATCAGGATAATCGTATTAGACTAATATCAGAAAAAGATAATGGTCTATATGATGCGATGAATAAGGGTATAAATATGGCAAATGGTGATATTATCGCCACTCTTAATGCCGACGATATCTTGGCAAATGATCATATCTTTCAAACGGTGATTGATAACTTTGATGAAAATACCGATGTCATTTATGCCAACATCAAATACTATAATGAAGACTTTAGTAAGGTGAAAAGAGATTTTATCTCAGGAACTAAAGAAAACGATTATTTTTGTCCAGCCCATCCAAGCATGTATGTAAGAAAAGAAATCTATCAAAGAATTGGCACATATAATACTAGCTATAAGATTGCCTCAGACTTTGATTTTATGGTTAGATGTAATACACATAACATAAGATACAAATATATCGATGAATACTTTGTCTATATGCGCTATGGCGGTAAATCTAATGGCTTTGTAGGATATTTAGAAAACTATAAGGAATGTCTAAAAATATTAAGAAAGAATAGGGTTTCTTTCCCACTAACTAAGACAACATTAAGATCAATTCATACAATAAAACAAATCATCAAGGGGTAAACATGCTTAAAGATAAACAAACACGAAGACTATTTATTATTTCATTATTATTTTCATTTATATTAATTACTGTATATTTTATAAGTAAAAGAACTTTCACAATGGATGAATCTTTTTCTTTTGCCCTAGCTAATTATTTTGAAGCGCCAATACCTGGCTGGATAGTTTATGATACAAATACCGAATTATCCAAAGAACTAATGAACGGTTACACTGTAACCACCAATGCCTTTGATTATAAGGCGGTAACTTATAACATGACTTGTGATGTGCACCCACCACTATATTCTTGGATATTGCACACCATATCATCAATTTTTAAAGGTAGATTTACTATTTGGTTCTCTTACTTATTAAATGCACCATGTTTTCTACTTAACTGTTTTCTATTAATGAAAATTGTAAAAGAAGAAACTGATAATAATTTATATATGGTACTAATT
>CAVCDR010000159.1:0-2661 GCA_963601025.1 Agathobacter sp. | reverse complement strand
AATGATATTAGTTTAGAAGATATTAAAAATACTTATTATAAGATGCTTAAAGAATATAATTTGGATATTTATGCAGCCGGTGATTTTGATAATGAATTTATTGATTATGTAAATAGATATAAGAAAGAAAACAAAGAAGTACTCGTAAAAAATAAAATATTAGGCATTGGCAAAATGGATGAAATTGTTGAAAACAAGAATGTTTCTCAATCATATTTATACAGTGTCTATAAGATGCCTTATACCCGTAATGATATTAATGGTGCAAATGCCATGCTTACTATTGCGGTATTAGGTAATTCACCAACATCCTTGTTATTTTCACAAGTTCGAGAAAAACAATCACTTTGTTACTACATTAGTATTGAAACTATTCTTAATGATGGTATAGCTATTATTAAAACAGCTATTGATAAAGATAAAAAAGATGAAGTTTTAAAACAAATTGATGTTCAAATAGACAAACTAATAAAACAAGACTATGATTTAAATAATATTGATGTTGTTAGAAACAATATTTTAGATGCCTATAACGGTTTGGATGATAATTTTATTGACTATTTTTTACTAGACTATACGCTACATATAAATGGCGTTACTTGGTCTTTAGAAGAATATATTGAGGCCATTAAAAAAGTTAATGCTGACGATTTAAGCGAATGTCTAAAGAAATTTGAACATGTCTTCACTTACATGTTAAGAGGTGAGAAAGATGCGTAAGATATATGATGAATATTTTGATGAAACATATTATGAAGAGACCTTAAGTAACGGACTTAAAGTAATTATTATTCATAAAGATAACTTTTTAACAACATCTTGTGCCTTTGGTACAAGATTTGGTTCTTTGGATATCAAACAACGATTTGAAGGTAAAGAATATAACTTTAATCCTGGTATTGCTCACTTTCTTGAACATAAATTATTTGAATCAGAAGACAAAGATATCTTTTCAACATTCTCTAAACTAGGTTGTAGTGTAAATGCTTTTACATCATATAAATATACTGTTTATTATTTTGAGACTACAAATAAAGAGATTTCTGAACCTTTAAATCTACTACTAGACTTTGTTCAAGATTTAGATATTACTGATGAAAACGTGGAAAAGGAAAAGGGGATCATTAATCAAGAACTTGCGATGTACCAACAAAAAGCTGAATATCGTTTAGTTAGTGAAGCTTATAATTCAATGTATGAAAAAGCGCCAATTAAATATGATATTGGTGGTGATTTTGATAGTGTAAATAAAATTACTAAAGATGAACTAGAACTTTGTTATAAGCTAAATTATCATCCTAATAATATGATTTTATGTATTACAAGCGCCATTAATCCAGAAAAATTAATCAAGATTGTAAAAGAAAACCAAGAAAATAAACAATTTGATAATTGCGATAAAGTTGAAACGATCTTCGATGAAGAAAAAGAGGATGTTGTAAGAAAAGAATATAGCTTTGATATGGATGTGGCTAAGCCTAGAGATCTATATGCAATCAAGATTAAACCAAATTTCAAGGATGAAAAGGATGTCTATTTTAAAGAAAGATGTGTTGATTTATATTTAAGTTGTATTTTTTCTAGCAAGAATCCTAAGTATCAAGAGTGGCTTGATAAAGGAATTATCAATTATTCTTTAGATTCAATGGTGGACTTTTCCAAGAGTTATGCACATATTTTATTCTCTTGCGAAGACATGAAAACAAGCTTAAAAGACTTTGTGAAAAAAGCTCTTAAAGAGTGTCGATTTGATAGCGAGACACTTAAACAAATTTTACGTAGCGAAATTGGTTCAACCTTCAAAAGCTTCGATAATATCGGCGATTTGAACATTTCTTATTTATGTGACAGATTGATTGGCTATGATTTTTTTGAAGATTATAAAATTTTAATGAACATAAAATATGAAGATGTAATTAAAAATTTTACGTCTTTAAATTTTGAAAATGAGGCAGTTATCCACATTAACGAGTGTGGAATCGGACATCGTTTATAGGAGGGGAAAAGTTGATACTTTTATAGAAGTGGTTTTCAACTTAGACGACTTAAAACCTGTCAAAAAATATGCTTCTTAGGAGCAAATAAAAACTTATGTTAAGGACAAAAAGGTTTAGAACTATCTTTACTCAATGTTGTTAAAATCGAAGAAAAAATAGGTATTATTGAAGCTCAACGTTATAAATCACTTTGTAAAGAAGGGAAAACACCTATTGTTCTCTAAAGAAGGAAAGGGCAATTATGGATGCTCTAGGACACTTCGCGATGATTTAAAACAAAATATTGGCACATTCTAGTATTAAAGGATGTGCCTTTTATATTGGCAAAATACTCGTTCTTTTCTACTTTTCACTTGATTTTATATATATATATATAGAATCAAGTTATAAAAGAATTGAGGATTAACAATGTGACGAATACTTGCAATTAATAATTTGATTATTGCGAAGAGTAGAGAGCTGCCTTAATCTATAAAATTTTATTAATAGTGCATCTTATTATGATGTAAAAGAATAAAGATTGGAACCAAAATTATTATTATGGAACAAGCAAAAGAAGAAAAAATAACATCTATAGAATTTGAATTTAATAATGAAGAACGAATTTGCTTTTATGAATTGGATATAGGCCATAATCATGATTATAGAATCATAATAGAAGACA
>CAVCDR010000158.1:0-2777 GCA_963601025.1 Agathobacter sp. | reverse complement strand
TACCACTAGGGAATAATTAAAGATTTTTACCCTTCATGTGCAAATAAGGATTTTAAATTAAAAAAAGAGAATTAACTTAAGCGTCAACTCTCTTTTTTAAGACAGGATGATGTTTCCCCAAATTCGCCAAGGCTCAATCCGCTTTGGCTTTTTTTCACTATAGTCCAACAATATTCCATTCTCATAATGAATGCAATAAGTTGTGCCATTTAGTTCAAAAAAACGCAAGCAGTGAAAACCATTTTGGTCGTTATATTCGCTTTCGGCAACAAATTTACCGTTGCGAACAATATTTGTAACATCAAAATTGTTTTTATTTTCCATAATTAATATCCTTTCCGGCATTTTTAGCCATAAAAAAAGACTTTATTGCGGAAAATTATGCAACAAAGTCTTTAAATCACTAATATTATATCCCACATTCGTTAAATTACAACCTTAAAACGATAATTTATGTGCCATTTGGCACATTTTTATACACGGTATAATATTAGCGTTATGTTTAAAAGATTATTAGCTGTTTTATTGATGTTTATTACCTGTTTGGTGGTTGTGATTAATGTTTCCTTTACTCCGGAAAATTTAAAGGAAAATGCAAACTTTTTAAGTAACGCCAAAAATAGCGTTGTAACTAGTGCAAGAAAACTATGGAGTGGAATAACCAACGGATTAAAAATCAAGTTTCCAAAAGTAGATCTAAATATTGGCACAGAAAACACTGAATCTTCTTTGGAATCTTATACCGTTGAATACGTTATTGATGGAGATACTTTCATTGTTTCAATGGATGGTTATAGTACAAAGATCCGTTTAATTGGCGTAGATACTCCTGAAAGCGTGGCGAGTGACGCTTACTTACAAAGTTCAGGAAAAGAAAATACTACAGAAGGTAAAGAGGCCAGTAATTTTACTACCGATTTAATCACAGGCAAAACCGTTTACCTAGAATACGATACAGACAAAATAGATAAATATGGCAGAACTTTTGCTTATGTTTATCTTGATGAGAATAAAGAAACCATGTTACAAGATGTCCTTTTAGAAAAAGGCTTAGCTTGCACCATGACCATTAAACCTAATACAAGATACGCGGCTCATTTTGCCGAAATTGAAACGCAAGCAAAAGAAAACGGTGCTGGTTTTTGGGGCGCAGGTTTTTGGAGTTAGTGCTGTTTTTTGCAGCTTATAAGGAGTTCATATGAAAAAGAAAACTAAAAAAATATTAGCAAAAATTCTAGTTATATCAATGGTTGCACTTATGATTTCAACAATGTTTGCTTCTATGTTAAGGACAAAAACAATAAGTGATGGCAGAAGCGTTGTTTATAAAACAACAGAGCAAATTCAAAACGAATCACAGGAGATAGAAAATGAGTGATTTAATTTCGGTTATCGTTCCTTGTTATAACGTTGAAAAGTATGTTGAAGATTGCCTTGATTCAATAATTAATCAGTCTTATGGAAAATTACAAATAATTATTGTTAATGATGCTAGCATAGATGATACAAAAAGCCATATAGAAAAATATCTTAATGATCCACGAGTTACTTTTATTGATTTAAAAGAAAATGGTGGTTTATCTCATGCTAGAAATCTTGGTATAGAACAAGCAAAAGGCAAGTTTTTGTCTTTTGTCGATTCTGATGATGTACTTGATAAAAAGTTTTACGAAACCCTTTTAGAAATAATGATTTTAGACAGGGAAGTTGATATAGCCCAATGTCTTATTAAAAAGTTTAGTTCTGTACCATTTATCAATAATAAAGTTCTTGAATGTAGCGACTTTAAAGTTTGGGCACCAGCAGATAAATTTGATCTTATTAAAAAAGATGCTGTGACCTTCGTAATGCAAGGGAACAAACTATTTAGACGTTCCGTATTCGCTAATTTGAGCTATCCAGAAGGGCGAATTCATGAAGACTTATATCTAATTTATGATGAATACCAAAACGCTCGTAAAGTCGTTTATACAAACGATACGGTCTATTACTATCGCATACAGAGAGAGGGTTCTATCACCAATTCATTAACACCAAAAAGAATTGAAGACTCTGTGTATGCCTACGAACACGTTTGTCAAAGTGCTGTTGAAAATGGTGACACCAATTTCTATAAATATACTCGCAAAAAACAATTAGAAGATTTTATGTATAACTACATTCTTTGTAAAGAAAAACAAGAAGATCAATTCAAATACATGAAAGACGTCTTTGATAAAAATAAAAACATTCTATCTTGGGGCGAAAGAAATAAATTCAAGATATTCTTCATGTCACCAAAATTAATGGAATGGTTATTAAGAACAAAAGGAAAGATTAAAGACAACTGTAGAAAAGTGGTTTCCTTTATCTGTTCTTACTTTTAAGAGGTGTTCATATGACTGAAGTATTAAGAAGCAATAAAAAACAACAAACTGAAGAAAAAACTGATGATTGCACCTATGTGCGGATCATTAAACAAGGTTATCAAGAAGAAAAGATCAATAACTTGCCAAAAACAGAAGGCAAAAAGAAACGTTCCTAAAGAATGTACTGAAAGGACAAAAACCAAACTGCGAAAAAACAAGAGGCGGTACCCGAAGAAGCTAACCAAAACCAAAGGAAGGTTACGAGCCAAAATGTCCCGTAACTTTATGAGCCATTTGGCCCATAAAAAACAAAGGAGAAATTTTATGAAAAAAGTTATTAATTTTGAAACAAGCAAGGGGCGAGTGTTTGTCCCTGTAAATGTCAACCATATTTTTAATAAAAAACGGAATTTGATGTTTAGAAAAAAC
>CAVCDR010000157.1:0-2912 GCA_963601025.1 Agathobacter sp. | reverse complement strand
AATATATCCTAAAACCATAAGAGATAAGAAACGTTGGTTTGCTCAACTAATATTTAAAGGTAGTCCTCCTAGCAAAAATAGACAATATGGTGATAGTTCTAAAATCCAAGGTATTGATATAGGTACAAGTACTATAGCTATTGTTAGTGATGATGACGCTAAACTATTAGAACTAGCACCTAATTGTAAAGAGAACGAACGTATGGTAAGAATATTATCTCGTAAGCTAGAAAGATCTAGAAGAGCTACTAATCCTAATAACTATAATGAAGATGGAACTATAACTAAAGGTAAACATAATTGGTATAAATCTAAAAGTTATCTAAAAACTCAAGGAAAACTAAAAGATGAATATCGTAAGCTATCTGTCAAAAGAAAACAAGCTCATGAAATATTAGCTAATCAAATCATAGCTAATAGTACTGATATTCGTGTAGAAGATATGAACTTTAGAAGTCTTCAAAAACGTAGTAAGAAAACTATCGTTAATAAGAACGGTAAGATTAATTCTAAAAAGCGTTATGGAAAGACAATTAAAACTAGAGCACCAAGTATGTTATTAAGTATTATAGATAGAAAACTTCAATATAAGAATTTAGGATTAAAGAAAGTTAACATCTTTAAAGTTAAAGCTAGTCAATACAATCCAATAGATGGCACGTATAAAAAGAAAAAATTAAAAGATAGAATGATTCAATTAAGTGAAGAAATTATAGTTCAAAGAGATTTATTAAGTGCTTATATTATCGCACACACAAATGATGATTTAGAAACAATAGATGTAGTTAGTTGTTATGACGAATTTAGTTCATTTAAACAACTTCAAGATATAGAAATACAAAGACTGAGAGATACCAAACAACTTAGTTGGTACATAAATTAAAAAAGAGGCTTAAAGCCTCAAGTCGTTTGATACAACGGCTTTATAGAATATCCGAAAGCATATAACGGCAAATGTGTTATTTGAATACAGGCGTTAGTTAGTGAAGTGCAATCTTCTAGCAAGATGAGGATATTCATCTAGGCGAAAACAGTTAGGGTTAATTCCTAGTAGAATTAAAGAAGCTGTTGTAGGCTAGAACCCCGCGACTTTAGTCGTCGGGAGTATCAGATTTTTATTTATGTACCAAACGGCACATAAAAACCTCGCATTGCTACGAGGCTTTTATTATTAATTAATGTTTTCTTGTTCTTCTATTTGAACTTCGTTTTGTTCAGAAACGTTTTCAGATGTCGTTTCTTAGGTATCAGATGTTTTTTGCTTGAGCTAGGTCTAATCGCTATTTTCGCCTTCGCTGCTTTCTTGGACACCCTCTTGCCCATTTTCAGCAGCTTCCTCTTCAGATTGTTCTTGTTCAATGACCATATTGTTTAAAACAACTTGACCATTTTCATAGTTTGTACCTGTAGCGTATTCTTCTTTTGTCTGTTCGCTTTGTTGGATAGATAGTACGATGATATTTCCATCTAGGTCAACGGCTCTAAATTGCCTTCTAAAATAGAAGATATCGCCATCAGAGTTCATGTCTTGATATACAACGTAGTAAGTATGTACGTCAGAATCTTTGTTTAGTTTTTGCACAGTACAGATTTGGTTAAGAATGCTTTTGCCATCTGTTTGGATCTCGGCATTTTGCACAGCGGTAAACAAGGCGTTAATTACTGTTTCCTTTTTTACGGAATTAAAGTTAATAGCCGTAGCAACTTCATGAAGTACAACTTGCTTCTCGGTTTCTTCTACAGCATAGCCAATCTTGTTTAAGTAAGTCGCAATATTTTTGTAACCATTGGCTTTCATAAAGTCGCTATCTAAATTAGCGGTAGCAGTAACGACGGTTTTATCTTTTTCAATGCTGCTGACATTATTTAAAGAAATTTTATACGTTAGATTGTCTATTAGCTCTTCTGGATAATCGAGATTATCGCTTTTAATTAGGTATCCGGCATCTAAAGAGTTTCCGCCATCAACGCCATAAAAGGTAACTAGGTCGCTTGTAAATAAATCAATCGTTTTAGAATTATCAAGTTCAGGAACGCGGATTTCATATTCTTCTGTGTAAATACCTAAAGATGAGTCGATACTTGACTTTAAAGAAAGCGTAATAACATCGCCTGTTGATAAGTTGTAGCCGGGTGAAACAGATAGCTTTGAACTAGTGTTTTGCGCATTAGGCGAATAGTTTAAATCCAAGTTGTCAATTAGTGTTTGAATTTTAATAAAATCATCATCGCTTTGAAAATCGCTTGATTTTAGATTTTTAGGCGATACTTCAATATAAGCAGTACCATTTGAACCATAAATTGTGTAGTCGATAAAATCAATCCAATCATACTTGTAACCTGTAGCATCACGACTCTTATTGATTACATAATCGGGATCGGTCTTATCACCTTTCTGTGTTTTCATTTTGCAACCTGTAAGCGACACAAGTAGCAAAGCTGCAAAAATTACTTTTAATAATCGTTTCATTTTTTGTCTCCTTTAGTTTAATTTTTCATTGCCAAACTTAACGGGTTTTCCTTCTTTTTTGTTTTTTTCATCAAGCCTTTCTTGAACTAGTTTGTTATAAGCATCAACCATGCATATAAATGCTTCAACTGCCTCCGATATTTTGTTGGTATAGTTGATTTCTTTAACGTTATTATCAAAAGAAATGATGGTGCTGAACATTGTTTCGTTTATTCTAACAAGCGTTATCATGACATTGCTGTTAGGTATCTTTACATAATATGAGAACGAGCTTAAGCACTCATTGCCTAATGCTCTTACTTTTGTGTTAAGCTCATTTGTAAGTTCTTCAACTGTAGGGTTTTCTGACATTTTTTAATCTCCTTTTTAATTTATGTGCCATTTGGCACATTTTTATGTGTGTCGAGCATGATACACATCTAGTATGGAAAACCCATACCAC
>CAVCDR010000156.1:0-3026 GCA_963601025.1 Agathobacter sp. | reverse complement strand
CTAACATGATTCAGCCTTGATTTTTGAGATGATAGTGCTTAGGGGGAACGATATAAAACAGGGGAGTTTTTAAAGCGCCCTAGGTAGCTTATACCCTAAAGGCTGAATTATTGAGAAATATATTGTTGAATAGGATTAATAGTCCTTTTTTATTTAAAAAAGGTGGGACAAATTTTGAGTAAAAAGAAAATTAGAATTAAGTGGCCATTAATCATCTATGACTTATGTGTCTATGCATTATCAGTATTATTACTGTTTGTCATATATGACCCATTAAGTAGTGATACTTTAATAGTGCAGATTGCATTATCATTACCATGTATCCTAATATGTCGAATAGTAGGAAACATCTATGGTCAAATATGGCGCTATGGTGGCATACAAAGCTATATTAGATTATTGTTTTCGGATGCAACCGCATTCGTATTATACTTTGCCTTAGAAACTATTTTTAAAGTAAGAAAAGTTACCTTTGCAAGATCACTATCTTTATTCTGTGTTGATTTACTTGGGGTACTAGTACTACGTATGTTGTATCATTATGCGTACAAGTACGCTAATGAGACAACATCTAAGGGCAAGTTCCTTGCGTGGTTACTTTATCTTACGGCAGGACTAAAGCCAAATAATAACGCTCATAATAAGAAAATAAAGATTGCGATTATTGGTGCAGGTAGAGTAGGTGTTAGTTTTGCAGAAGAATTATTGACTAATGAAAAGTCTGAGTATATTCCTAGATGCTTTATTGATATTAATAAGAATAAAGTAGGTAGAGAAATAGAGGGTATTCCAGTATTTAGTGAGGATGAATATACTTTTGATAGACTTAGTTCTTATGATGTACAAGAGGTTGTTATTGCGATTAGTTCTTTAGATGGTGAACAAAGAAAAGCAATCTATGATAAATATAAGAATGCTGGCTATAAGGTAAAGGTATATGATTTCCCTACTGTATATAGTGCTAATAGTAAAAGACATCTAAGAGAGTTTGATACTGATGACCTACTATTTAGGAAACAAAAGCTAATATTAGATAAGAAAACTATTAGTTATTATTCTAATAAGACTATTCTTATTACTGGTGGTGGTGGTTCTATTGGTTCTGAGCTGTGTAGACAACTTGCTAAGATGAAGCCTAGTAGGATTGTTATATTAGATATCTATGAGAATGGTGCATATGATATACAACAAGAGTTAAAGATAGCCTATGGTGATAAGCTGAATCTTAATATAGAGATTTGTTCTATTACTCATATAGGTGCACTAGATAGAGTATTTAGGACTTATAAACCTAATATCGTTATTAATGCGGCAGCACATAAGCATGTTCCTTTGATGGAGCACAATGTAGTAGAGGCAATCTATAACAATGTCTTTGGTACTAAGAACTTAGTTGATTTATGTGAGAAGTATCATGTAGATAGGTTTATGATGGTTTCTACTGATAAGGCAGTAAATCCTACTAATGTAATGGGTGCTACAAAGAGAATGTGTGAGATGATTGTTCAATCTTATTCTACTTTTGGAAGTACTAAATATAGCGCAACTAGATTTGGTAATGTACTAGGTAGTGCTGGTTCGGTTATTCCTTTATTTAGGAAACAGATTCAAAATGGTGGACCAGTTACCGTTACAGATAAAAGAATCATTAGATACTTTATGACAATACCCGAGGCCTCACAGTTAGTGTTAGAGTCTGGTGCTATGGCCAATAATGGTGAGTTATTTGTCTTAGATATGGGTAAGCCTGTTAAGATATATGATTTGGCAGAGAACATGATTAAGTTATCTGGTGTACAAGGAATAGAAATCATTGAAACAGGATTAAGGCCTGGTGAGAAGTTATATGAGGAGCTTCTTGTTAAGACAGAGGAGCTTGATAAGACTGATAATGAGATGATTTTTATTGAAAGGGATACACCTCTTTTAAAGCAAGATATAGATAATAAGTTACAAGTATTAAAGGATGCTTGTGATTTAGGTGATGACAAGAAAGCAAAAGAAGCTTTAAGAGAAGTAGTACCTACATATAAGAATCCTGAAGAAGTTAATATGAATTTTAATAGTGTTGTATAATATCTATAAAATAGCTAACTTGATTCAGCCTTGATTTTTAAGATGTTTGATTGTTGGAGTATATACTATATCTAAACATTATTTAATGGGATGGGTAGCTTATACTTCAATTTAATTTTTAAGAATAATTTATGGAACTTTTTAAGAATAAAATATGGTTATCTTCGCCTACTATGCATGGTGAGGAATTAGAGTATATTAAGCAAGCTTACAATAGCAATTGGATGTCTACGGTTGGTGAAAATATCAATGAGGTAGAAAAGATTGCGGCATCTAAAGCGCAAGTTAAGCATGCGGTTGGTCTATCTTCTTGTACAGCAGCCTTACATTTATGTTGTAAGTTAGCGGGAGAAAGATTATATGGTAGACCAGCTATTAGTCATGGTGCACTAGAAAACAAGAGAGTTTTTTGTTCAGATATGACTTTTGATGCGACGCTTAATCCGGTAGTATATGAGGGTGGTATTCCAATATTTATTGATACTGATGAGTATTGGAATATGGATCCTGTAGCACTAGAGAAAGCTTTTGAACTTTATCCTGATGTAAGGCTTGTTATTTGTGCTGAATTATATGGTTTTCCAGGTAGAATTGATAAGATAAAAGAGATATGTGAAAAACATAATGCCTTACTTATTGAGGATGCAGCTGAGGCCATGGGTGCTAGTTTAAATGGTAAGCAATGTGGTTCATTTGGAGATTATGCAGCTATTAGTTATAACGGTAATAAGATTATTACAGGTTCTAGTGGTGGTTGTTTTTTAACTAATGATATTAATGATGCCAATAAGGTTAGAAAGTGGTCTACACAATCTAGAGAGAATGCTCCATGGTATCAACATGAAGAAGTTGGTTATAACTATCGTATGTCTAATGTAATAGCTGGGGTTATTAGAGGACAGTATAAACATTTAGAAGAACATATTGAACAAAAGAAACAAATATATGAA
>CAVCDR010000155.1:0-3112 GCA_963601025.1 Agathobacter sp. | reverse complement strand
GATTATCGCTGGCGGAGGCGCGCTTATTGGTTTGGGAACAAGTGCGACAACGATGCTAATGCTTAGTTCTCCAAAAACAGTTCAAAACGATTATGCAAAATTATTGGTTAAATGTGATTATGTTTTAATTAATAAACTAAATAATATTGACATCGTGATTTCATTACAGGAAATGATTGAGAGGCAACTAAATGATTTCAAATTACGTTTAGAAGTTCTTGATAGCATTGTTAATAAAACTGATGAGTGTAAGGAATCGATAAAAATATTAAGGAAGAATATCACTTATACTCAAAAAACAAATGATGCTTTGTTAAAACTTATATAGCGCAAACGACTCTGTTTATCTATCGTGATTTGTTAATTAACTAGGTTAGATTTTTGCACTACCTTTATGCAAAAGTCTAACTTTTTTTGTGTGCCTTGGAAACATAGAATTTAATTAACGAAAGGATACTTATTATGGAAGATAAAAGAGTATTGTTATGCTGTGGTGCTGGTATGAGTTCTGGTTTCTTAGCTTCAGCTACTGCCAAAGCTGCTAAGGAAAAAGGCCTAAACTGGTATGTCACTGCAAAAAGTCAAAGTGTTGCCATCGACGAGATGCCAGACTATGACATTTGTTTGTTAGGACCACACTTTGCTTCCCACTTAGAAGAATTTAAAGAAGCTGCAAAAGAAATGGATTCCGATGTAGCTATCGCTGTTATTCCTCAAGAGGTGTATGGAAACATTGATGGTGCTAAGATGTGTGATTTCGCAATTAGCGAAATGAAAAAAGCAGGAAAAATGTAGAGGGGAGATTTATGACTACAAAAACAGAAAAATCCAATAAGTTTATGGATTGGTTACAGTACAAATTTTCGCCAGCTGTTGAAAATTTTATGATGAAGCCTTGGATTGCTGGATTCTCAGAAGGAATTATTAAGTGCTTACCATTTATCTTAACTGGTGCACTAGTATTCTTCTATGAAGCGCTTGCTTCTTGGGTAAGTTTCTTACCATCAATTACGTTTGTAAGAACTTATACATTCCAGTTATTAGGACTACTTGCAGCATTTAATATTGCAGGCCAAATAATGGTAAAGTTACGTCATCGTAATTATCAAATTGTTGCTGGATTAACTGCAGTATGTGCAGACTTTATGGCAGTAAAGGGTGCTACTAATGCTGATACTGGCTTATATGAATTAAGCTACTCTAGACTTGGCCCATCAGGTATTTTGCTTGGTATGGTTATTGGTCTATATGTTGCGATTGTATTCCATCTAATTAGTAAGATTAAATTCTTTAAAGAAGATTCAAGCGTTCCAACATTTGTTCAAGAGTGGGTAAAAAATATTATTCCTATTTTCTTAACAACTTTAATTCTTGGAACAATCGTTATTACTTATAATGTTGATATTCTTCCAATCATCTTAAAGATTTTTGCTCCATTACAAAATGTAGCTCAAACATTACCTGGCTTTATTGCTCATAATACGATAATGTCATTATTCTATGGACTTGGTGTATCTGGTTGGACTTTCTCAGGAATCAATAATGCGATTTCTATTCCTGCTCAAGAAGCTAACTTAGCTGCTTTAGCTGCTGGAGAAGTTGCACAATATATCAATGTTACAGAAATTAGATCTGGTATTGGTCTTATTAATATGGGCGGTATTGGTGCTACTCTTGCCCTAAATGTTATGTTCCTATTCTCTAAATCAAAGAAACTAAAGACACTAGGTAAGGTTTGTATTGGTCCAGGATTATTCTCTATCAATGAACCAATCTTATATGGTGCGCCAATGGTTTATAATCCTATCCTATTAATTCCAATGGTCTTAAATTCAATCATTGGCTCAATACTAGTGTTTGTAATTTTTAAAGCTGGCCTATTAAATTATCCAAACGTATCATTACCTGGTGTTGGTACATTACCTGTAATTGCTGGAACCGTAATGTTAACAGGAGACTTAAGAGGTATCTTATGGTGGTTTGTTTTCTTTGCCATCTATGCACTTGTTTATTATCCATTCTTCAAAGTATTTGAAAAGAGTGTTTTAGAAAAAGAAAAGGAAGCTTTAGAAACTAAGGCTGAATAGAAAGAGGTTAACATATGGAAGAGTTTGATTTTCCCAAAATTTCAATGAATATAATTTTACCTGCTGGTGATGCAAGAAATAAGGCTAGTGAGGCTCTTGATGCGATTATGAATGATGATGAATCAAAGGCCGAAGAATTACTTAAAGAGGCTAAGGAGTATGTTAAACAAGCTCACAAAGCCCAAACCGAAGTATTACAAGCTCTTGCGTCAATGGAGTATGCGGGTAAGGAAGAACCAAAGCTTCCTATGTTATTTATTCATGCTCAAGATACAATCATGACTATTATGTCGGAAGTTAATTTAACAGAGAAACTAATAGCCATGTATAAAAAATTAAAGTGAGGTTTTATGCAAGAAGTTAAAGAATTTCCAAAAGGATTTATGTGGGGTGCTGCAACCAGTGCCTACCAATGTGAGGGTGCAGCCTTAGAAGATGGCAAAAAAGAGAATCAACAAGATGTTATCAATAGAGAGATTCATGATAAAAGAGGCTATGCGGATTGTAGTGTAGCAAGTGATCACTATCATCATTACAAAGAAGATGTAGCATTAATGGCGGAAATGGGCTTTAGCTCATATCGTTTCTCTATTAACTGGTCTAGGGTATTACCAGATGGAGTGGGAGAACCTAATCCAAAAGGTGTACAGTTCTATCATGATTTAATTGATGAACTAAAGGCTCACAATATTGAACCAATTGTTACAATGTGGCACTATGATTTACCTATGGCCCTAGTAGATAAATATGCTGGTTGGGCAGATAGACAAATTGTTGATGACTTTGAATACTATGCAAGATTCTTATGTAAGGAATATGGTTCTAAGGTAAAGTATTGGTTAACTATTAATGAACAAAGTATTGTTGTTAATTATATTGATGTAAAAAATAAGATTAGACTTGAAGATAAGTTTAATCCTAAATTTAGATATCAAGCTAACCACTATATGAATTTAGCTCATGCCAAGGCTGCCAAAGCCGTTCATGAACTAGTACCTGGTGGACTTGTTGGTGCTGCCTTAGAT
>CAVCDR010000154.1:0-3117 GCA_963601025.1 Agathobacter sp. | reverse complement strand
TGTTAGCACCCATTAGGGCACGAGTACAGTCATCGTTTTCCAAGAATGGAATACAAGCTGCTGCAATAGAAATGATTTGCTTAGGAGATACGTCGGCTAATTCAACTTCTTCCTTTTTAGCCATGATTGTTTCACCAGCTTTTCTAGCAACAACCATATCATTCTTTAACTTACCGTCAACAACCTCATTTGCTTGAGCGATTATATAATCGTTTTCATCATCAGCAGAAAGATAAATATATTCATCACTTACATTACCCTTCTTATCAACCTTACGATAAGGAGTAGTAATAAAACCATATTTATTAACTTTAGCATAAGAAGTTAAGTAAGAAATCAAACCGATATTTTGACCTTCTGGAGTCTCAATAGGACAGATTCTACCGTAGTGTGAGTTATGAACATCTCTTACCTCAAAGCCAGCTCTCTCTCTTGTTAAACCACCAGGACCTAAAGCACTTATACGACGCTTATTAGTAAGTTCGGCAAGTGGATTTTGTTGGTCCATGAATTGTGATAATTGAGAACTTGAGAAGAATTCCTTAATAGCACCAGCCAAAGGACGATTATTAGTTAATGTCTTTGGAGTTGCAGTATCAAGATCCGCAATAGACATCTTCTCAGTAACTGTCTTCTTCATTCTGCTTAAACCAATTCTGAATTGGTTTTGGATAAGCTCACCAACAGTTCTAACTCTTCTGTTACCAAGCATATCGATATCATCGGCGCTACCAACACCATCAAGAAGT
Organism: Agathobacter sp.; assembly: GCA_963601025.1. Lineage (GTDB taxonomy): Bacteria > Bacillota_I > Bacilli_A > Erysipelotrichales > Erysipelotrichaceae > Colivicinus. Next base: position 2,368 of record CAVCDR010000154.1, on the reverse strand, counting down.
GAGAACATATAAGAATATAATGCGATCATATCAGAGATAGTGATACACTTCTTATCATTTAGTGGGTCAACACCAATTAGTTTAACTTTTAGACTAGAATCATTAGGATTTTCAATATAAGCAACTTGACATGCACTACCAACTAGCCATGCAGTCATCTTTTCACCACTAGCGATTCTATCTCTAATAACTTGTTCCTTATCTGAACTCAATAAATAGAAGTCATGATCTGGAACATATAAAGGCATTGCAAGTTCATCATCAACTAGAACATCTCCTGCCTTGTCTGTAAGTCTTGCAAGTAAGAAGAATCTTTGACCATAGTCAAGAATAGCATCAATATTACTTGAATCCATCTCAACAGCCTTAGCAATAATGCCAGAGTATACTTTAATACTCTTAAATTCTTTAGCGATCTTCTTAATATCAGCATCACTTAAAGCAGTACCAATATAATAAACATCACCATTCTTTAATTCTAAGTCACATGCAAGAATTCTACCTACAAGAGCCAACTTGTCTTTTGTATCAACATCAACAATTGTAGGATGAGAGAAGCTATGTCTAAATGGGAAAGCCTCAACATGGCTACCCTTAGCAAGTTCTTCCCTTAAAATGTTTCTTTCGTCTCTTTTAACTAGAGTGCCCTTAGCCATTAATAAAGAACCATCAGCCTTGTATAAATCGCATGCTAAAACATGGTTTTCAATACGATCTACAACACTAAGTTTTCTTCTTAATTTATATCTACCAGCACTAGTCAAATCATACTTACTTGCATCAAAGAACTTTGCATTCATCAAAGATGCAGCACCCTCAATCGTAGGAACTTCATCTTGTTTTTGATTACGATGCATTTCAATTAAAGCTGCATCAGTAGTATTTGTCTTTTCAGCATGTAAAGTATTACTAATTTCATCATACGGACCAAAGAAAGATGTATAAATAGCTTGATAGACATTTAAGAATTCACGATCAGTTTCATTTGTGATTAGATCTTCATAAATGTCTAAACCTAATGACTTAATAAAAGTTTTAGTCTTATTAACGTCAAAAGCATCTTCGCCTTTTTCAAGATTCAAAGAGAAGCCAATAGTCTTTAATAAAATTGTCGATAAAATCTTCCTCTTTCTATCAACACTCATGTTAAGAACACGGTTGCCAGAAGATTTTTTATCATCAGTTAGAAGTTGTAACCAAGTACCTCTTGATGGAATAAGTTCGCCATTATAGGTTTCCTTACCAGTCTTATCGTCTGATCCAATATCGAAATAAGCACCTGGAGATCTAACGATTTGAGAAACAATTACTCTTTCACCACCATTGATAATAAAAGTACCAGTTGGTGTCATCATTGGGAAATCACCTAAGAAGACTTCTTCTTGACGATTAATAATTTCGCCAGTCTCCTCATTATAGATTTCAAGTTCCATATTAGCCCATAAAGGCGCTACATAGTTTACCTCACGGTATTTACTTTCAGCAACGCTATATTTTGGCTTACGGAATTCATAGCTAAGTAACTTTAATTTAATGTTACCGCTATAGTTTTGAATTGGGTAAATCTCATCAAACACTTCTTTGATTCCTTCTTCAGTGAACCACTTAAAAGAATCTGTTTGAATTTCAACAAGATTAGGTAATTCTAGATTACCAGAAACCTTCGAATAATCACGGCGAGAGGAATGTCTACCCGACTCAACGATATGATAAGATTGCTTCATTAATACGCCGTCCTTTCCTATTAAACAGTGTAGAATTTATTTAGTCGCCTGAATAATCCAATAACCACCAGATTTATCCAGGATGTCAACTTGTTTAAATAACGTAGATAGCTTATTTATGCTTGAAACAGCGCCCTGTTTCTTTTGAATAACGATATACAACGACCCCTTTTCATTAAGCACTTTATAGGCTTTTTCATAAAGTTCGTATATGACAACTTTACCCGCTCGAATGGGCGGGTTAAGTATCACAGAATCAAACAATGTATTTAGGGTCTCTATATCTAAACATAAACTAGCTTTAATCAGTGTTTTGTTTTGTTTAGCATTGATATTTGTAAGCTCTATAGCTCTTGAATTTACATCGATGGAAGTTATATCGATATCATCATTAAATTTCTTAATGATGATACCAACAACACCCCAACCACATCCAAGGTCTAAAAGCTTACTACCAAGCTTTTTCTTATAAGTATTTTTAATTAATAGATAACTACCGTAATCAACCTCATTTTTACAAAAGACGCCATTATCGGTAGTAAATATGAATTGCTCATTATCGAAATAATAGTTGAAAGATTTTCTATTACTAGCTAAATCACTATTATCCGTATAATAATGAGTCATTTACTTATTTAACGTCA
>CAVCDR010000153.1:0-3163 GCA_963601025.1 Agathobacter sp. | reverse complement strand
ATATACAAGCAAAGATGCACTCAAATCGGCACTTTTAAGCGTCGAAGTGCCTAGTATTTTAGAAGTATAAGCAGGACTTTGGGCAAAGCCAACAATTGTGAATTCATCATTTCTAAGCGCCTCATTAAGTTCATCTTCGCTGTCTAAATAAACTTTTATAGTCTCGCCTATTTGATAAGTAGTCTTATTTAAAGAAGTCACAATCATCAAGCACTCATGCGCATTTTCAGGCATTCTGCCACTTACTAATTTATATTTATTAACATCTCTATTAAGTTCTTCTACTCTTGCGACAATCTCTTTACCATTATCACCCTTGGCATAGACATCCACAAACCTTGAGGCAAAAACATCTTTCACTCCTTCAGTTTCTCTAATCTTTTCAATATCTTCTATACAAAAGCCATAATTAGAATAGATTTGAATATCTTGTAGATTATATTCATCATTAAAGGCGTCCATACTATTTCTAAGGATTGTGGCACTAGACATTAGTCCCATCATAAAGCTAGAACCAATAAGAACGATTAAAACAAGCGAAATAAAGCGCTTAGATGTTTTTTTAATCATTCTTAAAGTATCTTTTCTAAACATTAATATTCAATATCCTCAATATTCTTTGGATGTTTGTTAAGTTCAACAGATTCAATATGACCAGATCTTACTCTAATAGTTTTATTACCCATATCTTTTAAAGCACTATTATGGGTAACAATCACAACTGTCATATTTTCCTTAAAAGCTAAATCTTGTAAGACCTTTAACACTTGTTTGCCTGTTACATAATCTAGGGCACCAGTTGGTTCATCGCATAAAAGAAGCTTAGGGTTTTTGGCCACTGCACGGGCAATCGCAACACGTTGTTGTTCGCCACCTGAAAGTTGGCTAGGAAAGTTATTAATTCTATTTTCTAGGCCAACCATCTTTAGTACCTCTAAAGCATCTAATGGATCTTTACTGATTTGTAAGGCAAGTTCTACATTTTCTTTAGCAGTTAGATTTTGAACTAGATTATAAAATTGAAAGACAAAGCCAATATCAAATCGACGATAATCGGTTAGTATCTTATCATCAGCTTTAGATATATCTTTGCCATCAACAATTACTTCACCACTAGTTGATGTATCCATACCACCAAGTATATTTAAAATAGTTGATTTACCAGCACCTGAGGCTCCAAGTATTACAACAAATTCACCTTTTTCAATGTTAAAAGAAATCTCATCAAGGGCCTTTATTTCAACTTCGCCCATCTTATATATCTTAGATACTTTATTAAATTCTATAAAACTCATATACCCTCTTATATACTATTAATCATTTCTTTAATATCACTATTTAGCATATAGACATAAGACCTAAAATAAATCTTACTTAAAAGCTTCATTCTTTCATTGTTGTAATCACTCTTTAATAGTTCTTTAAAACCTGCGAAAATAGCGTTTGAATAAGAATTAGACATTGTCACAAGCTCTTTATCAAAGCCAATAAATGGACAATTATTTTTAATTAAGTTTTTCACTAGATTTGCAAACCAGTGTTTAAGCCCTGCACTTAATTCGCTATCCATCATTAGTATTTGAAATTCAACTTTATATTCATCATAGATATCAATTACTTTATCCATAATGTTGTCGATTGCCTTTAACATACTATCTTTATCTAAATTAAAACTCTTATTAACTTTAAAGAAAGATAATTGATTGTCTGTTTCATCATTTAATAGTTTTTCTAGTTCAATTAAACAAGGTTCTACAATCTTATTATTGATATCTTCTTTGTTTTCAAAATAACGATAAAGATTGCCTACTGTCATATGTGCTTTTTTAGCTATACATCTAAGTGAGGCATCCTTATAACCTTTTTGTAAAAATTCTTCTTTACTTGCTTGCAAGATTTGATTTCTAAGTTCTTCTTTTAATATCTGTGCCATAAAATAAACATCCGTTCACTAAATATTATACATAAAAATAATTACATGTAGGATATTTTATTTAATTTTTGTAATAAAGATTTAGGAGTAAGACAAAATATGGAAAAAATGTGTATAATGCGTATCGAGTCATCAATGTCTTTATGAAATTTAAAGAAGTAGAAAAGATGTTGATTGAAAATGGGTGGTATTTGGTTTATGTAAGAGGAAGGCATTATCAATATAAGCACTTGTATAAAAATGGAAAGATTACTATTCCTAGGCACAATAAAGATGTTAACATCAAGACCTTGAATTCTATTCTTAAACAAGCTGGTATTAAAAACAAGGAGTCAAATCAATGAAACACAATTTAGAATTTACTTATCCTGCATGTATCTATCCAAATGACGATGGTAGCTATACTGGCGTTTTTCCAGATTTAAAGGGATGTGTTACTCAAGGTGATGATTTAGTTGATATCATTTATATGCTTAAAGATGCAGGTTGTGGTTGGTTACTTACAGAATTAGAAGAAGGAAAGGATGTACCTGTTTCTAGTGATATAAGAAAAATTAAGGCAGATGAATATGAAAATGGTTTTGTTTCTTTAATTGTCTTAGATGTTTTTAAATATAGTGAAAAATATGGTAAGAAAGCAGTAAGAAAAAACTGTACTATTCCCTATTGGTTAGACATTTATGCGAAAGAAAATAATTTATCATTAAGTGCTGTTTTGCAAAACGCTTTATTAAATATATATCAAGAAAATAGATAGGTTTTTAACTTTTATATCTTTAATTAATACATACTGAAATATAATAATCTTATGTTTAAGAAAAAGGGATTCTTTTTATCGTTACTTATCTTATTATTACTTGTAGGATGCTCGAATACTAAGCAATCTTCAACTATTGAAGGTGTAGAAGATTTATCAGGGAAAAAGATAGGAGTGCAACTTGGTACTGCTGAAGATTTGGGTGTTTCTAGTTTAGAAGGTACAATAGTAGATCGTTATAATTCACCATATGATGCCATTCAAGCATTATTACAAGATAAAGTAGATTGTGTAATCATGAATGAGTTTAGTGCAGAAGCATTTACTGAAAAAAATGATAGTCTAAAAATATTAGATGAAGAGTTTGGCGTTGAGACTACGGCAATTTGTGTTGCCAAGAACAATGATGAACTTACTGATAAGCTAAATAAGGCTATTGCCGAAATTAAGACCGATGGTACTCTTGATAAGAT
>CAVCDR010000152.1:0-3170 GCA_963601025.1 Agathobacter sp. | reverse complement strand
CCTCCTAATATTAAGCATATTTAGCTGCAAGAGTCATAATCTCCTCTTGGTTTGTTGTCTTTGCGTCAACTTCCCCAGCCAAGCGGCCACCACTCATAACCAAGATTCTATCGCATACACCAAGTAATTCAGCCATTTCTGAAGATACCATCAATACGCATTTATCTTGTTTAGCTAATTGAATAATTAATTCATATATTTCATACTTGGCACCAACATCAATACCTCTTGTTGGCTCATCAAGTAATAATACGTCAGGCTTAGTTAATAACCATCTTGCAATGATAACCTTCTGTTGGTTACCGCCAGATAATGATTGAATAGGAGTCTTTTGGCTTGGAGTCTTGGTCTTCATTGAATCGATGCCCCATTGAGTAGCCTCATACATCTTTTTATCATTTAAGAATGGTCCATCTAGGTAGTTAGGTAAAGAAGAAATACAAGTATTAGCTTGAATATCTCTAATACCGAAGATACCAGTAGCTCTTCTTTCTTCAGTAACTAGGGCAAAACCGTTTTTAATTGATTCTCTAGGAGTCTTATTATAAACACGTTTACCATCTAGGTATATTTCGCCACTCTTTCTAGTAGCGTTACCGAATATATTTTCTAGTAATTCAGTACGGCCACTACCATCTAGACCAGCAATACCAATGATTTCACCTCTATTTGCCTTAAATGAAACATCACTTAATTTAGAATATTCAGCAGTCAAGCCTTTAACTTCTAGTAATGGCTCACCAATTACATTATCCTTTGGTGGATATACATTAGTTAACTCTCTACCTACCATCAACTTAATGATTTCATTAGTAGTTAAATCTTTGGAATCCCTAGTAGTAATATACTTGCCATCACGCATGATTGTAACTTCATCGGAAATTCTCAAGATTTCATCCATCTTATGTGAAATATAAATAATGCCACAACCTTTTGCCTTTAATTGATTGATGATTCTAAATAAGTGTTCTACTTCTACTTCTGTTAAAGAAGAAGTAGGTTCATCAAATACGATTACTTTAGAATTATATGATACTGCCTTAGCTATCTCGACCATTTGTCTTTGAGATACAGGCATTGTTGACATAATTGTTTTTGGATCAACTTTTACATCCAATTCTTCGAAAATCTTTTTAGTGGCATCATACATTTTCTTTTCGCTTGTAAAGAAAGGAATTTTATCCATCATAGGATAACGGCCAAGCCACATGTTATCCATTACGTTTCTCTTTAAAGCTTGGTTTAGTTCTTGGTGAACCATTGCCACACCATGCTCAAGAGCTTCTTTTGAATCTTTAAAATCTACTTCTTGCCCTTCCAAATAAATATGTCCGCTATCCTTATGATAAACAGAAAATAGGCACTTCATTAGAGTAGACTTACCAGCACCATTCTCACCCATTAGCGCATGAACTGTACCAGCTTTAACAGTAAGTTGTACATCGTCTAACGCCTTGACACCAGGGAATGATTTTGAGATGTGCTCCATTTTTAATAAAACATCATTTGCCATGTTTATGTCCTCTTTGAATTTTAAATAAAACAGTAGCCACGCCCTGCAGCGTGGCTACATAAAGATTTAATTAGTAACTAATTATTTAGTATAAGCTGAATAAGGGATGTTAACTCTCCATGTACCAACTGTTTCATAATCAGTAGGAATTTCAAGAGTAGCAGCTTTATCAGCTAATAGGTTTTGAGTGCATAGGCAGATAACAAATGCCATACCTTCACCATCTTGTTTAACTGTACCAGTCATTTGACCAGCATCAATTGCAGTCTTAGCAGAATCGATAGCATCTACACCAAATACAGGAATAGTTGTTGTACCTTCACCATTGTTGTAACCATGGCCTTGTAATGATTGAATAGCACCTAAAGCCATTGAGTCATTGTTAGCAATGATTAATTCAGGCATGTTACCATTTTCTTCATTGTATTGAGATAATACTGTTTCTAAATGGTTGAATGCAGCTTCTTGAGACCAAGTACCGTTAGCATCAACTAGATATTGAGTAGCAGCAGCAGAATCATAGTAAGCTAAATCTTTCTTACCAGCAGCTTCTAGAGCAGCATTAGCGTCTTCTACAGAATATTGAGTTCTAGCGATAGCTTCAGTGTTACCTTCTTGACCCTTTAACATTACGTAAGAGATAACGCCATCACCATTTAAGTCAGTAGCATCATAGTTAGCAACTAGATATTCACCAATCATTTGGCCTTCTAAGTGACCAGCTTGAGTGTAATCTGTACCAATGAATGCAGAATCATAGCTGTTTAATAATTCTTCAGCTTCAGCATCATCTTCAGAAATTGATCTGTTGAAGAAGATAGCCTTAGCACCAGCAGCCTTAGCAGCTTCTAGGATTGCCTTGGTTGTATCAACTGAGTTTGATTCAACTTGGTTAACAACGATTACTTTAACACCAGCAGCTAATGCAGTGTTGATTTGGTTAGTTTGGTCTGTTTGGTTACCATTACCATCATAATCCTTGTAAGAAACACCAGCTTCATCAAATTGTTTGTTTAATGCAGCACGTACAGTTGAGATGTAATCATCTGCAAATGTGTACCAGAATACTGCTACATCTTCAACGCCACTGTCGCTTGAACCACTGTCAGTAGAACCACCATCAGTAGTACCACTGTCATTTGAAGAACAACCAACTAATGCGAAGATCATAGCAATACTAAGTAAAATTGTTAAAATCTTTTTCATTTTGTCTCCTCTTGTGCATCTTTTTGCACACTATGATTGTAACCCCTTACAAACTTTCATTGCAAGCGTTTTCATCGAAATTTTAAGTGTAAAAAATAGTTGATTTTATCCAAAATTTATGATTCATTGTTAAAAATGCGGCTTTTTTAACAATTGAAAGACAAATATTTTTAAAAATTTTTTTCTAAATTTTCGCTTCTGTTCCAAAGTCTCCACTCTAATATATGATTAAAATTTCTTTTTACCACATAATAAGAAACTAAAGGTCCAAGTATATCAGAAACGCTCTCAGCCAAAAAGGCATAAATTGGTTCAAACTTTAAAGGAATAGTGAACAAAGCTATAAAGTAAACGGTTTTCCTAAAGAATGATAATGGAAAAGATAATTTAACCTGTCCTAGGCCAGTTAAACCATCAACTAACTCATATTGAAGACCCAATGGTATTAGAA
>CAVCDR010000151.1:0-3253 GCA_963601025.1 Agathobacter sp. | reverse complement strand
TGCATATAACTAAGACATTAGAAAAAGAGTAATTAGGAGGTATTTATATGAATTACAACTCAACACCAAGTTATAAGCATTGGTCAAAAAACTATCATCAAAAGAAAAAGAAAAGTAAAAGTGAAAATTTAAATTTTAGATCAAAAATCTTAAAAGAAAACAGCGATAAGAATAATACATTTGTCGGCAAGGTTACTAAAAAGTATATTAAAGAAGAAAAAAAGGATAATGATGGAATGATTATCCCTGATGAATTTATTTATCGCATTTTGGTCAGCCCACTTTACATGATTGATGATAATAACAAAGCTACTTACATTGGCCATTCTTGGATTGAACAAGAAAGCAAAGATTTTATGTATCAATACAAAGGGAAAGTTATAAAGTTTTCAGGCGGTCATCGTAAATACAACCAGAAAAAGCCGGGTAATGTTGTTGAAAAAAAATACACGGTGCATAATATTTCAGATATTGAGGAATGCCTTGATTTTGAGTTTATCGAAGGAACAAACTTTTCAAAAGATGAAATCACCAACCAAAATTGTAACTTAAAAAGGGGTAAGCGCAGGAATGCGGTTAGTAATTTTGAAATCATCAAAGCATATGAAAGAGGCATTTTGTAACGATGTTTAAGAAGTTATCGAAAGAATGGAAATGTGGCGGTTTGTTTTCAAAAGCAACCGTCATAATTTCTTGCGTTGCCTTGCTTGTGTGCCTTGGTGGTACGATAAAGGTTGTTAAAGACAAAATAAGCTCATCTATGACCGCTAGGATATCCTTAACTTATCAAGAAGCAGCCAACGGGCTAAATCCTAATAGCACAAGATTTAATCCTTATTCAATACTAAACGAAGATATTATCACTCAAGCGGAAGAGAAACTCGGTTTTGAACTTGAAAACGATGAATTATGGCTATCATTCCCGCAAATTACTAATAAAAGCAATTACACAACTGATTTTTACATTAACTATAGTGGCAAACATGACAAAAAAGAAGTCTTAGAAACGATAATTAATTTATGGATGAATTATTTTGAAGAAAATTGCACTTACAGTAATAAAAGTGTATTATTCACAGAACCAAGTAGCGATACCGACTATATCTATCTTGTAACATGGCTAACTAACGAAGCAAACGAAATCGCTTCATACGCCAAAACCAGAATGAAAGAAGATAACGTCTATTCATATAATGGAGTAACGTTTAAAAACATTTATGATGGTGCGAACAATATTATTGATGTCGATATAGCCAATTTTAAAACTTATATTGTTTCAAACGGCATTTCTAAGGATTCGACAAGTTTAATAAATTCAATAACGTATAAAGATAGATTACTATCGGATAAAAAAGCAAATTACGAAGCACAATATGAAAACAGAAGAAACGCCATAACACTTTATGATATGACTTTGTTTCCAACTATTTCTGTGCCAAGTATTTCAAACGGCACTTATTATATAACGACTACAAAAACAGGCCTTGATTATATTTATGATGCTGCTGCTATCGCTTCTTCAAATAGTTTAGCAACTCAAAGAATGATTAGTGATGACAAGTTACTTATCACAAATATGAAAAACGAAGGCGAAGAATACACAGAAACAAGTGATGAGATCTCTAATAATTACACAGAAAAATTAAAAGATGCGAAGAATATGTATGAAAGCTTAAAAGAGCAAATCATTAAATTAGGCAAGCAATTAAAAGAGTTAGATGACCAATACAACTCTACACAGATCGAACCATATTATCGCGTTTATATAGATGGCAAAGAATACTCACCCGTAACAAAGGAGGATGCAATTAGTGAAACAAATTAAAAAATATAAACCGTTTTTAATTAAGACAATAATAGTATCCTTATCATTATCAATTATTGTTGGTACAGGTGCTTATGTCGTGCTATCTAAAAAACAAACATATAAGGCTAGCACAAACATCAAGTTTGTTAACCAAGCTGCCAGCGACGGTTACACTTATAACGGTTCAAAAGTCGAAGATGCGCTTGAAGAACTAACAGGCTCCGAAGTCCTTGACGCAGCTATAAATTGATGAAAATTTAAAAGGACAAGTTACTAGTAACAGCGTTTCTGAAATGTTAACGATTGAAGGTGTTGTCCCTGACGATGAACAAGACAAAATCGATTCTGCTTTAGATAATGGCAAGGAGTACGAATATAATCCCGTTAAATACACAATAACAATTAATAGCGAACTCCCTCAAGCTGGAAAACTACTTAATAGCATAGTTAGAAATTTTATCACTTATTACACAAAGAATTACGTTAATCCCGATTCTTTTCCTAGTAATGTTAGCACTTTGATTAGCGAGGATACTAGCTACGATTATATTGAGCAAGCCGATTTAATTAAAACTAATATTGAAACAATCGAAACGTTTTTAAATGAAAAAGCTACTTTGGATAATAATTATCATAATTCAACAACAGGCTACTCTTTTTCGGATTTAGTGAATAGATATGAATATGTCTATAATACAAAGTTGCCTGAATTGTACGCTAAAATTTTAGCTAATAAGGCAACCAAAAACCCAGATTTATTGCTTAAAAAGCTGGAACAAAGCAACAATGTGTATACTGTTTCTAGCAACGATACTAACGAGGAGCTAGAAAAGCTATATTCAATGATTAAATCGTATTCCGAAAAGAATACTTCAAACGGCACAGTTACTAATGGTCAATTTGGTGATGATTATGATGAAAACCATACCTCAATTATTGATGGCGTATATGATAATTCAGCAAATCCTCAAAGTAGCTACGATAGTTTATTTTCAACGCTTATTTCAGAATTAGACTTAATAAGCATGAATCAAACAGCCATTTCGTACAACGATTATTTAATTGAAGTTTTTAAGGATTCAAGTGCGATTTCTGACGATAATTTAAAAACAGAAATTGAGGATTTAATAAAAGAAATTTTAAGCGAATTAAATACGCTTTATGAATACAGCAACACCGCAAGGTTAGAGCATTTAGATATTGAATCAACCAATATGATTGTGCAAGTTAATACGCCAATCGCCGTAAGGCAGTTAAGTGTTAAAATGTATACCTTACTAGCAATGATTGCAACATTCTTATTAACAGTGGTTGCCTTACCTGTACTAAAAATATTCATAAATAATTTGTTAGCTTTCTTAGAAAAGAAAAAACAAGAGCAGGACTAAGAAATGTGCCAAATGGCACATAAATAAAACTTTTAAAAATATTTTAAAATTAACAACC
>CAVCDR010000150.1:0-3364 GCA_963601025.1 Agathobacter sp. | reverse complement strand
CCGTTATGAACAAAATCGGCTTGATAATACAGCATCTGAAAGAGTTGCGTATACAACATACCAACAATGAAATTAAAGGTGGAATCGTTATCTGGAATAATCGCAAACAAGGCCGTTTTTCTTTCTCCAATTTGTTCTAATTCCATTTCATCATAATGGGTAAGAGATGCCAGTTCTTCCAAGTTAAAAGCAGCAAGTCTTACACCAACCGAAATTAAAATGGATTTAGCGGTTTTACCTGCTGCCTGTTTATATATTTTGTATTGTTTTAAAGCCAGTGAATTTGTATCTATTGTTTCTAGTCTTTTAAATAATTCATCTAATGGACTTTCATAATCATCTTCATCTTCTTTTACATCGGCATAATTTAACATTTCCATGACCATGGTGAAATTTTGTTCATCTTCTGGAGCATAGTGATATAGATATAACATCAATGCTTCTAGTAAGGCTGTTTCGCTCTTTTCCCAGAAAGGATCATTAGTTGATGAACCTTTAGGGGTTGTATTTCGAATAAGATTAGTAATCAGCTTTAAGATATCCTTATCACTTTGAATATAGTGAAATGGATTGTAGCCAAGTGATTTAGACATATCAATTAAATCAATGACCTTTACTTCATATCCATTTTCTTCTAGTAGATAGCCTACACTACGAATAATTTCACCTTTTGGGTCTAATACCACAAAACTTGTATTACATTGCATAATGTTTGGCTTGGCATAAAATCTTGTTTTACCTGCACCAGAACCACCAATAACAAGTGTATTCAAGTTTCTTCGATGTTTCTTACCATTTAAGCCCATTCTTACATTTTGAGAAAAGACTTTATTAGATAAATAATTCTTATCGGCATATTTCTTGCATACTTTAAAAGGATTAGCCCATTTAGCAGATCCATATTCTTCATTTCTTCGATAATTCTTGGATGAAGATAAATAGATACCAACTGCAATTCCATACGTTAGCAAACATAGCCCTATTGACTTTAAAGTATGACTTGTCCATTGTATCTTGAATGGATGAGATAATGCTTCATTTAAATTAGGCAGGGCATAGATTAATCCTTTATCCATGTAGGGAGCAATGATTAATCCAAACCAAATGACAGGAATGATTAACAGTATTAAAAATATAGTTTCATCTTTTCTTTTATCAATAATTTATCATCTCCTTTCGATAAAAAAACAATCCAAATTTGGATTGTTCAGAATTTTGAATTTACGGCCATGAAGTCAATTAAATTTACATGTTTTATGCCGTTTCTTTTTTGAAGTAAATAATCAGTGGTCATTACATATTTTGGATAATTATCTTTGATTGATTCTAATGGTTTATATTCTCTCTCTTCTGTTTGTTTACTTAATGCAATCGTGTAGGCTACTTGAACATAAGAATAATTCATATCATGATCTCTTAAAATAAAATCGCATTCTAATTTTCCTATTCTTCCAACACTGATTGAATAATCATGGCTTTTTGCGTAGAAATAAATAATGTTTTCAAGAACTGGTCCGTAATTGATTTGATTATCTGTGTTCAAAGAAAAATAAAAACTTAAATCAGATACATAATATTTCTTTTCACCTGATAATGATTTTTTTGATTTCATATCAAAACGTGAACATTCATACAAAATTTTTGCATCAACCAATGTTTGAATATAATTGGACAAGGTATCTCTATGGATTTTAATACCATTCTTCTCTAATGCTTTTTGGAGGCTTGAGATACTTGTTGTAGAACCAAAATTATTAATAATAAAATGTTCAACAGATTCAAAAGCTTCCTTGTTCTTGATTTTTACGCGTTTTCGTATATCTTTTTCAAAAATTTCCTTTACAACACTTTCTGTATAGGTTCTTTTAGCCTGCAAATCATCGAATTGAATAGTTCTTGGAAAACCTCCCTCAAGAATATAGTTGTTTAATTCCACTGAAGAGTTTGGATTGATTGGCTTATTATAGAATCTTTTCATTTCTTCATACTCGTCAAAAGATAGAGTATATAATTCAAATTCTACATAACGTCCTGTTAATTTAGTGGATAATTCACCACTTAATAAATATGAATTTGATCCAGTGATAAAGATAGAGTAGCCACCATCTGTTCGATAGCCGTTCACCACTTCTTCAAAATTATCAACATTTTGAACTTCATCAATAAACAAGTATTTATGGTTCTCAATATTTGAGAGAGTCTCGATTAAATTTTCCAAATCATCCGCTTTTTTAACATTACGATTTTTTCTACTATCAAGGTCAATATAGATAATTTGTTCCTCTTTGACGCCTGTGCTTTTTAATTCTTCACAAATTGTTTGCATTAAGCTACTTTTACCACAACGTCTTACACCTGTTATGACTTTAATTAGATCTTCTTGATTATAAAATGGTCGAATCTTTTTCAAATATTTTTCTCTTTTGAATAAATCCATTCTAATCACCTCAAGTATAGTTTAGCGAATAAAAAGCAAGAAATCAATGAGTTATCTAGGCAGAAAATGCAGTTTTATCAATATCTGCCTAGATAAACCGCTATTTTTAGCGAATTTTATCAAAATGTAATGATTTAGCAGAATCCGCATCACAAATCTTAACAATGAGTGAATCTAGAAAATCATAGTTCTTTTGAGCTAGCCTTTGTTTATCTCTTAAATCAGCTAAAGCACGTATAATGATTCTTTTCTCTGTATCATCAATCTTAATATCAATGCTGTCTTCTTCTTGTTTCTTAAACCAATTTTTCATAATCTTATCTCACTTTCTTCTTGGACTTCTTCTTAACTGGATATTTAGGCGCAGCATTTTTTAATTGTTGTTCCTTGATATCCTTTAGTTCTTTTAAAACGGAAGGCCTATCCATAGTAGCTGTTGATTTTTTTCTTTCGACGGTTTTCTTCTTCTCGTCTTTCTTCGATGTTTTTGAAGATGGCTCGAACGGAGTACCGTCCTTGCTTGTTCGAGCTTTTGTCGGGTTTTCTTTATCATCCATCAATTGATTTAAAAGCTTATCATGTTCTTCATCACTCATAGGCTTTATATCTTTTTGAGATAAAACACTTTCTCTTATGGCTTTTGTATCAATGGTAGCTAAATCAAATTTATCAACCATTCTTGAAATCTTTGAAGCATCTTCGGCTTTAACCATAATATCGACAATGCCATCCGTTTTATCTTTTTCTTTTAAGACAGAATATAAAACACCATAATGTTTGGCTTCTACACAAAACTTTTCTAAATCCTTATGATGAATCGCAAACACTTTTAATTCTTTTCCAGACTTTAATAGGTTATCTAGATTTGTCTTACCACGAATCTTTTTATTATCCGTGATGATGGCGTATAAAGTTACCGCTAATGAT
>CAVCDR010000149.1:0-3444 GCA_963601025.1 Agathobacter sp. | reverse complement strand
GAATTGATATGATTATTTTGTTAAAAGAGTTTGTTCATGGATTTATTGTAGAACGACACAATAATTTACCCACTAAACGACAAATTATTTTACCCAATTGATATTTTTTAATATTTGTTCACATAAAATATTATGTGTACTTTATGATTATGTGGAGTTTTGTGGTATAGATACTTATTTAAAAGCTTTTTCTTATTAAAAGACTCCACATAATAATTTATGTAGAGTCTTATTACTAGTTAAAACGGAAGTTCATCATCATCTTGTTTCTTAAATGTAGGAGCCTTATTAATATATCTATTAATCAAATCTTCAGGTATTGGTATATCTCTTTCTATTAGTAGTAATAGAAATCTTTTAATATCCTCTTTTTGGTCTTGTATAGTGGATAAAGCTAAATTGTAATCATTTTTTAGATAATCTAGTTCAATATATAAATCATCTAAGTTTTCATTTATCATTTGTTTCTTCATCTTAATTTAAAGTAAGTAGATATACCAATTGCTATAGTCTTAGATACCATCTCATCCTCTGTATAATGATATAAACTTTCGTAGTTCCAGAATTCATCAGTTGGATAACTAATACTACAAGCTAATAAATCTTTTGGTATAGCTAGCCAATAATTGTTTTGATCAAGCCATAAGAATATTTCTAGATCCTTATATTTACTTTGTATTTGAAGTATTGAATATTTATCACTTTCTTCTTTTATTTCTAGTGATGCCTTCCAAGCTTCATCTTTATATGTGCATATATAATCAATCATATTGCTACCTCATCGTGAACGGTTTTAAGTATTTTATGCGTTACTTCTTTTGTCTTTAAACTATAAAGTAACAGTAATAAATTAGACATATACTTATTAATACATGTAGGAACGCCATCCGTATAAGAATAAATAGCGTTATAGTATTTATCTTCTATCACGTCTAAATCGCCACCTGCTAGAGATAATCTGTGTTTTATGTAGTCTTTAGTTTCATTTAAACTTAATCCTTGAAAATCATAATTAGTAATAATATTTGATTCAATAGACTTAAACGATTCTCTTTTACACCTAGCTCTAAAGGAAGTATGGCCTATAAGCACGATATTAGCCTTATAGTCACTAAATGGTGAATAACACAAGTATTTAAGTGTTTCTAGTATTTTAGCTT
The DNA here is from genome assembly GCA_963601025.1 of Agathobacter sp. Lineage (GTDB taxonomy): Bacteria > Bacillota_I > Bacilli_A > Erysipelotrichales > Erysipelotrichaceae > Colivicinus. The sequence continues at coordinate 2,284 of CAVCDR010000149.1, read as the reverse complement.
GTAGAGCCTCTACATCATCAATTACGATGATCACTTTCTTATCCGCTTTATAGTAAGAAGACAATTGTTTTTGTATATCGGCCAATATGATAGACATATGACAATGCGACGTTGGTACATTTAACTTATTGCCTAAATAATTAAAAAATTCAAATAAAGTTAAATCATTATTTTGAATATAGATTACTTTATACTTATTTGTATCTATACAAGATAAAGCACATTGGCTTTTGCCTATACCACTTGGACCGCTTATTAAAGCTATTCCTTCTTCATCTAAGAAATATTCAAGTCTTCTTTTGGTTTCAAGATAATCCTTACTTTCATATAGCCTTTCAATATTTCTAGAAAATGGTGAATACTTAAGGTTAAAGAAGTCATTCACCATCATATTCTTTTATTTCCTCATTTTCTTTATTAACTATCTTAGAGTAATCAACGTTCTTCTTTCTTTTCTTTTTAGAATTAGCTTGTTTATCAACTTGTTTATAAGCTTTATCATCATAATAGATAATAAATGGATCAAATGGATCATAAGTAAATTCAATTGTTTTTCTATTTAAAGAATAATCAACTTCATATGAGTTATTATCAATTGATACTAAACCCGTTTTTCCAACTCTTCTTTTAACAGTATGATAGAAAGCTTTATCTAAGTCGCCATCATATCTTCTGTTATCTTCTAAATCTTTATGATAAACATTATTTGGTGTATCCTTTAAAGAACTATGAACAGTATTGTTGTAGTCTTTAATGGTATTAGCTAATCTATCATTTAAATCATCTAAACTTTTAACAGTGTTCCAATCAAAGGCATTCATCCAGGTATCCTTTAGGGTACGATTAAACCTTTCAACTTTTCCTTTACTTTCCGGATCATAAACTTTGGCATTTCTATTTTCTATACCTAGACGCGCACATATTATAGATAATTGTTTATTAGAATAAGGACCGCCATTATCCATATATAGAATCTTTGGTAATCCATATACCTTAATAGTTTCTTTTAATAATAGTTGCATATTAATGGCGCTATCATGAAAGAACGCTTTAGCTCCTACAATAAGTCTAGAGTGATCATCAATAAAGGCTATGATATAGGTCTTATACTTAACGCCTTTAATAACGATATAAGGACCATGAGTAGTATCTGTTTGCCATAAATCATTAGGATGGGCAAACTCAAATGATTTTCTTTCATGATCGTTGTTTAAATCTAGATAGTTTCTATTTCTGATAAACCTTTGAAAGGTTCTCTTACTTATTTGCCCTTCTTCAATATATCCTTCTTTTACTAATGTCTTATATAGAGTAGTAGATCTAAGCTTTGGAAACTTAGTTTTAAGTTCATCGATTCTATATAAAGTATCTTCATCAAAAGCTCTAGGCTTATTATTGTCAAGCCTTGTCTTTCTTTTTAAATCTTCATAACCCTTTCTGTTATAAGTTCTAATCCACTTGCGCAACGTTTCTTCACTAAAAGTTAATAATTCACCCTTGTAGTAATACTGTTTACCACTAGAAGCCTTACAAAAAGACCTAATACTCTTACAATCGGCAGTCTTATTAATGTAAGGAGCGATTATTGAATACTTAAGTAACGCTAAATCATCTTTTTCCATTCTTTTTCCCCTTTTGATTTATATACTCAAGTTATCTTAAATACATAAACCAAAATAGAGTCATTACTCGTTGATGGTTCAAATAAAAATAATCTATAGTCACTTAAATAATTAATGATGAGTTCATCAAATGAATTAATGCTTACTTTTCTAAGTAATACATCTATCTTATTTCTTACATCTTTAAACATTTTCGAATATCTTTTAATAGTGTTTTTAGCTACATAATATTTCTTATATAAATAATTTATTGATTCCTTAGAAAATAGTATCTTGATTATCGATATTATTGAATAACGATTATAGCTTGATATATTCTTAGGAAATTCTTTAAAAGAAGTATGACAATCTTTACATATTAATTTCTGAATAGTAATAATACTATCTTCATCATCTAAATGAGCTATTTTACGGTTATAATGGCCATTTCTTACAATATGAGTTGAACCACATTTAGGGCGCACATAAAAGGTTATAGTATTAGTATTTATATATTCAGTTAAATTTTTATCATTTACCATATTGATAAACGATAAATTATCACTTATCATAAAAATGCCTTTCAGGGGTGAGTTGAGATGTGTTTTGTCAGAATTAATCTCAACTCTTTTTCTTTCTATGAAGTGATTATATATAAAAGTAGTTATCCATGTATACCATAT
>CAVCDR010000148.1:0-3452 GCA_963601025.1 Agathobacter sp. | reverse complement strand
CCTTCAACTTGTCTATTTTGGTCTGTATCTTCAATTCTTAAAATAAAATCTCCATCATCTTTTTTAGCTACTAAATAAGCGTATAAAGCAGTTCTTAAATTGCCAATATGCATATAACCAGTAGGAGATGGTGCAAATCTTGTTCTTACTTTACTCATTTGTTACCTCGTTTCTAAATACCTATTTATTATAGTATAATATTGGGGTTTATAGGGAAAGAAAGAGGAATTAAAAGATGGAATATAGATATAAACCTAGTGGTGTATGTTCTAGAGAATTTGTATTTGATATTAAAGATGACATTATTCAAAGTATGGATGTTGTAGGTGGCTGTTCTGGTAATCTACAAGGTATTTCTAATTTACTTGTTGGTATGAACATTAATGATGTTGTTAAAAAGGTAAAAGGTGTTAAATGTGGCATGAAGAATACTTCTTGTCCTGACCAAATTGCTTTAGCTTTACAAAAATATCTAGAGAGCGAGAATAACTAATGAAGAAGTTTCTTTCTTTATTCTTGGTATTATTTTTGCTTGTTGGATGTGGTAAATCCATTGATGATAAAGTGGTTGATGATTCTACTGTTGATCAAACTTTAGATATCAATGATTCTAATTTAAGTGGAAGTTATTTTTTAAGCTTATTAAAAAATTATGTTGTCAAAGAAAAAAGCCATGATGTAACTAGTGACAATGAAGAATTTAATAGTTTTCTAGATACAGTGTTTAATGATACTGTAACTGAAAGTTATTTATTTATGCATAATAGCGTTACTGATTATAAAGCTATGGGGCTAAGTAAACCAGAAGTAACTTGGGGAAACTTAGAATATGGTCTTGATAATGAACAAATTGAAAGCATGATTAATCAATATAATACTTTACTTTCTTTTGATTATGATACTTTAACATATGCTCAACAATATGATTATGATTTATTACAATATTCATTGTTGGAAACATTATGTGGTTTATATTTCTATGAATATAATCTTATTTTCTCTGATTCAGGTAGTGTGTCAGATGGCGTTATTACCAGTTTAATGGAATTTAAATTCTATGATGAAGAATCAGTTGATGACTACATTACTTTATTAAAAGATGTACCAAATTATATTAATCAAGTCATCGAATATTCTAAGAAACAATCAGAAAACAATTTATATCATACAGACACAATGTTAGATAGTGAAATTGTCTATATTAAGTCAGTTATTGATGATGATGGTCAAAGTTTAATCGAGTCTTTCGAAACTAATAGTGAGTATCAAGACAAACACGATGAAATTGCTAATATTATTAAATATGATGTATGCGATAGTTTTAATACTTTATATGATTATATTCAAACTTTATATGGTTTAGGTGAAGATGAAAGTTTACAATTATTAAATATTGACCAAGACTATGCTGAATATGTTTTTATTATTAATACTTCAAACAATGCTTCTATTGAAGATAGTTTCTTAGCGCTTTATACATATTACGCCAATACAGTAAATACTTTCCTTGATGCATATCAAGAAAATGAAAATTTATATACTGAATATAATGAATATGTTGGTAATAATGATTTAGAACCATTAAATCTTGACGGTGAAGGAATGCTTGAGTATTTAAGAAACAATACAAGTGAAAGATATAAGAAGATAGATGCTGATTATACAGTTTCAGAACTTTCAACACTTGGTTCAAGTACAGTTGGCTATTATTTAAGTCCTCCGCTTGATGATTTAAATCAAAACATTATTCGTTTAAATCCAAATTTCACTAGTGTAGGAACGGGTATAAGTAACTATGAAATATTAGCTCATGAAGGCTTCCCTGGACACTTGTATCAAAACTATTATTTCATGCAAACAAATCCTCATAATTTTAGAAGCACTCAAACCTTTATTGGCTATACTGAAGGCTATGCTGATTTAGCGGCCATAGATGCATTAGAATTATTAGATTATCCTAATAGTGAAATGATTAAATGTGTAATGGTTGATTCAACTGTTTTAAATGCTCATGTCATTTATTCAATCATTGATATAGCGGTAAATTACATGGGTTATGATTTAGATGCGACAAAAGATTTAATGAATCAAATGGGTTTAGCTAGTGAATATGCTGAAGATCTTTATAAAGCCGTTATTTCAATGCCTGGAGTCTATTCTAGATATGGTGTAGGCTTTGTTACTCATTACAACTTAAGAGAAAACGCTAAGAAAGAACTTGGTGATAAATTTGATTATGTATCTTATTCAGATGCAATACTTAAAAATGGTACTCTTCCATTTAATATATTAGAAGGAGCAGTTAACGAATATATTGATGAAAACAAATAAGCTTACTTATTTAACTTATTTATTTATTGTTGTCGCTTTGGTTAGTATTGACCAATATTCAAAATATGTTATTACTTCATACTTTGAATTAGGCCAAAGTAAGACAATAATTGAAAATTTCTTTTGTTTGAACTATGTTCAAAATTTTGGTGCTGGCTTTTCCATTATGCAAAATGCTAGGACAACATTTCTAATCATTACACCAGTTTGTTTAGTGCTATTTTGTTATCTTTTATATAAAGCTAAAGATAATCTATCTAAAGCTGCTTTACTATTAATGATAGGAGGAACTATCGGTAACTTTATTGACCGTATAGTTACTACCTATGTAGTAGACTTTTTAAGTTTTAATATCTTAGGATGGGACTTTCCGGTCTTTAATTTAGCGGATACTTTCTTAACAATTGGGGTAATTTTATATATAATATGTCTTATTTTGGAGGAAAAACATGCCAAAGTGTAATTTAAAAGTAGATGAATTAAATACAAACTTAAGACTTGATTTATATATATCATTAAATAGCGAACTATCTAGATCGAACATTCAAAAGCTTATTAAAGAAAATAAGGTTTTAGTAAATGGAGAAAATGTTCGTGGTTCATATAAAACAAAGCTAAATGATGAGATTGAATATGAATATGAAGAGGTTATTTTGACGGACATTAAACCTAATAATATTCCAATTGATATTGTTTATGAAGACGATGATATCATCATTGTTAATAAACAAAAGGGGCTGGTTGTTCATCCAGCACCTGGAAATTATGATAATACGCTTGTTAATGCGCTACTTTATCATTGTAAGTCTTTATCGGATGTCGGCGGCTTTTTAAGGCCCGGTATTGTACATCGTATTGATAAGGATACAAGTGGTCTTTTAGTTATCGCAAAAAATAATAATGCCCATAATTTTTTAAGTGAACAATTAAAGGATAAAACTTGCTTTAGAAAATACTACGCGATTGTAAAAGGCACGATCGAAAATAATGAAGGAGAAATAAACGCTCCTATTGGAAGAAGTGAGAAGGATCGTCAAAAGATGGCGGTAACTGATAAAAATTCTAAAGAAGCAATTTCGGAATTTACTGTACTTGAAAGATATAGTGATAGTACTTTATTA
>CAVCDR010000147.1:0-3494 GCA_963601025.1 Agathobacter sp. | reverse complement strand
GTGCAATGAGAGGGTCGAAGAGAACAAAATATTGTTTTCTTCACTCTACTCTATTATCACTATTATCTAATGCTTCCTTAGCTTTATCTAATGCTTTTATTAAAGTATCTAGGCCCTTATCCGCAACATTAATAGCGCTCTTTTTAACATTCTCAATAGCTTCCTTAGTTTCTTCCTTATTCATAAACTCTAAGAAACTATCTTTTAGGCTATTAGCCATATTAACAGCACTCTTAACGTTTTCGTTATCTAAGAATTTTTCCATTGTGCTCTTAGTTTCATCTTCAATCTTAATCGTTTCTTTTTCTTTCTTTTCGCTAGGAAGAATTTCTTCAAACTTATAGAAAGCATATTTAGAAGCTTTATCACATTTTTCTAAGACTCTATCTAAGAATTTGCTTAATTCTTCTTGATCGGTTATCTTATCAACTACATCCTTAAGCTTAACGCTAGCTTCGGTAATTGTGTCAATTGTCTTATTAGCAACCGTTTTTAACTTAACTGCTGTGTCTTCATCAGCGTCCTTAACTTTCTTATCACAAGCATCTTGTATGCTATTAATAATATCTTGCATTTTCTTTATCGTATTATCAAAAGTATTCATAAGTAAACCTCCATCTTCATTATAACGCAGAAAATTATTGTATAATAACTCTTATGAGAAGAGGTCGTTTTGATTTAGGTGGATTATTGTTCATCTTAATATTATTTGGAGCATTTTTCGTCGAAATATTGTCTGGTTTTTTAAGTATATTGGCTGTTTTTTTACCAATCGGTATCATTGGTTATCTAATTTATAAATTCGCTTTAAAAGATAAAAATGGTAATAATTCTAGCACTGGCAATGATTTTGTTACTAGAAAAAATAATGAGGGAACTTATGTAAGTAAACTTTCGGTTCCCGAATTAAATAAGATTGATAAGAAATTAAATAATTATTTTAAATCTAATCTTTCTTTGCCAGTTATTGATGGTATTACTTTAACTACAAATGGTAAGTTTACTACGGCTGATCAATTGTTTTTGGCTTATAAGGATGAGAAAATTTGTAAGCTATCAGAATTTAAATATAACTATCCTGATGTATATAAAAAAATAATGGACTTATTACTTGTCTTTTCTACCAAGTCTGATGATGTATTAAAGACTAGCGTACAAACAAATGAAGTTAAAAAAGAGGATAAGTTATCGGATGCGAATAAGTATATTGATAAGATTGATGAATTAAATAGGGCTATTCCTCAAGAGGAAATTACTAATGGTCTTTATCAAACTTGTGACTTGTTAAAACAAATCGATATCTTAAGTGAGACGCATAGTGATAATAATAAGATTAGTAAATTGTATGATTATTACTTGCCTATTTTAACTAGTGCTTTGGAAAAATATAAGAAATTACAGGATGCGCCAGTTCATGGCGAAGACTTTAATTCTTGTGAGGCTCAACTTATTAAGACTATTGTTTTGATCAATGAAGCATTAAAGACAATTTGTTCAAGTATGCAAGAGGATGATTATATGAATATCAATGCCGATATGAATACTTTACAGAGTTTGCTTAAGAAGGACGGCTATGGTGAAGATCCTTTTGGAGGTAAGAAATAATGGCTGATCAAGATATTTATAAGCTTGTTGAACAATTAAATAAGAATAAAATATCAGATAATTCTAAGATTGAGGAAATATATAACATCTTAGATTCTATTGATAAAGAAGATAATAAGAGTACTATCGATTTGCATCTTGATGATAATACTAGTACTACTATAAATAATAAGACTAATACTACTACTTCACGTACGGTAAATTTAGCTGATTTAAAAAATAAGATTAAGACTGTTAAGAAGCCTGCTTTCCCAAAGGAAATAAGACCGTTTGATAATCGTAGTGATTGTTTCTTTAATATCTTGGCAGAAGTTAATTATGGAAGCGATAATAACGAAGATTATGTAAAAGGACATAAGGATGCTTTAGAAAAGTACTATACGATTGTAAAGAATAATTCTAAGGATTTATATGTGGTAGAGGGCCAAGTTAATGATGAGCTTAATAATCGTTTAGCTAGTAAGTCTAGTAATTATTATGCAAATGGTTATTATGATGGCTTAGAGTATGTTTCTAGGGCTTTAGTAAAATCTAAGGATTTAATAAGTAAGAAAATATATCAAGAATTATTGAAAGAGTTAAGCTAATGAATAAGGATGAAAGAGAAAAGCTATTAGAACAAGTTTTAAATAGAAGAAGAGATGTCAATGTAGAGGATTCATTAAGAATTATTAATGAGACTGAGGCTCAATTAAATAAGCTTATGAATGAAAATAAAAAGGGCATTGATGACTTGCTTAAGGATAGTAACGGCTATAGTGACGAATATTTAGCTAGTGTTAAAAGCCAAATGGAAAAGGACTTTAATACTACAATTGAGACTCCTAGTACGGTTGTGGTAGGAAAGGGTTCTAAGGAAGTTTTTGATAAGATTGAGGCTGATTTAAAGGCTAAGATAATTGGCCAAGATGAGGCTTGTGAAAAGCTAACTATGGCTTTTAGAAGACCTTATGTAGTAGGCAGTAATCCTATGCTTATTAAAAATTCAATTATTGTCTATGGATCAAATGGCACAGGACGTCATTTGCTTGTCTCAAGTATGGGTGAATTACTTCATAAATATGGTCTTACTACTTCAAGTGAAGTGGTAACTCTTGATATGAAAAGATACCAATCTAGTAGCCAAGAAATCTTATTTCTTCAAGACTTATATGTAGCCTTAAGTGGTAAGAATCCTATTATTTTAGTAGAAAATTTTAAAGAGAGTTCACCTATCTTTAATATGATGCTTAATGAATTGGTTTTAAATGGTAAAGTAGTCTTAAATCAAAGATATACTTTCTCCAACAATCAGCTTCAACAAGCTACTAGTAAATTAAGCAAGGATGTAATAGATCATTTAGATGGTAATGGTAAGATACTAGTTTTTGTAACAAATGATAGCCCTAGTAAATTAATGGATGTCTTTGGTAAATCTTTTGTAGATAAAATAGAAGATAAAGTTTCTACTATTAAGCTATCTGATGATGCGCTAAAGAAGATTGTTGAAAATTTATTAAATGATTTAGAAAAAAAGAGTGAAACGCAATTTGAGTTAGATTTAGTTATAGAACATAGCATTAAGGACTACTTATTAAGTGTATATGAGCCAAATGATGGGGTTGATTCTTTAACACCTATTGTTGATAAGATTTATACTAATTTGGTTAATATTACTTTAGCTAATAATGACATCAATGTTTTAACTTTAAAGTATGATGGTACCCTTAGGGCTGTCTTTAATGAAAAAACTTTTGATTTAGAAATAAATGATGACTCTTCTAAAGAAAGAGAAGAGATTCAAAAAGAATTAGATGAAATAGTAGGCCTAAAGAGTGTTAAGGATTACTTATTATCTTTAGAAAATCATATTAAGATTACGCAAATTAGAAAACAAAAGGGTCTTAAGA
>CAVCDR010000146.1:0-3593 GCA_963601025.1 Agathobacter sp. | reverse complement strand
CTATTAAGAATACTAGATATACTTAAATACTATAGTGATGATAAACATTCATTAACTCAAGAAGATATAGCTAATTATCTTGAAGAAGATTATGGAATTATTATCGAAAGAAAGGCTATAAGTAGAAATATATCATTATTAAAGGAAGCTGGGTTCAAGATTGAATCTAATAGCAAGGGAACTTATTTTAATGATCAATTAATAAGCGATTCTGAATTGCATCTATTAATTGATTCAATATTAGCTAGTAAGCACATTAGTCAAAATCAATCAAAGAGTTTAATTGATAGAGTCGCTTCTTTATCGAATAAGCACTTTAAGAAACATATTAAAAATACATATTCATTAAGCCAAAGAGGTAAGGTTCGTAATGAACAATTATTTAATAATATCGAAATAATTGATGAAGCTATTGAGAAAAATAAAAAGATTAAATATACATATAACAAATATGCGTTAGATAAAAAACTTCATAAATCAGCTGACCATATAGTTAGTCCTTATCAATTATTACTACACAATCAAAGATACTATTTGATGGGTTTAGACGATAAGTGGATAAACATGGCCTACCATAGAGTTGATAAGATAACTAATATCGAAATAATTGATGAAGAGTTAATCGATATAAGAACAATCGAAGGATATGAGAATGGGATTAACTATAAGGAACTTGCTACCCAAATGCCTTATTTCAACTCAACAGAAAGACCAGAGATAATTGAATTTTATTGTGACGAAGGAATTGTTGATCAAATAGTCGATTGGTTTGGTGATGATGTTATCTTTAAAGAAGAAAACAATAAGATTAAAGTAACAATAAAAGCTAATCCAATATCTATTACTTATTGGTTATTACAATATATTCAATATATTGAAGTAATAAGTCCAAACTATTTAAAAGAGAAAATATTAAAGATATTAAAAGAAAGCTATAAGAGAAATTTAGGCTAAGATTAAAGCTTAATCTTCTATAAGAAATATTAAAGAAAGGAACTACAGTTATGAAATTATTTTCGTTATTGCCTAGTAGAGAATTCAATTATGGATAGAATATTTTGGTGGTGTAGTTCATTAAAGTCGTTAGATTTATCAAACATAAACAGCAAATCCATTAACAATATAAATGAAATGTTTATTGGCTGTAACAATCTAGTTAATTTAACCGTTAAAGATGAAGCGACTAAAGATAAATTACTAGGTAATAATTCAAACTTTGGCAATCAAACATCGATTGTAGTTAATTAATCTTAAAAATTAAAGATAAGACCTTTTATCTAAGAAAAGAGGAGATTTATGGAAATTGATACAAATAAAACTGTTAAAACAAATATGAACGATACGTTAATTATGACGTATGGATTATCAAATAAACAAAACGAAGTCTTAAAGAAAGAATTCGATAATGTAAAAGATGTTACTGATAATTTTTACAATTTAATTGAAATACCTGCCGCTGCGGTTGTAATTGATTGGGACAAGTTGAGTGATGATGAAATAAAAGCTTTTACTAAAGAATTTAGGAAAGACGTAAGAGAATTTAATACTTGTATATCACTTCTTTATAATTACCATGGAGATGATATTTGTGTATCGCACTTTCATGAAACGGACCAGTGTGACACATTAAAAGATACAATTGATGTGATTAAAAAAAGATTGTCTATTCCCGAAAGATTTAATAATGCTAAAAATAGGATGGAAAATACCATAGATGATATTAAGAAAGCTATAGAAGAACCCACAAAAAATCTAGGCTTTGAAGATCAAATTAAATTACTCAATAGTCAATGCCAGCCATACGAGCAACTAACAAAGATTATAGTTAATTGGCCAAAATTATATAGTTTGGAAAAAGTGCCATATAGAATAGAGTTAAATTGTGTACTTAATGCCGCAATGGTTGCATTTGGAATAATAAAAATTGAAGATATTGATTTTGAAAAGTGTTTTTCGCTACATTGTGATGACGTTTCACCAAAATACTATGTAGCTAGTTTAGCAGAAATGATTAAAATTCATTATGAACAAAATTTAAAGAAAAATGGCGCCATTTAAAAAGAGGGCTTAATCAAAATGAGAAAAAAGAAAAGTTTGTATACCAACGCATTTAGATTAATAAAAGAATATAGAGATGGCCAATTAGAAGATATCGAGATAATAATCAGAGATAATAATGATAAATGGAATAGCTTTGATATGCATTTTGTCGAAGATGGCATGGTTGATGCTCGTTTAATTGAACAAATCGATATATTAAATAATTCATTCTATAAACAGTTAAAGACTGAGATTGTAAATATAGATGGTAATTATCAAGACGAAAAACATTGAAGAAAAGCGAGCTAACACTAATATCGAAAGACAAAACAAAATTAGCTGCTGAATAAGAGAAAAAGTCCATACAAAATAACATTAAACCATTGGTTGCTTGTTACGATTACTTTTAATTAGTATATTACCATTGTAATTAACTATATTAAGTTAACTAATTGTCAATCCAAGTGACATTAACTTTCTTGGCACCGAAAAGGAAGAGACTTGAACTCCGAAGTAAGATAAGAGTTGACGATAGGTATCTCTAATCCATCGTCAATTTAATAAATTTATATTATTTATACTAGGAGAATCCAAATTTAAATCTGTCATAGGTTGATGAAACTATTAGTAGCGCACATAAAAGTCCAGAAATGGCTAGAGTAAAACTATCCGAGGAAGAAGCACTTGTTAAAGCGATAAGTGTGTGAAAAAACGGAATAAACTGTTTGATAAAAGAATCTGTTAACTGTTAGGTAAGTCACCTTGTTAGGATGCTTAAGATATTTTTACTTATTTAAAAAGTGATAAAGCAACGAGTATACAATATTAATGGAGGTAATAGGGGAAATGAAGAAAAAAGTTGAATATTTATATCAGCCTGAATATGGCGGCTTGTATAAAGTTGAAGGACCTAATCATTATTGGTATGATTTTGAATCAGAAAAATGGTTGAAAGATGAATATGATAGTGACGATGTATATTTTTATCGAAATAATATTGAAATTCTTACTGAAGATGAAGCTAATGAATTAATTAAAAAACTAAAAAATGACGCCGGAGACAAGAGCTCAAAATAAAATAGAAAAATAATTATCTAAATTTCAATCATATAAAAAAAGAATCTCGATTTAAATAAAGAAGAAATATTAATGCTTACAGTAGAAAAATTAAAGCATCACCCAAGAAGAAAAAAATAAAATTATAAATTTTCAATTTCCATTCGAATTGGAAAACAATAATATTTATGGTGTGCCATTATTTTCTATACTTGTAATTTCGCAAATATTATTTTTAAGCAATTATATAACTTTTTTATAATTTTATTAACTAATTATAACTGATAATGCGAGATAAAATAATTGCTCGTTAGGATGATGACCCTCATTTGCCTAATGAGTTTTGTTTAACAGCATATGATATCTCATTACACTTGGATACAAATGTAGTGAGGATGGTTATACTAAAGGCCATATAAAAAAGTTCACTAACGTTCACGTTAATAGTTAGCTAGATATAGCTAGCTATTTTTATATTGGCTATATAATTTAAGTAA
>CAVCDR010000145.1:0-3781 GCA_963601025.1 Agathobacter sp. | reverse complement strand
CATCAACTCTCTCTCGTTACCTTTTACAATGTCGCTGGATAATTTTAGTTTTTACTATCATTACCTTTTACAAAGGACTATTACCTTTTACAATGTAGATGAACAATTATAAGTTGTCAATTAACACGATTATTCCTTATTATCCAAGTGCAGCACACGACTTCTTATCTCATCCGTTCTACCTTGGTTCCAATAGTGCGAGCCCAAATATCCGCAAGTTCTCCTTGTTACTTGCATCTTAGTTTGATCCCTATTCTTACAATTAGGGCATTCCCAAACTAGCTTATGGCTCTTTTCATCTTCTACAACCATAATCTCGCCATCATAGCCACAATTCATACAATAATCAGACTTAGTATTAAGCTCACCATACATCGTATGATCATACATATACTTAATTACTTCTAGAATTGCCTCTACATTGTTTTGCAGATTTGGTGTTTCAATATAAATAACATTGCCACCTGGGCTTAATTCTTGGAACTTACCATCAATATCTAACTTATCAAACGCGTCAATATTTTGGAAAACTGGCGTATGGCTTGAATTAGTCACATAATCTCTATCATGACCATCTAGTTTTACAAAAACATCTTCGCCAAATCTCTTCTTAGCAAGTCTTGCAAACTTATATGTTGTTGTCTCAAGTGGAGTACCATATACTGAATAATCAATATCCTCTTCTTTCTTCCACTTATTACACTTATCGTTTAAATAATTCATGACCTTCATGCCAAACTCTTCACCTTCTTTATCAGTAAGATTTAAGCCAGTCATATACTTTACACATTCATAAAGCGCTGCATAGCCTAAAGACGCCGTTGCATAGCCTCCATAGATTAACTTCTCTAATTTTTCATGTGGTTTTAGTCTTGCTAAAGCACCATGTTGCCAAAGAATTGGTGCTACATCACTTGTAGCGCTGGCAAGTCTATTAATTCTAACTTTTAAACCAGAATGACATAACTCCGTTCTTTCATCCATTAACTTCCAGAACTCGCTTTCATTTTTATTAGAACTTAAAGCACAATCAAATAAATTAATTGTACAAACACCACAATTGAATCTGCCCCAGTACTTTCCTTTACTTGGATCGTAATTTAATGCATTGGCAGGATTGCCCTCAATTCTATCTGGAGTTAAGAAAGATCTACATCCCATAGGGCCATAACAATCACCTACGCCAAACTTATTAATCTTAAGTTTCTTCATCATCTTTTCTGATACATAATCAGGCACAAGACGCTTTGCCGAGCACTTAGCGCTAAGCTTAGTTAGGTACCAATATTTAGAATCTTCAGTTATATTGTCTTCTTCTAAGACATAAAGAAGTTTAGGGAATGATTGAGTAACATAAACACCCTTTTCATTTTTAAGACCTTGAATTCTTTGTTTTAAGAACTCTTCAATAATCATCGCTAATTCATCTTTATATTCATCTGTTTCATTTAGATACATAAACACTGAACAGAAAGGCGATTGGCCGTTTGTAGAAGACATTGAATTAATTTGATAATTAAACGTTTGAACACCATCTTCTACTTCCTTCTTAGTTTGCTTTCTCGCATAATCATAAGCTGCCATATTAAAAGTATAAAGTTCACTATCCATTCTTGTATTATCATTAATATTAGAATCTATTTCCTCATTTAATACTTCAGCAATATAGAACTTAAAATGTCTATAGAAACTACTTCTTACAAAAGGAGCTAAATGCGTTAAAGTAATTGTTAAACCACCATAACTTGAAGCAGAAACAGCTGTCATAATTTGTGTCGCAATAGTACTTGCGGTAATAAATCTATGAGGCTTTTCAATCATTACACCATTTAAAACAGTGCCATTTAAAAGCATATCCTCTAGATTAATTAACTCACAATTATGTCTTGCGAAATCCGCCAAATAATCCATATCATGTTCATGAATGATACCTTCATCATGTGCCTTTACTACATCCTTTGGAAGTAAGAATCTTCTTGCAATATCCGTATTAACAATACCTGCAATATAGTCACGCTGAGTTGTAACTAGTCTTGCATTCTTATTAGAATTCTCATCATTCCAATATTCCGACTTACCATTAATAAGCTCAAAAATAGATTCATCAGTAGTATTAGACTCTCTAATTAATTTATGACGATAACGATACTCAATAAACTGTTTTGCAAGTTCATAACAGTCATATTTCATCATCGCTCTTTCAACAACATCATTTATTTCCTCAACGGAAACATTGTGATCTTTTAAAAGCTCCTCTACTTCTTTTCTACTCGCCTCATAAATTACGGCAATCTCTGCATCCGAAGCTTTCTTCTTTATATCATGATTAGCGCTAGTAATCGCAACCCTAATTTTTTCTGGATCATAGGCAACAAAGTTACCCTTACGTTTTTTAATTTGGTTCATAAGTACCTCCATATAAAAATAATTGAATATTCAACTAATTTTGTTAGCCTCTTAATATTATCACAATATTTTATTGCTTAAATCATCTAAAATTTATTTTTTTAATGTATTTTTTTTCACAATTTAGCACAACAAAAAAAGCCTTATTTTAAAGGCTTTAATCACTATTGAAAAATGAAAATCCTTTCATTCCCCTTACATTATGCTACCGCTCTTTTTTTACCAATATAGAAAGTAGCTACAGTACCAGGACCAGTATGCGTGCCAATAACTGTACCAATGCTAAAGATTTCAACACTCTTAACATTCTTAAAAGTTTCTTTAATTAAATCAGCTACCGCCTTAGCATCCTCATAACAAGCTGAATTAGAGATATAAACTACATCATCATAATCAGGGCCAACTTCCTCAAGCATCTTCTCTACAACACTCTTAATTGCCTTCTTTTTAGTTCTAATCTTCTCTAATACCTCAAGTTTGCCACATTCACTTACACACATTAATGGGCAAATTTGAAGAGCTCCTGCAAAGAAACCAGCTGTCTTAGAAATTCTACCACCTCTAATAAATGAACTTAAATCAGTAGAGAAGAACCAGTGGATAATCTTAGTCTTATTTTCATTAATCCAATTAATATTATCTTCTAAAGACATTCCATTATCTTGATTTCTCTTGGCAAGCATAACGATCAAACCATAGCCGGCACTAGCACATAATGAATCAAGCACATGAACCTTATTTTCATATTTATCATTTAAGATATTTGCGGCACCAATTGCACTATTAATAGTACCCGAAATACCACTAGATAATGTTAAATGCAAAACATCCTTGCCTTCTTTTAAAATAGGTTCAAATAAAGCTATATAAGCCTCAACATTAACTTGAGATGAAATAGGTTGCATACCATTTTTAATATCCTCATAAAACTTATCAATTGGATAAGATACACCATAATCATCATTATAAGTTTTACCATCTGCAGTAAAAGTAAAACACGCAAACGGTATATTATTTTCCTTTAATTTTTCAGCACTTAAATCAACTGTTGAACAACAAGTAATTACATAGTTACTCATAACATTCCTCGCTTTCCATCTAATTATACACAATAATGTAAAAAAGCCTTTCGGCTTTCTTACATTATTGGAAGGTTTTAATGAAAAAATTAATTCATTTACTGACTATAATGTAACATTCTTATGTGTAATCTATGTGAAAATGTACACAAATTATTAATTTGTACCAGTATTACTTACCTTATATACACAAGCCTTCTTAGATTCTGACCAAGTCCAATCTTTAGACTTCATATACTCTTCACAAGTAACTGCTTTATTTATTACTTCCTCTGGTACATAACCCACCTTAGGTC
>CAVCDR010000144.1:0-3795 GCA_963601025.1 Agathobacter sp. | reverse complement strand
GTAATATTACTATCCTAGATCTTTTATATATAGACGGTAGTTAATTGACGGTTACCTTATAATCAATAGTTTCCTTATACGGTTCTAATTTCGAAACGCCTTTAAATACTCTTTGTTTTCTATCCGTTTGACCTAAAGCTATCTTTTTAGCTGTAGGCCAACTTATGCCTTGGTCACGTGCAATTTGAGATATATTAAGCTTCATATCTTTAATAATCCTTCCTAAATAGATTGTTTCTTAAAACATTTGTCATTTTCTTTTACCTCCTTATAATGACAAAATCATTTTAGGCAAAAGAAAAACTTGAAGTAAAACTCTAAACGTTATAATTCCGTTTTTCTAAACTAACGTTTACGTTCCCTACATATTTATATTAGCCTTTCCAACAGTTACTTTCTTTCTTATATTTCTTAAGTTGTCACATAGAAAGATTAGTATTTATATCTTTAATAGAAAACAAAAGTGTTTAAGAAAGGATTGAAGAATAAAATTATTACAAAAGTATACACAATTTAACTTGATTTTAACTTGCCGGTAACTTGCTGAAGGAATATAAAGATCAACAAAAATGCGTTAAATAGGGCATGATTTAACTTGCTGGTAAGTTGCCAGTAACTTGCTGAACTAGCATAATATAGTTGGTAAAGGAGCTGATAATATGGATAATTTAAAAATGCTAATAGATGAATTAAGAAGTTTGCCTCTAGAAACACCTTGGATTGAATTTAAGCATAATAATTATGATCCTGAAGTAATTGGAAAAGATATCAGTGCTCTTGCTAATAGCGCACTAATTAACGATCACAATCATGCCTATATGATTTGGGGAATAGATGATAAAAATCATGATGTAGTTGGCACAGATTATAATCTTCAAAATTTAAAGAAGGGTGGTGAAGAACTAGATAATTGGCTTAGAGGAAATCTATCTAAAAACGCTGATTTTGTCTATGATGTATGTGACTATGAAAACAAAAAAATTGGTGTTTTAAAAATCGCTCAAGCCTTTGGCCAAGCAGTGTCTTTTAAAAAAGAAAACTATATAAGAATAGGAAGCTACACCAAAAAATTAAATGAATATCCTGTCTATGAATCAAAGTTATGGGATAAACTTAACAATTTAAAGTTTGAAGATCGCTCAGCCAAAGATAACTTAAAAATAGAAGAAGCCCTAAGACTTTTACAATACTCTTTATATTTTGACATGACAAAAAAACAGAGCCAACAAGTCAAAAAGAGATAGCTTATATATTTAACCAAGAAGGAATATTAAGAAAACAAGATAATGGACTATATACCATCACTAATTTAGGAGCTATTTTATTTGCTAAATCATTAAATGATTTTTCAAGCATTTCAAGAAAAGCTATTAGAATTGTGAAATATCAAGATAAGTCTAGACTATTAATAGTTAATGAAAATACTGAGGATAAAGGTTATGCTGCCAATTTTGAAAATATTTTAAAACTAATAAAAGCTTATTTGCCATCAAAAGAAGTAATAATAAACGGTCTAAGAACAAACGTAAGTAGTTACCCAGATATCGCCATAAGAGAAATTATGGTAAATGCCTTAATACATCAAGATTTTTCCATATCAGGAACAGGGCCTGTAATAGAAATTTTTTCAAACAGAATTGAAGTAACAAATCCAGGAACGCCTTTAATTGAAATATATAGAATCGTTGATAATCCACCCCGTTCTAGGAACGAAAAACTTGCTGAACTTTCTAGAAGACTTAGAATGTGTGAAGAACTCGGAAGTGGTTGGGATAAAATAATTGCCTCTTGTGAACTAATGCAACTACCAGCACCACATATAAATATCTATGAGGAAAGTACTAAAGTCACTATGTTACAAGCTTTAAAATTTACAGATATGTCACTAAATGATAAACTTTGGGCGACATATATGCATGCCTGTATAAAATATCTAAACCAAGAACAGCTTTCAAACGCATCTTTAAGAGAAAGATTTGGATTAAAAGAGTCTTCATCTGGAAGCGTGTCTAGATTAATTAAACTTGCAGTAGATAATAATCTTATCAAACCATTTAACAATGAAACGGCTCCTAGATATATGAAATATATACCAATTTGGGCATAATTTAACTTGCCGGTAACTTGCTAGCTTAAAATTGACCATTTATAAATTTATTTTTGACTCATCTTTTAAGTTCATTGTTTTTTAATTTATATCAGCATATTGATTAAACTGCATACATTTATTGAAATAAGCGTAAGAGGATACGACATTCTTAAAGATAAAAGTACGCAACAATTTATCTCTGCTCAAGAGTTAAAAGATGATGATTATTATTCCTGCTATAAGATTGGTAAATTTATAGAGTCAAAAGATCTTATTGTAACTATCAACTATATTTTTAATAACCGGGGCCTAATTTTCGATTGACAAATACAGTTATGCGACAATTAGTGAAGGTACTAATATAAGTAGTGCTACATCAGTCAAAAACCGTTTAAAAATAATGTAACAATAATAGCAAGCTTACACATTGTAAAATATGCCTATCTAATAAATATTATCACTTTATCCAAACTTCTTTAATTATCTTATATTCTTCTATTCCCGTTGTTTTCTACTAGATTAATAGAATTAATATAAGATAATAGATTCAATTCTTTAATTAATGAACTTTGATCTTTAGATTCTATTTCATAAATTAGTTCATATTCATTGTTTCTAATGATTGTAGAAACATTTTTAGAATATTTAGTATAAGACTTTATTTTATTTGTTAATTCATCTTGATCAATATCCATGTTTGTTTTTAGTATTAATAAATTACTTGTTCTATTACTAGGAAGTCTATCTAAGATAAACAGCAATAAGGTCATAATAATACATAACACAAAACCCAGCATATATAGGGCTACACCACATATAATGCCTTCACTTATTGCCCAAAATAGATATAGTAAGTCAATTGGACTTTTAATAGCTGTTCTAAATCTTACAATAGATAAAGCACCAACCATGCCCATTGATACAACTAAGTTTTGTTGTAAGGCCAACATTATAGATGCAGTAACGATTACTACTCCTGCCATGGCTATATTTAAGTCTTTAGAATAATATTCTACCCTTGAGAAATATTTATATATTAGATAAATATATAAGGCAACTAGACACGATAAGAATAATACTAGAAAAACATCCCAAAAGTTTAATCCAGATGTTCCTACAAAACTTTTATAAATCGTATCATAAATATTTTTTAAATCCATTTTATTTCCTCCTAGTTAATAGTTTTCTCTACACATTAGATATTTTGAACATGATATTTGTAACATATTTGCTATGTTTATACTTTGAGCTATAAAATCAGGAATAAATTCATCGTATTTGACTTCTAAGATATAATCTATATCTTTTATCTTGTCATGATATAAATCTTTATTCCCAAATAACTCTATATTGTTACTAGACCTTATATTAGAATCAAAAGTAATTCTAGTATTACCTGATTCGTATAAATATGCACTTCTTTCATATGTAACAATTACTTTTGGCCTTAAGCCTACTGTTAATATCTTTTCATTAAAGATATTCCTTGGACTGTCTTTATTTCCCCACTCAATAGGAATTCCATTAATCAAAGAATACATTTCTTCTTTTGAAATAACACAAGATTTTTTATTAATCTTAGAATAAGATTTATATTTAACCTCTAATTTAATGGTATTAAAACTATCATCATAGATTCTAATACGCATCTTTTTTCTACTTGGATTACCATTTACAGTATCCACTAAATCAGTATCATATAAATC
>CAVCDR010000143.1:0-3842 GCA_963601025.1 Agathobacter sp. | reverse complement strand
ATACATATACGATCCATTTAAAATAAATTGTTTAACTATAGAGTATAAATTTACGATGATACTTATAGCGGATATAATGGCCGCTGGCGCATAATTCATTGTCATATCAAAGCTAGACCAATCACCATCAATAATGCCTCTAATAAGCTTTAAACCGTATTTATGGAAAACTTGTAAAAATCCCTTTGACCATCTAAGCCTTTGATAATAAGATTGTTTAAAATCAGTAGGTTGTTCATCATAAACAATAGCCTTACCTGCATAACCAATTTTAGTACCACTAGTAATATTTTCCATAGTAAATTCAATATCTTCAGTTAAAAGATAGAAATTCCATCCATCATACTTATCCATTAGCTTACTATCTACAAGGAATCCTGTTCCACTTATCGCACAACTACTACCAATAGCCATTCTAGATGCGTTTAAATGGCTTGATTCATGCATATACCATAGGCCGTAGCCAGCGCTCAACCAGTTATCACCATAGTTTTTTGAATTACGATAAGAAGTAATAACTTGATACCCTTGGTTAAATACCCTATTCATTTCAAAGATGAAGTTCTTATCAAGAATATTATCGGCATCAAAGACCATATAGGCATCATATTCCTTACCTAATTCCTTAATATTCTTTAATAAGAAGTTTAAAACATAACCTTTACCTATATCCACCTTATTAAATCTTTCAAAAACGGTTACATCCTTTTCTCTACATACCTTAGCAGTATTATCACTACAATTATCAGCTCCTACATAAATATCCACTAAATCACTTGGATAGTTAGAAGCTTTAATTGAATCAATAAGATTACCAATTACTTTTTCTTCGTTTCTAGCCGCAATCAAGATAGCGTACTTATTAGGCTTGTCATCGATTTTATTTTTAACTAGATTTATTTTAAATAAGGGAATTAATAAATATATTGATTGATAAGCATAACACATCAAGAATATAATGGCCAATATTTTATTAAACGTTGTAATATTCATAATGCCTCCTCTGTATTATCTGTATTATTCTAGTACTAATAATTTATAAAATCAATATAGTTTTAACATTAAAAAAAGAAAGTTTTTCACTTTCTTTTTTACTAATACATAACCTTACTTAAGAAGGCCTTAGCTCTATCAGTTTTAGGGTTATTAAAGAAGTCCTTGGCATTATTTTCTTCAACGATTTTACCATCTTCTAAGAAAATAATTCGATTAGCCACTGTCTTACAAAAGCCCATTTCATGGGTAACAATAACCATCGTCATACCCTCTTTAGCCAGTTCTTTCATTACTTCAAGAACCTCTATTACCATTTCAGGATCTAGAGCACTAGTTGGTTCATCAAACAACATAATATCAGGATTTAAGCATAACGCTCTAGCTATCGCTACTCTTTGTTTTTGGCCACCAGATAAATTATTAGGAAATTCATTTCTTTTATCAGCCAAGCCTACTCTATCAAGTAACGACATAGCTCTATCTTCAGCCTCTTTTTTTTCCATCTTTAAGACATTTATTAAAGCTAAAGTTAGATTATCAATAACGCTCATATTAGGAAATAAATTGAAGTGTTGAAACACAAAGCCCATATGACTTCTTATTTTCTTAAATGAATTAGGATTATTCGCATCAAGCTTTTCACCTTCAATATAAATGTCACCTTTTTCAGGAATCTCTAGTCCTTCAATACATCTAAGGATTGTTGATTTACCAGACCCTGATGGTCCAATAAGGCAAACTATTTCCCTTTTTTTAACTTCTAAAGAGACGTTTTCAACAGCTGTAGTTAGTTTACCTGATTTTCTTTTAGAAACAAATGTTTTAGAAATATTATCTACTTTAATCACTTAACGCCAACCTCTTTTCAATCTTTTTGCCCATAAAGGAAATAAGTATTGTTACTACCAAATAATAAACACCCGCAATGCAATATGGTGTCATAACATCATAATAGTTTGCCCCCAATATTTGTGCACCCTTAAGTAGTTCTACAGCCCCAATAGTACTAATTAAAGAAGTATCTTTAATCAAAGTAATTAACTCAGAAATTAATGGTGGAACAATATGCTTAAAGGCTTGCGGTAATATTACCAACTTCATTGTTTGATAATGGGTTAAACCAAGAGTTTGACAAGCCTCATCTTGGCCTTTATCAACTGCATTTATGCCAGATCTAATAAGTTCTGTTTGATAAGCGCCCGAGTTAATAGACATCGCAATTACACCAATTAAATAGGGATTAATTCTAATTACCTTTCCACTTATTGCCGTATATAAAGATGGAATTACTGAGAAAATAACCAAAATTTGTAGAAGTAATGGTGTGCCCCTAATTATTTCAACATAGAAATTGGCAATAGCTTTTAATACTACATGTTTACTTTTCTTGCCACTTGAGCCAAGTATGCCAAGGATTAAGCCAAACAATAGGGATAGCAATGCAATCCCTATTGAATAAGCTGTACCCTTTAAAAGATATAGTAAGTTAGATGTAGTAAATATCTTTTCAAAAGCACTAAACATAATTATTTTTCGATTGGCGATAATTGATATTCTTCACAAAGTTCTGCATATTTATCAGAAGCAATAAATAGTTCAATACCTTTATTTATAGCTTCAAGAACATCATCTTTGCCATTAGCTACCACAATATAGTTCATCTCATCAACTAAAGATTCATCTAATACTTTATATTTACCTGTTGTAGCATATGAGTTGGCAACAGCGCTATCAAGTACTACCGCATCATATTGGTTGGCATCAAGTCCCGGAATCATATCAAGTACTGATTGAATTGAAGTAACATTTTCTTCACCAAATGTGTCTTGGGCAGCATATTCACCAGTTGTACCAGTTTGGGCTGCGATAGTTTTGCCTTCTAAATCACTAACTGAGCTAACACTACTATCAGCTAGCACCATTACAACTTGTTTAGAGTTGCAATAAGGAGTAGAGAATTGCGCAGCACCTTCTCTTTCTTCACTCCATGTAAAGCCAGATACGCCACCATCTAATTGACCACCTTGCATTTGAACGATGATGTTGTCAAAGTTCATTTGTACAATATCGAATTTATAAGTCTTGCCTTCAGCTTCCGATAATAATGTTTCCATTTCACTTAACATTTCAACATCAAAACCAATAAGATTACCATTTGTATCTAATGATTCATATGGAGGATAATCAGGAGACATACCAATAGA
The DNA here is from genome assembly GCA_963601025.1 of Agathobacter sp. Classification (GTDB taxonomy): domain Bacteria; phylum Bacillota_I; class Bacilli_A; order Erysipelotrichales; family Erysipelotrichaceae; genus Colivicinus. The sequence goes on along the minus strand of CAVCDR010000143.1, from coordinate 642 downwards.
AATAGTTACTGTCTCTTCATCGCTTGTAGTATCACTAGCAGCATCACTACTTTCTTTTGAACTACACGCAACTAAAGATAAGCTCAACAATACAACAGTCAACAAACAAAATAATTTTTTCATAATTCTTCCCTTTCTTGACGACTTGCATAAATAAAAAAGTCGTCCATTTTTCATAAAGACGACTTGAAATCGCGGTACCACTTTATTTGCCTAAATTAATTAGGCCACCTCATCCTTTAACGCCAGTTAGCGACCATCCCTACTAAATTCAAGACAGTATCTCCAAGGAGCGCTTCCTTACATATTACTTGTCTACTTTCACCAACTAGACTCGCTAATAAGTACGTTTGTAAGTACTATTCCTCTTCATCAATATACATTTATATTAAACTATTCTAAATTTAAGTCAAGATATATTTTGAAAAATATTTCAAACAAATTGTAAATATTTTCAATGCATATAAATATATAATGTGTTTATGCGTTCTTATACTGTATTATCAGCTAACTTAAAAATAGATTATGCCTTTACTTCCAAAAATAAAAGGTTCTCTTATCGAGCAATCGGTTATAAAGAACTAATAGAAAATATAAAACCCGATTTAATTGGCTTTCAAGAGTACCAAGAAACAATGAATG
>CAVCDR010000142.1:0-3889 GCA_963601025.1 Agathobacter sp. | reverse complement strand
AGTTAAGAAAGATTCTTTCTATTGGTATAAAAAAGTTATTGCAACCAATGGAGAGGATTTGGATTAATGAAACAAAAAGTAGCAATAGTAACTGGTTCAGCACAAGGCATTGGTAAGGCAATAGCTATAAAGCTTGCTCAAAATGGTTATTGTCTATGCTTGTTAGATAACCAAGAAGAAAAAAATAATATAACATTATCAGAGATTAATAAAATCTCTGATAATGAATCATATGCTTATACATGCGATATTGGAAACAAGGATGAAGTAATAAAGGTTTTTGATGATATAAAAAATCATTTTGAGTATATTGATGTATTAATAAATAATGCAGCAGTTTTTACAACTGAATCAATTGTAAAAGATGATATTAATAAAATAGTTGAAAATTATCACAAAAACATTGATACAAATTTCTTTGGAACATTATTGTGTAGTAGCTTAGTTGCTCCTTTGATGATTAAGCAAAATAAAGGAACAATCATTAATGTTAATACCAACCATATCAAAAGAAATTTATTCAATGTAAGCAGAAGTGAACATTGTTATGACGCTTCAAAATATGCACAACTTTCACTTACTCAATCTATGGCTAGAGAGCTTAAAGATTATGGAATTAGGGTAAATGCTATATGTCCTGCTTCAACAAGAACGCCAATGTTAGAAGGTTATTTTGACCCTTCTTTACTTCCTTTGACAAAAGAAACCATATTAAAAGCTACTCATTATTATTCTTTATTGGAGCCGGAAGAAGTGGCTGATGCAGTACTTGGAATGATAAATTGGGATAATGATCAACCTGTAGGTAATACTTATTTGCTTATGTACTCAGAAGATTGTAAAGATCTTGTAAAAGGACATGTTGAAAGATTATCTAAAGGTGTTTTAGAAAGATGAGGCGAATTTATGGATGTTAAATTAATTGTTGCGGATATTGATAATACCCTTGTTGAAAAATATCAAGATGTAAGCGAATATACTAAAAACGTTATCCATAAAGCTAGAAAACAAGGAATATTATTTGGTATTGCTTCAGGTAGACCTTTATATCATTGCAAAGATTTAGTCACTAAATGGGGGCTAGAAGTAGATTTCTTGATTTGTAATAATGGTTGTAATGTATATGACTATAAAGATGACAAAGAATATGACTTTGATTTTCTAAAACCAGAATGGTGTAAAGAAATAATTGAAATGATGAAACCATTTGATTGCAACGTGATGATGTACTATGATCAAAAAAATGTATGTTCAAAAGTTGATGATATGGTTATAAAGGCCGGCAACAAATATCATTACGATTACGTTATAGTTGATGATTTAACAACCTTTTATAAAGATATCGAAAAATTAATGTTTAGAATTGATGAAGATAAGATGGATGCGGCAGAAGAAGTAATTAAAAAACATCCTTCAAAGTTCTATAAAGGGTTTAAAACACAACCTATAATGCTTGAATTTTGTTCGGTTAATGTATCAAAAGGTAAAGCATTAAAGTTTATTGGCGAATTAAAACATATAGATGTAGCCGAAATGTGTGCTTTTGGTGATACTGAAAATGATGAAGATATGATTGCTTTAGCTGGAGTTGGGGTATGTATGATTAATGGTTCTGATTCAACAAAAGAGGTTGCATCCTATATTACAAAAGATGATTGTGCCCATGATGGGGTCGCTTGTTTTATTCAAGATAACATTATAAATAAGGAGACTATATGAGTAAACCATATGTAGAATTTACAACACAAAAATGGGATTATTTTAATAAATATCCTGAAGAGTTAAATAATGAATTTGATCACAAGGGAAAATTAGCTCTTGTGGATGCTTATGGGTTGATTTTTGATGAAGGCAAGGATAAAGAACCTGTTTTATTTGTAAGACATGGTAATCCAAATGGATATCGTTTTGGCGGATTCTCAAGATTAAATAAAGATTATTTAGGCTTGCAAACACCTTTACATTGTGACGATATTGCTCAAAAGGAAGAGACAGGTGAATTTAGAAGATTATCTGATGATCCAATTATTTATGGATATGGAACAGAAAACCCTTTTTCTGAATATCGTTATTTTGAAAATGGTGCAACTTTCAAAGAAGGAATTGTACTAGATGTAAAAGCTACTCCATTTCCATATTGCGTAATTCAACACCAAGGAACTATCGCTAATTTTACAGAAATCATTCAACCATGTATCTGTAAAGGAACATTTGAAGGCAAAGAAGTTGAGTTTATGGCTAGCTATGACAAAGTATATATGCCTAGTGATAAAAATAGCGATATTGGATCAGATATGGCATACATTATGGTTCTAGATCATGGCATAAGAGAAGATGGTAGAAAAGAATCATGCGTTATTTTTATTAATGCTAATGGTGAATCAATGGGAGGATACTATTTAGAAGGTGAAGAACCTGTTTGCTCAACAAATGTAAAGATGGAAGCTAATTGGTTTCATTTGCCTTATGTTGATGATGGAACAATAGGCTACAAGGATGCGACCTTTTATATAGGAAATAAAGTTATTCATTTTAATGGCAAGTGGGGAACAAAAGGTATAACAGCTAATCCTCGTCCTGAAAAACATGGTCAATCACAAATCTTTGGTACATGGTATGAGGGCGACGTTCCTTATAAGCATAAAATGTTTGCAACTTTCCATGAAAATATGGAAGCGTTTGATTATAAGTTTGAAAAATTAGGATACAAAATCATTGATTAAGGAGTTTTTATGGCAAATAGAATTAAATTTTCTAATGATGGAAATTATGTTACGTATGAAGAAAGAGGTCCAGTTAACAACTTTATAGAAGATGTGCCTCCAGAGTTTAATAATCCATATGATGACTATGCAAAGGTTGTTTTATTGGATTCTTATTGCATGCTTTTCAGAGAAGCTAATACCGATAATAAACCTATTATGTATTTTAGGCACACAGATGTTGCCAAAAATAAATATCGTTTCGGTAATATTGTCGAACTAGGTGATGGCCCATTAGATGTTCAAAAAGGTGTTTTGCATGTAGATGAGGTTGCTGATTCTAATACACCAATTGATGTTCCATATGGAAAAGTTGAGGATGATGTTCTAGGCTTTGAATCAAAAGGAAAAGTAGTACAAAGATATTACAAGGATAGAGTAACTATTAAAGAAGGTGATTATCTTGAACTTACAGCATATCCTTGGAAGGGTTTTACAACATATGACCACCAATCCACATATGAAAACTGTTCTTGTGTTTTCCAACCTTCAACTTACATGGGAATTCTTGATGGAAAACCTATTATGGGCTTGGGATCATATGATAGACTTTGCATGAAAAATCATACAGCCGGTGGATTTGGAACAGTTCCATTATCTTATATTGCCTTTAGTGCAATGGGTATTAAAGAAGATGGAAGAAGAGAATTTTGCTTTGCGAGCATCGGGTTAAGTAAAGAAGCTAGAACTATTGCGACTTATCAAATTGATGGTGAAACACCGATTGTGTGCGATAGCGTGGAAGTTGAAGCCGATTGGGTAAAACTACCTTATGTAGATGATGGGACATGTGTTTTCAAAAAAGCTACTATCTATTTTGGGGGAAAAGAGTTCCATTTTATTGGCAAATGGGGAACAAAAGGATTCTTAAAAGAACCAAGAATTGAAAAACATGGACAATCACAAATATTTGGTACTTGGTATGAAGGAAATACCGAATATAAACATAGGCTTTACTATACATTTGTAGAAAATATGGAAGCTTATGAAGATAATTTAAAAGCAATTGGATTTAATGTAGTTAGCGAGTAAACTCTTATTGAAAATTAACTATAAAGTCTAAAGTAAAAAAGGGCTGTTACGAAATGACTAATTTCTAACAGTCCTTTCTTTTTTTGAGAAAAAGA
>CAVCDR010000141.1:0-3899 GCA_963601025.1 Agathobacter sp. | reverse complement strand
CTTGCGATAGCTTATGATAAAGATAAATGTAGCTGGTGGGTTGATGAAATAAAACTTAAAGAGACTATTAACAATAAAAACCATAGTGCATAAATCAAAAACAATGTCTCATGTTTTTTATACAAAAAACAATGAATGAAGGATTTGAAAAGGAGATTCGTTAATGAATGATAAAAAAATATATAGTGATGATAAAGTTAAAGAAGAACTGGATAGAATCTTATTAGATAGTTCAGATGAGTATCAAAGCGTACTAGTTTCAAAACCAGCTACTGCTACTTTTTGGGCTAAAACTCATGTTGGTAAATGGTTAAACAAGCACAAGGATTTAGATTATGTTGATTTCTTGGCTAATTGTCACCCCAGTGTAGTAAAGAACGTATTAAATCTTAGTGATACCAAAAATAGTAAACTTAGCGAATTTTATTTTTGTGACAATGAGATTGACTATTTTAAAGATTCGCCAATACTTGTTATTGAACATTTTGATCTAACAGATGATGATGCTAGAAAACATTTAATCAGATTAGTAAAAAACCGTGAAGTGGTAAGTGGAAGCAATGGAGAAATAGTACATCTTGATAATCTAAAAATGATTATTGCAACAGTTTTTGAATTAGGTGGTTCACATTTTGGTTATCCACCATTATCATCTGAAGACATAAGTGCTTTTAAAAATATCATAGAAATAGAATAGATTTACATTGGCTTTTTTATAGCATTTACAAATCGGAAGCAAAATGAGGACAAACATATGAATTAAAATGCTGCTGGCCAAGCGATATTGAATATTTTTATCACCAAAAGAAAGGAGATGTGAACATTAAAGATACATCAATAATAAATAGTAAACATTTTTACTCCATTGTTTTATTTAATGGGAAAAACAAATGCAATAAAAATATTTTTAAATAGAAAGAGGTAAATATTAAATGAATGCAAATATAATTTTGAAAAATGTTAATAATTTTTATAATCGACTAAATGCAAATGAAAATCATAGATTTCGTTCGTGGGAGCATTGTTATTCAGCTTTTTATGATGTAATAAAAAATAAAAATAAACCAGACTATGATTATTTAGCTTTACATTTGGCATTTTATTTAGCAAGTTGGGGAATGTATAGGGGATCTTCGTTTTTGCTTCAATATGACTATAAAGTACACATTGAACCTATAAAAAATTATATATTAGATTCAAAATATAAAGATTTATGCGGAATTGAATGGTCTGAATTTGATGGAAAAGTATTAGATGATAAGCTTAGTTTATTAGAAGATTTAAGTAATGATTTAAGAGAATACTACGGCAAATTAAGAAATGATGTAAGTGTTGAAGATATAAATAGTAAAGTTTCTGATACCCTTATAACCAAAATCTTACTTGGTACTTTAGGCTGTGTTCCAGCATATGATAGATTTTTTAAAAAGGCAGTAAGAAAATATAATATTGCAGCAGGTATCTACAGCACTAATTCAATTAAAGACCTTGTCGAACTTTACAAAAAATATGAATGTGATTTAGAAAAAACAAGAAAAAAAATAATAATCAAAAATTTAAATATCGAATATCCACAAATGAAATTATTGGATATGGCATTATGGGAATTAGGACAATAATTTCATTAAGAACATATTTAATGTGATTGTCATAGGTTTTTCTAGTTGTTAATTAAGTGTTTAGACTTATGGCGATTGTTTCAAACTAAAAATGTATGAATTTCTGTTTATTTGACAGTTACCATACATTTTCTTTATCTACGGGTTCTAATGAAGTACTAATTAATTCGCCAATTTAAGTGAACTCTACAAGATAAATAAGGAAGGATGATTATATGCGAAAATTAATAATGAAAATAAGCTGTTTAATTATGTGTTTTCTACTAGCCGCTTGTTCTGGAAGCAATTCAAATGAAGAAAGTCCTAGTGCTACTCCATCCGATATGACCGAAGCTACCGAAGAAGCAGTTCAAGAAACTATAATTTACCCAACAATTGAACTTACAGAATTGAATGATATTTTAACAAAAGAATCTGATCTAGTAAAAGCTAATGTTCAATATTCTAAATTCGCGTCTAATTTATTTAAGACTAGTTTTAAAGAAGATGAGAATGGCTTGATATCTCCTTATTCTCTATATGCTGTTTTGTCTATTTTAGCCAATGAATCTAACAATAGTGATAAAGCTGATACTAAACTACTTCTAGAAAATGTTTTAGGTATGACTACGAATGATTTGAATAAATTTTATAGCTATACTTGTTCAGATCTAGATATTGTTAATGGACTATTATTTAATACTGATTTTGGAATAAAGATGGATGACAGTTTAAGATCCACTATTAAAAAATATTATGGTGACTCAATTAAAGAACAAAGTTTCTTAGACGTTAATCAACTAGTAACAGATATTAATAAGTGGTCAATGATTGAAAGTAATGGTTCAATACCAACAATAATTGATAATACAGATGTTAAAAACGATACAATCATGTTTTTACTTAACGCACTAAGTGCCGAAGGAGAATGGTGGCCAATTAGATTTGATTCAAATAAAACAGTTTTGCAGAACTTTAATAATAGCGATAATACAAAAGTTAATGTAAGTATGATGAAACAAACATTAGATGGTTATTGGAAAACGGATAATGCTGTTGGCTTTACAAAGGATTTAGTAACAGGATACACATTTGTAGGAATTTTACCAAATGAATATATAAATATTGATGATTTTATTAAAACTATAAATGAGAATGCAATCCAAGATATGATTGATAGTTATGTTTATTTAGAAAATATTGATGAAGAAAAGAATGAAGCTGATTATCATTACACTAATTTGTCTTTTCCAAAACTAAAGTATTCAGTAACAAATGAATTAGATGACGCATTAAAACAATTAGGCTTAAATTCGTTATTTAATTATGAAACTTGTGACTTCTCATTATTTGGTGATGATTTAATATTTATACAAAATGTTAAACAGAAAACAAATGTAGAGGTTAACGAAGAAAAAGTTAAGATGTCCGCTATTACAGAGGTAGCTGGAGCACATGGTGCTGCAGGTGGCTATGATGTAAGGCAAATCTTCTACCATGATGTTACATTTGATAGACCATTTATATACGCTCTTTTAAAACAAAATTATGATAGCAATCACAATTTAAATAATGTTATTGTGTTCATGGGTGTTGTTAATGTTCTAGATAATGAAACAGAAGTCAGCAAAGAAGAACAGATAATCGGACGCAAAATGGTTATAGTTGACTCTATTAAAATTAGATCTACTCCTACCGTCAAAGAAAACAATCAAATTGGTTTAGCCATAAAAGGGCATATTTATCCTGTGTATGAGACAAAAGAAAATGATGGATACACATGGTATAGAATTAGTGAAAATGCTTGGATTGCGGATGATGGAACATGGACAAATAATGGTGATCAATGTTGATGTTAACACTAGCCTTATCTAAAAATATTGCGGAATATGTTAAAATCGCACATTCTTTCTAATTAGCTGTTTTTTTGTTAACTTATAGTAAATTTTTTCTTCAATTAATAAGGATTATCAAGAATGGTTAGATAAGGGCTTAATAAATGACTACTTTGGTTTTGAAGTAGACTTTGATAAGAACTATGCTTATTTACTTTTCTATAATGAAAACGATAAAGATAATATCAAAGAACTTGTTGATAACACTTTAAAGAAAGACTTATTAAATGAGAAAGTATTAACCCAAATTAAAAGAAGAATCATTAGCGATTTCTTCTCAACACTTAACGATATCGAGTCTTTTGACACTGGATATATAAGAGATTATGTAAATGGTATTGATTATTTTAAAAATCCCCACTTGCAGAAGTGTGCTGTTATAAATGCTTGATATAGTATAATTGTC
>CAVCDR010000140.1:0-4098 GCA_963601025.1 Agathobacter sp. | reverse complement strand
AAATACCTCCATAATTAATTAAAATTGTTATTTTTATAAAGTTAAAAATAATAAAAAACTTTGTTTTTAAATAAATGATATTAACGATTTCAAAGAACGAGGTACTATACGCCTATATACTTATTAAAGCTATAAGCAAGCACCTCGTTCTTTGTTAAATCAAATTTTTACATAAATATTATACTTATTTGGTATTTTATTTGGTTGTTAATTTTAAAAACTTTTTATTTACGTGCCATTTGGCACATAAATTTAAAACTAAAGTGCAAGAGCAAGCTGTTCTACGACCTCTGGTTTTGACATTGAGGCTTTGTCCATGGCTTCCTCTTTTCTTTCAGCTTCTTTGTCATTTGACTTTTCTTTTTCGATTTCAATTTTTAAAGTCATACAAAATCTAACAATATCTTCATCAATGGCTTTCATCATTTCTTCGAATAACTCATAGCCTTCTCTTACATATTCTTGAAGTGGATCTATTTGGGCATACCCTCTTAAACCGATATTATTTCTAAGCTCATCCATCGTTGCAATATGGTCAGCCCATTCGATATCAATAAACTTTAAAACGATATGTTTTTCCACGCTTGCCATTAAAGACTCTACACCTTTGATTTTTGTTTCATAAACTAGAATAAAGTAATTGCTTAAAGCGTCGTCTGCTTCGCATCTTGTAGCGCCTTCAAGCTCTTTTGCTTCAATTACATATGGACATTGTAATGTCTTTAAATCCGCAACAATGTTTTGAGCTTCTTTAGATGTGATTTTTTGTTTATCGGATAAAACATTTCTATAAACGATTCTGTGTATTGTTCTTTTGAAGATATCACAAACAAAATCATGGATATTATCGTTATCTAAAACCCTATCCCTTGATTTGTAGATAGTTTCTCTTTGGACTCTTAAAACATCATCGTATTCAAGAAGTTTCTTTCTTGCATCAAAGTTCATGCCTTCGACTCTTTGTTGAGCAGCAGTAATTGAATTAGTGATAAGCTTTGATTCAACCTTTTCATCGCCCAGTTTGGCAAATGTATCTTCTAGTCTTTCGCTTCCAAATTGCACCATCAAATCATCTTGTACAGAAACATAAAATCTAGAAAAGCCGGGATCACCTTGTCTACCAGAACGACCGCGTAATTGATTATCAATTCTGCGTGATTTATGTCTTTCAGTGCCAATGATGGCTAATCCACCTAGCTCTTTAACGCCTTCACCAAGTTTGATATCCGTACCACGACCCGCCATATTAGTAGCGATAGTAACGGCACTCTTTTCACCCGCATGAGAAATAATCTCTGCTTCTAAAGCATGGTTTTTAGCATTTAAAACATTATGAGGAATATTTCTTTCTTTTAACATCTTAGATAATAGTTCAGATGTTTCAATGGCCACGGTACCAACAAGAACTGGCTGACCTTTTTTATGTAGTGCTTCCACTTCATCAATAACAGCTTTATATTTAGCTTTTTTAGTACCAAAAACATAGTCTGGATAATCAATTCTAATAACGGGATTATTAGGTGGTATTTGATTAACACGCATATTATAAGTAGCTAAAAATTCTTCTTCTTCGGTTTTAGCGGTACCAGACATACCAGACAATTTATTGTATAAACGAAATAAGTTTTGGTAAGTAATAGAAGCAACAGTTCTGCTTTCTTGTTTAATTTCAACGCCTTCTTTAGCTTGAATTGCTTGGTGCAAACCATTTGACCATTGCCTGCCTTCCATGGTTCTGCCAGTGTTTGGATCAACAATCATGATTTCACCTTTATCATTAACAATGTAGTCGGTATCTTTGACCATTACATAGTTAGCTTGAAGTGCTTGTTTTAGAAAATGTACCATAGGGGCGTTTTCAACAGAATATAAATTATCAATGCTAAGCAGTGTTTCTACGACTTTAATGCCATCTTCAGTTAGCACACAAGATTTATCTCTTGGATCAAGAGTAAAATCTTTATCTCTTACAAGTAATTTGGCAATATTGTCCGCTTTTACATAATAATCCGATGTTTGCTCAGGCTTGCCAGAAATGATAAGGGGTGTTCTAGCATCATCAATTAAAATAGAGTCGATTTCGTCTATAATGGCGTAGTTCAAACCTCTTAGTACTCTATCTTTTTTGTCAGTTACCATATTATCTCTTAGATAGTCGAAACCTAATTCGGAATTTGATGTATAAGTGATATCACAATTATAAGAAAATCTTTTAGCTGCTGGTGACATACCTGCAACGTTTAAGCCGACAGTCAAGCCTAGATATTGGAATATTCTTCCCATGCGGTCGGCATCTCTTTCGGCTAAGTATTCGTTTACTGTGATGACATGAACGCCTTTGCCTTCTAAAGCATTTAAATACGCAGGAAGAACAGCGGTTAGAGTTTTACCAGAACCTGTTAGCTGCTCGGAAATATCACCATTATGCAAAACATAGCCACCCATTAATTGGCTAGGATAAGGATATTCGCCTATTACTCTTTTAGCTGCCTCTCTGGCTATTGCAAAAGCGTCTGGCAAAATATCATCTAAAGTTTCGCCTTTAGCTAGTCTACTTTTAAGAGTGTTAGTTTGAGCTTTTAATTCATCATCAGACATAGTGCCATATCTATCTGCTAAATCCAAAGCGGGCTGAACAGCTTTTTTAATATGCTTTAAAGTTGTTTTATCGTTGTTTAATAAATTATCTAGAAACATTTTATATCTCCTTACTCGCCGTCTTTTGTATCTGTAGATACATTATTTTCTGCGTAATCTTCAGAAATGTCTTCGCTATTTTCTGTATCTACATCTTCGCTTTCAACTTTAACAAATGTGTATTCACTGTAAGAAGAAATATCAATAAAAGTCATAAGATTGCCTGTATTGTAGCCAAACAAATACATTGATTGTGTGCTTTCAAGTGTTTCTTCACCATTCACTTTATTTGATATGATGTCAAGCATTAAAATACTATCGTTTTCACTTCTTTCCATATCCTCTTCTAGTGAATCGCCAATCAAATTGAAAGCTTTTTCACCCTTGTAATATGAGAATTGGCCAATCATCGCATTATCGGTGGTTAAATCCGAATTTTTATACCAAACAAAATAGCCATCTTTAAAAGCAATCACGGTATTATCGCTATAGCAAACCCAATTAGTATCGTTTAAAACGTCGTTAGTAATTTCAGGGATTAAAGCTAAAGTTTCCTTTGTTTCTTGTCCATCCTTAAAATCGGTAATTATTTGATTAACGTTTGTAACGGAAATGTTTTTAACGCTATTTTTAAAGTCTTGTTCCTCTTTATAAGGCTTGTACCACTTATTAAAAAGAACTACGCCCAAAAATACAATTAAAATAAGTTCAATAATGCTTATTATAATAAATCCTCTGTTTTTTTTCATAATAATCTCCTTTTTATCAAATTTCGTTAATATTATACCTATTTGATGTACTTATTGGCTGAAACAAAAGCTCGAATATTTCGAGCCTTGTTTTCTATTTGCTAATCTCTTTCTTGATGCTGTTTATATCCATTAATTTTGAATAATCGTAGTTTTCAGTATACCCAATATGACCTTGAACTAATTCGCCGTCAATGATTAAGAACACTTGTGGCGTATACAATGCTAATTTGCTTGAATCTTCATCGTCTTCTTTTAAGATTGGTGTTAACAGTTCAACAATGCGGTCATAATCCTCATCGGTATCAATCGCCTTGTTAACGTTAAAGTAATAAACTGTTTGCTCGGTGGCAATTGCAGCATCTTGAATATCTTTAATAACCTTTTGACATTTATCACAAGAAGGATAACCCATAAAAACGATTGCATTAATTTTTTCATTGCCGACACAACTTACAAGCGTATCATAAGTAATTTCAGCAAAGTTATCGTTAGTTGTTAGTGATTCATAATCAATCATGTTGGCTTCGGTCGCACCTTCTATGCTTGATATAATTTTTTCTTCTTCTTTTGTTTTACACGCAAACAATGTAATTGAAAGCAAAAGTGTACTAATAATCAATAATAATTTTTTCATAAAAACCTCTTTTCTCGAATATTATACCGAAATTTGTTAATAAAATTATAATCCTATACCGCAAACTGCTTGAAA
>CAVCDR010000139.1:0-4845 GCA_963601025.1 Agathobacter sp. | reverse complement strand
AAAGTAAAACTAATTAATGTTGATCTAGAATTACGCAATATTGATTTTATGGTAATCTAATGAAAAAAGAAGGCTACTATTCTAGTGGACAATTTATAAATAAGGGTCATATCACTAAGAAAACATTACGCTATTACAAGGCTTTAAATATTATTACTCCTTCTTATATAGATGAAAAAGGAAGGGCCTTTTATAGTGAAGATGATTTAGCCAAATTATCCGAAGTCCTATTTCTTAAATATCTAGGTTTTTCTTTAAACGACATTAAAGAAATGACTATCTATAATAATGATTCAGCCTTTATTAATAAGTCATTGGCTATGCAAAAGTACTTCGTAAATGAAAAGATTGAACAATTAAAACACATTAGTGAAGCATTAGATAGTGCAAGTCTAATGCTTAAAAAAGGTAATAAGATAGATTATTCCAAGATGATTGAAATGGTTAATCTTAAGGAAATGGAAGAGGCTATTAAGAAACAATACGAAGACTCTACTAACATTGAAGCCCGCATTTCTTTACATAATCTATATTCTCATAACCCTATACCTTGGTTTTGTTTTATTTATGATAACTGTAAATTAAAAGAAAACATGAAAGTTTTAGAACTAGGATGTGGTGATGGTAGTATGTGGCTTTCTAACTGTGACAAATTACCTAAAAACATCGAAATAACATTATCTGATATCTCTACTGGTATGCTTAAGGACATTGATGATAAATTGAAAAATGATAAACGTTTTAAGTTTAAAAAAATAGATGCCTTAGATATTAAAGAAGAAAGTAATTATTACGATATTGTAATAGCTAACCATGTTTTATTTTATTTAGATGATATAGATACTTGTTTAATAGGAATAAAAAGAATATTAAAAGAAGATGGCATTTTCATTTCTAGTACTTACTCTAAGGAACACATGAAAGAAATAAATAATCTTGTTAAAGAATTTGATGAAAGAATTGAACTATCTAAAAATAAACTATACGAAGTATATGGTAAAGAAAATGGTAAGTCTATTTTAAGTAAACAGTTTAATGATATAAAGTGGATAGCTTATGAAGATGAACTATTAATAAGCGATCCTAATATGCTTATAAGATATGTATTATCTTGTCATGGCAATCAAAATAGATATATCGTGGATAAATTTAAGGACTTCAAGAGCTTTGTTTTAAAGAAGTGTCAAAACAATTTCAAAGTAACCAAAGACGCAGGAATATTTATTTGTCATAAATAGTATTGACTATGCCCTAAGGGCACCATTTATAGTGTAATTGTGAGGTACTATTATGAAGGGTATTATTCTAGCTGGAGGAAGTGGTACAAGACTATATCCTCTTACCATGGTAACAAGTAAACAATTACTACCAATTTATGACAAACCAATGATTTATTATCCAATGTCGGTTTTAATGAGTGCCGGCATTAGAGATATCTTAATCATTTCAACGCCAAATGACACACCACGTTTTAAGGAACTACTTGGAAACGGAAAACAATTTGGGGTTAATTTAAGTTATAAAGTACAAGAAAATCCTGATGGTCTAGCTCAAGCTTTTATTATTGGTGAAGACTTTATTGGCAAAGATAGTGTATGCATGATACTTGGTGATAATATCTTCCATGGTCATGGATTAAAGAAGCGACTTAAACAAGCTGTCTTAAATGCTGAAGAAGGAAAGGGCGCAACAATCTTTGGCTATTATGTTGATGATCCAGAAAGATTTGGCATTGTAGAGTTTGATGATAATGGTAAGGCTGTTTCCATTGAAGAAAAGCCTACAAATCCTAAATCTAATTATTGTGTAACTGGCTTATACTTTTATGATAATAAGGTTGTTGAGTACGCTAAAAACCTAAAACCTTCTAAAAGAGGTGAATTAGAGATTACCGATGTGAACCGTCTTTATCTAGAAAATAATAAATTGAATGTTGAAGTACTGGGTAGGGGTTTTACTTGGTTAGATACCGGAACTCATGAATCGTTAGTTGATGCGACTATTTTTGTTAAGACTATTGAGTCTCACCAACATCGTAAAATTGCCTGTCTTGAAGAGATTGCCTACTTAAATGGTTGGATAAGTAAGGATGATGTTTTAAAAGTCTATGAAGTAATGAAAAAGAATCAATATGGTCAATATTTAATGGATGTACTAGAGGGGAAGTATATCGAACAATGAAACTAATTAATACAAAAATAGAGGGTGTATACATTATTGAACCAGATGTATATGGCGATAACCGTGGTTGGTTTATGGAAACCTATAATGAAGAAAAATTTAAGGAAATGGGCATTGATTGTAAGTTTGTACAAGATAATATGTCCTATAGTGCTCTAAAGGGTACTTTAAGAGGGCTACACTACCAAAGAGAACCATATAGTCAAAGTAAACTTGTTAGATGTACTAAGGGCTGTGTAATTGATGTGGCAGTTGATATTAGAAAAGGCTCTCCTACATATGGATTGTGGGAGTCCATTGAATTATCAAGTGAAAACAAGAAGATGTTTTTTATGCCACATGGCATTGCACATGGTTTTCTAACAATTAGTGATGAGGTAGAGTTTCAATATAAGTGTGATAACTTGTATAATAAAGCAAGCGAGGGTGGTATTAAATATGATGATCCAACCATTAATGTTGATTGGGGTAGTCTATTAAAGGGTATTACTCCAATTCTTTCTGATAAAGATAAGATACTTCCAACATTAGAAGAATGTAACGCAAACTTTATTTATGAGGTGAAAAAATGAAAACTTACTTATTAACTGGTTGTGCAGGCTTTATTGGCTCTAACTTTGTATATTATATGTTAGAAAAATACAAGGATATTAGACTTGTTAATGTAGATAAACTAACTTATGCAGGCAACCTAGAAAATCTAAGTGATATTAAAGATGATAGTCGTCATATCTTTATAAAAGGCGATATAGGTGATAAAGAATTAATTGAAAACTTATTTAAAGAATATGACTTTGATTATGTTGTAAATTTCGCGGCTGAATCACATGTTGATAGAAGTATTTCAGATCCTGAAATCTTTGTTAAGACTAATGTTTTAGGTACTGTTAACTTATTACAAAGAGCCAAAGATGCTTGGTATAAAGATGGAAAATGGAAAGAAGGTAAGAAGTATCTTCAAGTTTCTACTGATGAAGTATATGGTGCTTTAGGAAAAGATGGCTATTTCTTAGAAACTACACCACTTGACCCTCATTCGCCATATTCTAGTAGTAAGGCTAGTGCTGACTTATTTGTTAAGGCCTTCTATGACACATATAAGATGCCTATTAATATTACAAGATGTTCTAATAATTATGGCCCTTATCAATTTCCTGAGAAATTAATCCCATTAATGATTAATAATGTTAAACATCATGAACAATTACCTGTTTACGGTGATGGCTTACAAATTAGAGACTGGCTATATGTAAAAGACCACTGTAAGGCTATCGATATGGTTATTAATAGCGGTAAGATTGGTGAAGTCTATAATATTGGTGGTCATAATGAAAGAACAAACATTTTTATTGTTAAGACTATTATTGAAAACCTATCAAAAGAACTTAATGATGCAGGAATAAATGAAAGTTTAATTAAGCACGTTACTGATAGACTTGGTCATGATAGAAGATATGGTATTGATCCAACAAAGATTAAAAATGAACTTGGCTGGTATCCTGAGACACCATTTGAAAAAGGTATTGTTTTAACTATTAAATGGTATTTAACACATGAAGAATGGTTAAACAATATTACTAGTGGTAATTATAAGGATTACTACAAGAAAATGTACGAGGGACGTTAATGAGAATATTTGTTACAGGTGTTAATGGCCAGCTTGGCCATGATGTAGTAAATGAATTAATTAAAAGAGGACACACTGTAGTAGGAAGTGATATTAGTGATAAGTATAATGGCATAAGTGATGGAAGTTTCGTAACCACTAATACTTATAGGGGACTTGATATTACTAATAAGGAACAAGTAAACGAAGTACTTTTGGATATAAAACCTGAGGCTATAATACATTGTGCCGCTTGGACAGCTGTAGATCTTGCGGAGGATGAAGATAAAAAAGCTAAAGTCTATAACATCAACGTTAATGGAACTAAATATTTAGCTACAGTAGCTAAGCAAATTGACGCCAAGATGCTTTATCTATCTACTGATTATGTCTTTAATGGTCAAGGTGACAAACCTTGGAAACCGGATGATAAAGAGTTTGAGCCATTAAACTATTATGGTGAAACAAAGCTATTAGGTGAGAAAGCTATTTCTAATATTCTTAATAAATTCTTTATTGTAAGAATTGCTTGGGTATTTGGACTAAACGGTAATAATTTTATTAAGACCATGATTAATGTAGGCAAAACTCATGATGAAGTAAGGGTAGTAAATGATCAAATTGGTACTCCAACTTACACGTATGATTTAGCTAGATTATTGGTTGACATGATTGAAACAAATAAGTATGGTTACTACCACGCTACTAATGAAGGTGGCTATATAAGTTGGTATGACTTTACCAAGGAAATATATAAACAATATGGTTTAAACACTAAAGTTGTTCCTGTTTCCACTAAGGAATATGGGCTTAGTAAAGCAGCTAGACCATTTAATTCTAGACTTGATAAATCAAAGTTAATAGAAAATGGTTTTAAACCACTCCCTGATTATAAGGATGCGATAGCTAGATATCTAAAGGAAGTGAAATTATAGAGGCTATAAGCCTCTTTTTTTAAATCAGTACTTTTCAATAGCCGGTTTTTCTAGAACCAATCCTTTTAATGAACTACTCCTATGCTAAAGCATAAGGAGTTTCCTACTCAATAACTCTAATGA
>CAVCDR010000138.1:0-5014 GCA_963601025.1 Agathobacter sp. | reverse complement strand
TGGTGCTGGTACAAATGCTGCTTGTAACAGATTCGCTTATGGATATGTTCAAGGTATTGAAGCTGCTGCTGCTGAATTAGGTACTACAGTTGATGCTACTATCTCATTCTTATATGGTGGTTCTTTCTCTTCTAGTACAGAACTTCAAACGCAAATTTCTGGTTGGTACAACAATGGTGTACAAGTAGTATTCTCATGTGGTGGATCTATGCTTCAATCAGTAAAGGCTGCTGCTGCTGAAACTGCTGATGGTAAGATTATTGGTGTTGACGTTGACCAAGCTAGCGAATCTGATAGAGTTATCACTTCTGCTGTTAAGGGCTTAAGTGAATCTGTTCAATTAGTTCTTGCTGAATGGAACAATGGTGAATGGGACAGCAAGTTAGCTGATAAATTATCTAACTTAGGTGTTAGTGATAATGCTACTGGTATCCCTACTGCTGATAATTCTTGGAGATTTAGCACATTCACAGTTGAAGAATATGAAGCTATTAAGGCTAAAGTTGCTAGTGGTGAAATCACTATTAGTTCTGATTGCGCTGATTTATCAACTGCTGATGGTTGGGCTGCTTTACAAGCTGAATGCACTCACGTTAATTTAAATCTTGAATATTAATTAAATTTAACGATCATTTAGAAGGCACCCTTTGGGGTGTCTTCTTTTATAAGATATAGATAAGGAGAAAGTTTATGGAAGATAATTGCGTAATTGAAATGCGCCATATCACAAAAGTCTTCCCGGGGATAGTTGCCAATGATGACATTAATCTTGGCCTTAGAAAAGGGGAAATACATGCCTTACTAGGCGAAAATGGAGCTGGAAAGTCGACACTAATGTCGGTTTTGTTTGGCTTATATAGACCAGAAGAAGGAGAAATTTTGCACAATGGTAAGCATGTTGAAATAACCGATCCTAATGTTGCGACTTCTCTTGGCATAGGCATGGTTCATCAACACTTTAAGCTTGTTGAATGTTTTACTGTTTTAGACAATATTATTCTTGGATGCGAAGATTCTAAGATGGGTTTTGTAGAAAAAAAGAAGGCTCGTGAAAAGGTCTTGAATTTGTCTAATACATATGGCTTACATGTTGACGTAGATGCAAAGATATCGGATATTACTGTTGGTATGCAACAAAGAACTGAGATTCTTAAAATGCTTTATCGCGATAATGATATTTTGATTTTTGATGAGCCTACTGCAGTTCTTACTCCTCAAGAAATTGATGAATTGATGCAGATAATGAAAAACCTTAAAAATGAGGGCAAGTCAATTCTATTTATATCTCATAAATTAAATGAAATAATGGCTATTTCTGATAGATGTACTGTTCTTAGAAAGGGCAAATGTATTGGTACTGTTGATATTAAAGATACAACTAAGGAAGAGTTATCTTCAATGATGGTTGGCCGTAATGTTAACTTCTCGGTTGATAAAAAACCAGCTGAACCAAAAGATGTTGTCTTGGATATTGAAAATTTAGTTGTTAAGTCACATACTCATAAAAAGAATGCTGTTAATAATGTTTCAATTAAAGTTAGATCTGGCGAGATTGTTTGTATTGCTGGTATTGATGGTAATGGTCAAACAGAATTTGTACAAGCTATCACCGGTCTAGATAAGGTTGAATCTGGTAAAGTTATTTATAAGGGTGAAGATATAACACATAAGTCTATCCATTATAAGAATACTCATGGTGTATCACATATTCCTGAAGATAGACATAAACATGGTTTAGTTTTAGATTATACACTTGAACAAAATCTAGTTCTTCAAAGATACTTTGAACCAGAATTTCAAAAGAATGGTTTTATTAGATTTGATAAAGTTAGAGAATATGCTGAAAAGTTAATTGATGAATATGATGTAAGAAGTGGTCAAGGTCCTATTACAATTGCTAGATCAATGTCTGGTGGCAACCAACAAAAAGCTATTTGTGCTAGAGAAATGGATAGAGAACATGAACTTCTTATCGCTGTACAACCTACTAGAGGTTTAGATGTTGGTGCTATTGAGGGTATCCACTCTAAGATTGTTAAGAAAAGAGATAATGGGGATGCGGTTCTTCTTGTTTCTTTAGAACTTGATGAGGTTATGGATTTATCAGATCGTATATATGTAATGTATGAAGGCGAGATTGTTGGCGAATTAGATCCAAAGAAGATTACTGTTCAAGAATTAGGTTTATATATGTCTGGTGCTAAAAGAGATGATTTGAATAGGGGGAATGAATAATGAGCGAAAAAAAAGATTCAAAGTTTAAGAGACTTATAAGAAGTGATGGCTTTAATTCATTGCTTTCTTCAATTGTTTCCATTTTAATTGGTATATTTGTTGGCTTTATCGCCATGGTTATCATTACTTTTATTAGTCCAAATAATACTTTAAGTGATGCGTTCGGTGGCTTAAAGATCATGTTCTCTGGACCATTTTCTTCAAATATCACTAAATATGTATTATCAAATACAGGCAATATGATATTCTATGCTGTACCGTTAATTTTTACTGGTTTATCAGTTGCGATTGCTTATAAGACTGGCTTATTTAATATCGGTGCTCCAGGACAATATATCATGGGAACTATTGGCGCTTTACTTGTAGCCTTATATATTCCTACTACAACAAGAGTTGAAGGTATTGCGGTATGGTTTTTAGCCCTACTTGCTGGTGCTTTGCTTGGTGCTTTATGGGGTATGATTCCTGGTTTATTAAAGGCTTTCTTTAATATCAATGAAGTAATTATTTGTATTATGACAAACTGGATTGCGGCTAATATTTCATCTTGGCTATTTAAATATACAACCGCTATTCAATCAACTGAAAATACCAAAGGTGGTTTTTTAGCAAAAGTTTCTAATAACTATACGCCAAAAATGGGACTTGATAATATATTCCCTGGTTCTTTAATTGATGGTGGCATAATTATTGCTATAATTGTTGCGATTGTTATTTATATCATTATGAATAAGACAGTGTTTGGTTATGAATTAAAGGCTTGTGGTGCTAATAAAGATGCGGCTAAATATGCTGGTTTAAGTGAAAAACGTAATATTGTTGTTTCTATCGCGATTGCCGGTGGTTTAGCTGGTATGGGTGCTGCTTTATACTATTTAAATCCGGGTATTGAATATAAATATGTATCTCAATATTCAGCTTTACCTTCATATGGTTTTAATGGTATCGCTAGTGCTTTCTTAGCTAACTGTAACCCTATTGGCATTGTATTTTCTTCATTATTAATTAGATACTTAAATGCCGGTGGCGATTATCTTGTTAAGTTTGGTTTTAATAGATATGTTGCGGATGTTGTTGTGGCGGTTATTATTTATATGGCTGGCTTTACAAGAATTATCAAAGATACAATCAATTCTATAGCTAAGAAAAAAGATAAGCGTATGCTAGATCAAAGGTATGGAACGGAAGTTTCTTTAGATAAAAAGGAGGGTAAATAATCATGAGTAATCTTATTCTTATTTTGCAAAAGACAATGATTTATGCAACTCCATTACTTATTGTTGCTCTAGCTGGTTGTTTTGCTGAAAGATCCGGTATTATTAACCTTGCTTTAGAGGGCGAAATGATTTTTGGTGCTTTTATTGGTGCGCTATTTGTAAATTCATGGCAAGTTGCTGGAACATTCGCCAATAATCAACAATTGATGTTTGTCTTAGCTTTATTTATTTCAGGTATCGCTGGTGCTTTATTCTCGTTGCTTCTATCTTTTGCGGCAATTAAACTTAAGGTAGATCAAACAATTGCTGGTACGGCCTTAAATATGTTTGCTCCTGCAATCATGCTTACTATTTGTCTTGTATTCTTTAACCAAGAAAAACTAGTTATGAATCCAATGCCTGAATATGTAATTTTACATACAGGTGACATGAATCCTATTTTTGAAATCTTATTTAATAAGGCTTATATTTCAACATACATCGTCTTTGTATTATATGTAGTATTATCTATATGGCTATATAAATCAAAGACTGGCATGCATTTAAGAGCCTGTGGTGAACATCCTCAAGCTGCTGACTCTGTAGGCATCAATGTTTATAAGATGAGATATTTAGGCACTACCATTTCTGGTTTCTTAGCTGGAATTGGTGGTTATGCATATATTGCTACAGTATCTGCTGGTACTGCTGAATCTTCAGTTGGCGGTATGGGCTTCCTTGCCTTGGCAATAATGATTTTCGGTAACTGGAATCCAGTTGGTATCTTCTTTGGATCACTTCTATTTGGCTTTCTAAAGTGTATTGGTCCATTAGCTAACCAAGTATCTTTCTTAAGTAATCTAGGCTTGGATATTTATTTCTATAACATCATTCCATTCCTGATTGTTATTATCGTACTTATTATCTCCCGTAATAAGTCTGGATGTCCTAAGGCTGAAGGCATTCCTTACGATAAAGGACAAAGATAAAAATAAGCGTAGAACTTCTTGTTCTACGTTTTTATTTGGCTTATTTTGATATAATTTTATTGTGATTTATGTACTTCAAGATTTAATTTTAAATAATGAATTAAAATTATTTTTTTGTGTGCTAGAAAGGAGGAATAATGGAAAAATATGTTGTAGGAATTGGTGCTACTAATGTTGATTTATATTGCAAATCAGACATAGAAATAAGAGAACATTTTGATCATCCTAGTACTATCCGTTATACTTCTGGGGGAGTTACTAGGAACATTTTAGAAAATATTACTAAGCTCGGTCTAAAGTGCAAATTACTTACGGCTGTTGGAAAAGATATTTATGGCAATTATTTACTAGAAAAGACAGCCAAAGTAGGCATTGATAATAAAGATATAGCAGTTATTAAAGGCGGCAGAACTGGCCTGTTTGTGCAAGTTCAAGATAAAAATAATGATATGCACTTGGCGATGTGCGATATGAGCATTTTAAAACATATCAATGTTGAATATATCAAGAAGAAGGCTAAAGTATTTAAGAATGCTAGTGCGATAGTTTTAGATCCATCACTAGATAATGAAGTATTAGAATCCTTTGGTGTTA
>CAVCDR010000137.1:0-5056 GCA_963601025.1 Agathobacter sp. | reverse complement strand
ATTATGGATATTGGAATACAGAAGATTCTGTAGTTGGTTATTCAAAAGCATATGCTATGACTTTACATATAGAAGATAACTTCCTTGATCTATTTACTTTAAGTGATGATTTAACTATTAAAGGGTTAGATGGAAGTATTGTATATCTAAGTCAATTGGAAATTGATGGAAAAGTAAATAACTATTTAAACATCATCTTCCCTAAGACAATTGAAAAGCCAACTGACAAAGAAGATAAAAAGGATGAAGATACAATCGATGAATCTACTAATAAAGCAATAACTTGCGAAGAATATATGAAGTCTAAGGATTGGACTTGGTCTGAAACTAAGAAAGCTTGTGTATATAAAGTAAGTAATACAAGTAGTAATTAATTAAAGAAAATCACCACTAATCACAAATATATGATTGGTGGTGATTTTATTAAATTCTTTTTAAATATTTGATAACACTATTTGCGGCTATAGCACCATCATTTGTGGCGGTTACGATTTGCCTTAAATCTTTATTTGTAACATCTCCTGCGCCATATATGCCTTTTATCTTTGTAGACATATCCTTGTCTACAATTAAATAACCTTTATCATCCAATAGATTGTTATCTAAAAAAGAAGTATTTGGACTGGCGCCAATATAAGGGAAGATACCGACACAATTTATTTTAGTTGTGACATTGTTGTTTACATCTTTAATAATTAGTCCTGTAATCCTATCGTTTTCGATTTGTAGTTTGTATGGAGCGACATTTTTAATAATTTCAATGTTATCTTTATTTAGCACTTCTTGAACAACACTTTTCTCAGCTCTAAATTCATCTCTTCTAATAATAATGGTTACTTTATTTACGATTGAGCTTAAATACAAAGCTTCCTCTAAGGCTGAATTACCTCCGCCTATAACAACAACATCCTTCTTACGATAAAAGAAACCATCGCATACTGCACAATAAGAAATGCCTCTGCCGGTGTATTCTTTAGCATTTTCTAAATCTAGTTCTCTTTCTTTTGTGCCACTGGCTACAATAACAGCCTTAGCTTGATATGTTTTATCACTATCTAATACTACATCAAAATAGCCATCTTTCTTATTTATTTTATTAACTCGACCATTATAGATATCCGCATTAAACTTTTTAACATGTTCAATAAAATCATTAGCTAATTCATAACCATTAATTTCTTTGAAACCTGGATAATTTTCAATTTTAAAAGTTTTCGTAAGCTTGCCACCTGGATTATCACTTTCAATAATCAAAGTATTAAGATTACTTCTTAAAGCATAAATAGCGCTAGTAAGACCAGCTGGTCCAGCACCAATAATAATCAAATCGTACATAGTTTTTCCTCATCAAGATTATAACATCATAATTAATTTCTTCTTTTTTGACGCTTCATGTTTATAATAATAAAAGATGAAAAGAACTTATCGTATTATTTATTTGTTTGCGTCAATGTTTATTTATATGGCCCTAGGCTTTATTGAATTTTTTATGTTAAATAATCTATTTGATATTTTTACGAGCCGTTATTTATACCACGAAATAATGATGGTTGTATGCTTGATTGTAATTAATCCAATAATCACTTATATTCTGGTTAATCTAATTCCTTTGAAGCCTAAAAAAAGAATCAAAGATAATATTAAGGATGAAATGCGTCAAGAAAGATAATCTTTTAGCTGTAGATGATGATAAAATAATCAAGATATGAAAATCGCAATTGTAGCAGGTGGTACTGGTGGACATATATATCCAGCTTTAACTTTAGCTGAAAGCTTAAAAGAAAGAGGGCATGAAATTGTTTTTTTTGGCTCACATGATCGTATGGAAAAGGATGTAATTCCTAGCTTTGGCTTTACTTTTGTGCCACTTAAAATCGTTTCTACCCAAGGGAATGTTATAAAAAAAGCGTGTAGTTTAGTAAGTATGTATAATGCTTATTTAAAATGCTTAAAACTATTAAAAGGATATGATGTAGTAATCGGCTTTGGTAACTATATTTCTTTACCAGTTGTGTTAGCGGGTAAGAAACTTGGTTTAAAGACCGTTGTTCACGAACAAAATTCTTTTGTGGGAAAAGCTAATAAGATGCTGGATGAAAAAGTTGATTTGGTAATTGGCTCATATGCTGAAAATCTAAAACAATTTAAAAATCCCCATACTTTAATACTAGGAAACCCTCAAAGTTCTAAGGCTAGTAAAGTGGTTAAAGATGATACTGTGCTAGAAAAACTTGGTTTAGATAAGGACAAGAAAACGGTTGTTATTTTTATGGGGTCGCTTGGTTCTGAAACGATTAATAACATACTAATTGATTATTTTAATTTAACTGATGGTTCATATCAAATAGTTTATGCCACTGGCAAAAAGTACTATCAAGAGGATATTAAGCGTATTACGCCTAAGGATTATTTAAAGGTAGAAGAGAAGATTGATGGTATTAAGGTAATGAAATCTTCAAGCTTGCTTGTATCTAGGGCAGGGGCTACAACACTTTGTGAAATAACTTCATTAGGTATGCCTAGCATTTTAATTCCTTCACCTTATGTACCAAATAACCATCAATATCATAATGCGATGGCTTTGGTTAATAAAAATGCCGCTTGTCTAATTGAGGAAAAGGATTTAAGCCCTGAATTATTAAAGAATACTATTGATAGCTTAATTAATGATGATAAAAGATTAGAAGAGTTGAGTAAAAACGCTTTAAGTTTAAAGAGTGATTCGGTAATAGAGGACATTATAAAAGAAATAGAAAAATTATGATAAAGAATTTTTTAAGTGTACATGGTGATTATAAAGATGATAAAAGCTTTAAACAGCTTACAACCATAAAAATGGGTGGGGAGATTGCCCATTATGTAGAGCCTTATAGTGTAGAAGATTTAAGAGAAATTATTTCTTTTTTAAGAAAGAATCGTATTTCTTTTAAGATTATTGGGAATGGTTCAAATTTGATATGCGGATCAAGTCGTTATGAGGGTGTCGTTATTAATCTAAAAAGATTTAATAACTTTGAGATTAATAATGATAGTGTCTATGTGGAAGCTGGTGTTATGGCTCCCTATTTATCTAGAAAATTAGCCGAACAAGGCCTTAGTGGTTTAGAGTTTGCCTCAGGCATCCCTGGAACTATTGGCGGTCTTGTTTATATGAATGCAGGTGCTTATAAAAAGCAGATGCAAGATTTAATTGTTGATGTAACAGTTTTAATAAATAATGAAATTGTTACTTTAAAAAATGAGAAATTAAAGTTTGCTTATCGCTATTCTATTTTTCAGGAACACCCTCATTGGATTATTTTAGGTACTACTTTAAAACTGATTCAACAAGACAAAGATGAAATAAAAGCTTTAATATTAGATAGAAGTGAACGCCGTAAAAACACCCAGCCTTTAGATAAGCCAAGTGCGGGAAGCTGTTTTAGAAACTGCGGCGATATTTCCGCATGGAAACTAATTGATTCAATAGGCTATCGCGGTTTTAATTTAAATGGCGTTGAAGTATCGAATAAACATCCTAATTTCATTATTAATGGTGGTGATGGCAAGGGTGAAGACTATTTAAAGATAGCCTTAGATATTCAAGAGAAAGTATACAAGAAACATAATATAAAACTTATTATGGAAGTGGAGAAATTTAATTGTTAGATGCTAATTCAAAAAAGATTCTAAGTAACAACTATGTTTTAAATAAAAGAAAACAGGCTGTTGATAATTCAATCTTCAAAGGTTTTAAGAAGATTTATTTTTTACTTGGAGTCATAATAGGCTTTTTTGTGCTTCTAATATTATTTTTTGTGAGTGATTATTCAAATGTTTATCATATAACTGTTACTGGTAATACTTATTTAACGGAAGAAGATATCATTAAGTTAGCTGAAGTAAGCGAAGATGAAAAATACTTATTAGTTATTCCTTCAATTAAAGAAAAAAACTTGACTAATTCTCCTTATATTGAAAGTGCTACAGTAGAAAAACTTGATGATAGAGTAATTAAAATAACAGTAGAGGAAGTAAAACAAGTTGCCTATCTATATGAAAATGGCTTAAATTACTTACTTTTGGCTGATGGAAGTCGTGTTTTGTTAAGTGACGACAATATCTATATGACTAGTAAACTTCCTATTCTAGAAGGCTTTAATGAGGAACAAATTACGGAAATCTTAAGAGGCTTTAAAAATCTAGATGAAGTAACTATCAATCAAATCTCAGAGGTACATCGTTATCCTTTCAGCTATGATGAAAATATGATGGAAATAATTATGAAAGATGGCAATTATGTCTTTGTTTCTTGGACAGGCTTAAGCATGCTTAAAAACTATTATTCGATTGTATCGGGGCTATCTAGTCAAACAAGTAATATATGCATCTATTTAGATGAACTTAATAATTCAGGCTACACTAGTGCTTGTCCTTGGCAAGAAGATACTACCACCACTGATACTAGCACTACTAGCGAAAACGATACTACTCAAGAGTAAATCTACAAGATATTGGATGATGATCGGAAAAGACAATATCTTGTTTTTTATTTGAGTGAAGTACACAATCTTTAATCTTTACATTATCACTTATAAGAATATGATCGATTGGGCCACTATGTTTTGGCAGTAATGTGAAAAAATCAATACTAGGTACTTTTATATCTTTTATCGCATCAATTAATTTAATAGGGCTATTTTTGATAAAAGATCTAAATTCAGGAGATATACTAGTGCAATTAAAATCACCCATAATAATAACGATATCATTGCCTATATATTTACTTATTTCATTATTTATTGTTTTCATTTGTAGACTTCTAATAAGAGGATTAGAAAAGTCTAAATGCGTACAAGCTACAAAGATATTTTTATTATCTAAATAATCAAACAATCTTAGATAAGTTGCATTTCTAGCTTCAAAGAAAAAGTATTTACTATATTTAATACTTGGATTATTAGATAGCCAAAAAGATCCTTTATCAATTAATTTAAAGCGTTTTGAATTATAATAAATTACATTTTCTTGTTTAGATAATTTATTTCCCGATAACACTTTATATGCTGAATATTGT
>CAVCDR010000136.1:0-5145 GCA_963601025.1 Agathobacter sp. | reverse complement strand
AAAAATTAATTTTATTATCTGAAGAACTTGCTTTAACTGAGGAAGAAGAAAAATGGCTAAAAGGATTTAAAAAAATGAAAAAACCCCTTCTGATTCTTGGTTTGGTGATCGTACAATGGCTATTGCTAGAGAATTTCCTAACAATATGTTTAAAGAAATGAAAACTAGAGAAGAATTATATAAATTTTTAAGAAAACGCTGCAAAGTTGAAAGAATTGATGAAATTATAGAAATCCCAGAAAGTTTAGAAGCTTTAAATATTGAAAAATTTGCTGGTTGGTTTAATGAAAGGGTTGAATTAGAAGATGAAATAAAAGCTGATTTAATTTCTAACACCAATCTAACTTCGTCAGACAAAGAAAAATATGAAGATTATCTTGAAAACGGAACACCGTTTATGCGAATATATTTCAACAGCGCTTCAAATGATGAAGAATTTTTAGATGAAATTGCAAATTCTCCATATGGAGATCTTCATGGTTTAATAAATGAATAACTAAAATAAAAAGCCCCTAGATCGCTACATTGCCGAAGGTATCTCGCGAATCTATACCTTACGGTAGTTTTGGGGCTTTTTTGTTTGGCTGAAAGGCTAGTGGCGGTGGGCATTGTCAATAGCTATTCTTTTGTTGCAGCTAAAACTTCTTTGTATATTTCAATTACCTTATTACTATAATTCCCCAAATTCATATATTTTTCACTTCTTGTTTCACTATCTTTTCGCATTTTGTCTAGGTTATTACCTTCTAATGCTTTGTTGATAGCTTCAATAAGACTTTCTGGTTCTGTATCCTTTATTTGAAATTCTTTATCCGTTAATTCACTTGCTCCACCGTAACTTGGAACAATAACAGCAGAACCTAGCTTTTGGGCTTCAATAACAGACAACGGGCAATTCTCATAGCAAGTACTAGGAAGAATAACTAGCTTAGCTTTACGAATTAAATCATAAAGTTCTTCGCCTTTTTTAAAGCCAACGAGCTTAATATTAGGAATACCCGTCATAACATCTTCACTAGGTCCAGAACCAGCAATAACAAACTGTTCATTAGGCAAAGCCTTGGCAGCTTCAACTATATTAAGTACGCCCTTTTCAGGAGAGATACGCCCAAAATATAAAATATAGTCGCCTCTCTTGGCCTTCCTTTTTGGCAGTTCGTTTGTGTAATTTTGTAGGTAGACGGTTTTTTTATAAAAACGAAGTCTCTTGTCAGAATCATAGATGCCTTTCATAAATTCACTAGGGCAAATAATTTTACTTATGTAATCGTAAGTATCTTTTTCTTGATACAACTTACCTTCGATAGTACCAAGCATACTTTTTAAAGTTGATCCGTGAATGCATTTTGTTTCAGCACAATGGTTCATATTTCCATCATCAATACACTTTGTACAAATACTATTGGAAACAAAGTCGTACATTAAATGATTAGGACATACTAGTTGTGAGTCATGTGCTGTTAATACTACAGGAACGCCTTTTTCTTTAGCCGCGTCTATAATAGATGGTGTTAATTGATAATTAAAGTTGTTGATATGAATAACATCAGGCTTAAAATCATCAATTAGCTTTTTCATCTTCTCGAAGCTTTCTTCCGACCAAACTATTCTTAAAGGATAGGTTGCTACATCGGTTGAAAGTTTATGAAAATCAACAGGACTAGCATATAAACCACTTCTATTTAAAGCGGTGTTATGAATATCATACATGCCATAATATTCAACAACATGCCCTTGTTTTTTAAGTTCGTTCCCTAGTTCTATAGTAAAAACTTCAGCCCCACCACGTCTATACAAAAATTTATTAATCATTAATATTCTCATATTACAATGTCTCCACTTTATTACTTAATTTTTCAAATTTGCCATCAACAAAATCACACATTTTGATGACTTCCTCGATACTCTTTTTGCCTAGATAGCTATAGCTTTCGTATACATACCTATCGTAACGATACGTTGTTATTTCACCTCTACAACCAGGTGGAGTGGAAGTTTCCTTGAAGAATTTCATACACGCTTTTTCATACGACAACTTTCCATCAATTAGAATTAAATCGCTAATATCATATGGGCTATACCTTTTTGCTAAAAACACGTGTTTCATCATTCACCGTCCTTATTAATTACCGAAGAAACAGTTTTTAATAAAATGTTTCCATATTCTAACAAACTGTCGCTTTGTGTATATTTCTTATCTAAATCAACAACATCTTCAAAGTTATTAATTTTATTTCTTCCACTTGTTTGCCATACACCAGATAAACCACTCTTAGTAGATAATCTTTGTTTGTGTCTGGCCTTATAATGAGCAACCTCGGTATTGATAGGTGGTCTAGTGCCAACTAAGGACATATCACCTTTTAATACGTTTATGAATTGAGGTAATTCATCAATAGAAGTTTTTCTAATAAATTTTCCCACTTTAGTAATACGGGGATCATCCTCTACCTTGAACATGTATTGTCCTTGCATTTCGTTTTTGTCTGCCATTTGTTGTTTAATAGCATCGGCATTAGTTTTCATACTACGATATTTGTACATATCAAACTCTCTGCCGTTATAAGTAACACGCTTTTGTTTAAATAACACAGGTCCACCATCTTCACCCTTAATAGCACAAGCCACAAAAGGATAAGACAAAGCGAAAGCGCCTAAACCAACACAAGCACCTACAACATCAATAGCACGTTTTAAACCTTGTTTAGCGGGGCTTTTACGAACACCACCTGCTGTATATACAGTAGTGCCAAACTTATTACATTTCCATGCTTTTAAATCTTCAATATCGGTTGGAACATATAAAACAATACCTGCAACAATAACTGCCCTAAATAGGTCGAAGTTAACAATATCGGTATATAGTGCGTCCATTGGTTTATGGCGTACCATTGATATGATTTCTTCAATATCCGTATTTCGATCAACGTTAACAATTTCAAAATCGTCAGCAGAAGCGTTAATCATTTCATCTGCGATAATATATAAGATTGGTTTTTTATTATTAAACCAAAAACGGCCTTCAAGATTTTCTTTTGACATTAATATAAACTCCTTAAATTCCAAACAATGTACGTATAAATAACCAAATAGCTTCAAAACAAAATATTATAAATAGTACGCAAAAACAAACACTCAATATAGATGGAATAAGTATGATAACTAATAAAACAATATGAAATATTTTGTACAAAATAGCTAGAATGTTTGCGACGATATAACTAAATACAGCGACAACCAATTTTAAAGCAGGATATTTGTTATGAAATATCTTTTCATATTTAGCTTTAGACCACTTCATAACAGCGTTGACGACTTCGCTGTATTTTTTGCATTCTTTGTTAGAAGATGTTTTTTCTGGTGTATCATCAAACAATCCTAATGGATCGAATAAATTAATTTTAAACATTAGCCCATGCGTATACGCATAAACACCAAGCGAATATTCATAGTCAGTGTCTTCGCGGAAAGCATCCACTATGCCTAATGCTGCATCATTGTATCCATCATCGTAATCGCTCATAGCTTGTTCTCCTTTTTATCTCGTATATTTATATTATACCTTATAATGAACTAAAGCCTCGGTGATCCCGGAGCTTTTTTTACCATTTTTTTAAAATTTGTCAATTTTCTTTTGTGTTTTCGTCTTCCAACAAATCATCCCTTAGGCTTTGGGCTTTGGTTCTGGTTCTATCGCACAAACAAATTAGCATTGGCTTAATCTCATCAAAATTATCTTTATTCATAGTTACGACAAGAGCATTAATTGTTTCAATGCTAAGTCCTATCGAAAGAAATCTTTCTGTGTGGTCTGCACCTCTTTCAAGCATTTGAGAGTTTGTTTCATTTAGAATAATTTCGACACGTTCTTCATGAGCCTTTTCAAAATACAAATCAGCAAGTCTTTGACAAAGTACAGATAACCTAAGTGCTGTTACTCTCTTGAATTTTAGTTCAAGCAAATCTTCGTTATTTGCTTTTTTAATATTTTCATTTATTTCTTCAGCAATCTTGGAATAAACCTTGTGCATTTTATACACAACGCGAGCTTTGTATTCATAAGATTTGTTTTTGATCTTAATCCAAGTTTCTTCGTGCTCAGAAATAAATCGTTTTTCAAGCTTGTCTAATTCCGCTTGTTCGTCTTTTTCCATACTTGTTTCAAATTTCATAATTTTAGGATTTGTTTCATCCGAATAAATTTTCTTCAACTTTGTTAAAAGAGTTATAACCTGTTCAAGTGCTTCATCATCCTTAGCAAAACAAGGTGGTACAGCTTTCATTGTTTCTTCATCTTCGTTTAATACGTTAGTATAAACCTTGATGTATTGTTCAATCACTTGTACTTTCTTTTCGTAAGTCTTGTTTTTGATTTCTTTCCATACAAGTGGGTACTCAGCTGATAATTCAGCTTCTAGTTCAGCTAAAATGTTTTTTGTTTCGTTTTTCATAACTAAAATCCTCCTATTGAATAAAACGAGATTGAAGGGTTTTTATATCCCTTCACATTACAAAGGAGTTGTTAGGAACAAAATTCCGGTCTTTTTTTGAAATTTTTTTAATTTTTTCCTATCTCCTCACTTATAAGCCACTTCGGTATATGAAATAGGACGTTTTTCTGAAAATTTCTTTAAATTTCTTGAAATTTTGTTAATCTAACATATCCCCTCACTTATAAGCCACGAAGGGTGCCTAAATAGGACGTTTTTTCAAAAAATTTTTATTTTTTTCGCCCTTCACCTATCTACGCAGGTTTTTTAGGCTGATTTTCCACGAAATTTTAAAAAAATGACATGACGTGCAAGCGGCATAGCTAAAAGCCTTATTTTAAAAGGTTAAAAACATCAAAATTGACATGGTGTGCAAGTTGGATATTTTTATGAGCTATTTGGAGAACAATTTATGAGCCAAATGGCCCATAAATTTTCGACTGAGAAATAGCTTTAGCTATCGAACTGGCTCATAAAAAAGTCGGTATTATAGCACAATTTTTATTAAGAAAAAGCGCATGCATGCACAACTTTTAACGGGCCAAATTGGTCCAACGATAAAGTTAGTATAATATTAATAACAAAAGATATTGTTCATAATGTAAATGATAATCTTAACTTGAAGAAAAAACGTAAACGTTAGTTTAGAAAAAAC
>CAVCDR010000135.1:0-5239 GCA_963601025.1 Agathobacter sp. | reverse complement strand
CGATAAACACCTCTTTCTTCAATACCATGAGCACCAACTTCTTTTCTAAAACATGGAGAATAAGAAGTCATTCTTTGAGGAAGATCTTTTTCATCAACAATAGTATCAATAAATTTACCTATCATTGAGTGTTCACTAGTACCAATTAAATATAAGTCTTCACCTTCAATCTTGTACATCATGTTTTCCATTTCTGTAAAAGACATAACCCCATTAACTACATCACCTCTAATCATAAAAGGTGGAATATAGTAAGTGAATCCTCTATTAATCATGAAATCTCTAGCATAAGATAGGATTGATGAATGAAGTCTAGCAATATCTCCTTTTAAATAATAGAAACCATTACCTGAAGTCTTTCTAGCAGAATCCAAGTCAATACCATCAAGTCTTTCCATAATATCAACATGATAAGGAATCTCAAAATCAAATTCCCTCTTTGTACCAAATTGTTCAAGTTCTTTATTTTCAGAATCATCTTTACCAATAGGAACAGAAGGATCAACAATATTAGGAATAACCATCATCTTCTCTTTAATATGTTCTTCAAGAGTAATTTCCTTAGCTTCATCTTCTTCTATTTGTTTAGCTATCTTTGCAACTTCAGCCTTAACTTCTTCAGCCTTCTCTTTTAAACCTTGTTTCATTAATTGGCCAATTTCTTTAGAAATAGCATTTCTTCTAGCTCTAAGCTCATCAGCTTGAACACGTAAAGCACGATAGTCCTCATCTAGTTGTTTTACTTCATCAACAATACCAAGCTTATTTTCTTGGAACTTTTTGCGAATGTTTTCCTTAACTAGTTCAGGATTTTCTCTAATTAGTTTAATATCAATCATAATACCCTCCAAAATAAAAAAGGTAGCACAAGGGCGAAAATTCGCGGTACCACCTTTATTTCTAACTTTAACTCTTAACGCGAGTGCACGTGATTTATTAAATCAGCTATAAGGTAGATTCGTAGAATCTTATTTGATGTCTTGCACCTAACACATCTCTCTAGAAAATAAGAAAAAACTACTATATTCCTTAGTAAGCTTTAAAATATGATAGCACTTTTATTTTTGACTATCAATAACCCTTAATAGAGCTGGTGCAAGTAAAATATCAATCAAAAGTTCAATCGCAAAATTAATTGTTAAGAATAACGCGATAAAAGTCATAAATGAACCTTCAAAGAATAAGATAATTACTAAAGTTAAAGTTCCGGTATTTACAATAGGTGCTAAAGCACTAGCGGTTATAATAGCCGCTAACTTATTTTTATCCTTTAATTTTCTATAAGTGAAAGCACTAACTAAACCAGCAAGAGTACCCTTTAATACACAAACACTAATTGTGATAATAGGATGGCTCGCTAACATAGTAGCACCACTTGGATCAGCACCCGTAATAACCATAATAGCTACTACAACACCAAAGGCTGTTCCTAATATAGCACCAACACTTTCCCCATACATAGCGCCACCAATAATAATTGGAATAAGTGTTAAAGTAATTGGAAAACCACCAAAATTAATAAATGTTGCGATAATTTGTAAAACAATAACAAGTCCCACAAACATTGAAATAGTTGTAATATTTTTTATATTCTTCATTTTATCTCCTGTTTTTATAATAAATATTTCTTAAACCCTTAAAACTAAGTTGTCCATCATAAATATCAATTAATTGTGAGTTGTTTGCGAATACTTTACCAAAACCACCAGTGGCAATAACCTTCAAATCTTTATTTGTTTCTTTTTTAAATCTTTCAATAATAGATTCAACTAAACCTAAATAGCCAAAATATAAACCTGCTTGCATAGCTCCAACAGTATTGTTAGCGAGTACACTATCACACTTTTTAATTTCAACTTCAGGCAACATTGAAGCTTTAGCACTTAAGGCGTCAATAGAAACACCAATACCCGGTACCATTACACCACCTAAATAATTATTTTTTTCATCAATATAATCAAAAGAAATGGCTGTTGAAAAATCAATTAGTAATAAATTATTTCCATATTCATTAATCGCACCACTTACTGTAGTTATACGATCAGCACCGATTTCCCTTGGATTATCATAATGAATGGAAACACCAGTTTTAACACCAGGCCCAACAATTAATGGCTCAATATTTAAATATTTAATAATACTTGAAACAAAACTATGCATAATCTTAGGTACAACACTAGCGATAATTACACCATCAATATCTTCTTTAGAAACATTAAAGTTTTTTAAGATATTAACTAAAATAATGCCATATTCATCACTAGACTTATTAATAATTGAACTAATATTAAAATTGCAGATTAAAGCATTTTCTTTATATACACCTAATCCAATATTTGTATTACCTATATCAACCACTAATAACATAACAATTTCTCCAAACAAAAACACAATAAAACGATATTTATTGTGCTAATTAAGTAGTATAAAAATTCATAATTCATCCTCCCCTGTCGCCCATAGAGGTGCAACGTTTTAGACTCTAAAATTATAACAAAAAGAAAGAGGATTATTCACCCTCTTCTTCACTACTTTCTTCTTCTTGATGTTCCATCATTGTAACAGTCTTAACATAAGTGTTCTCTTCAGGACGTATCAATCTAACACCTTTAGTAACTCTACCCAAAGTAGAAACATTAGATAAAGAAATTCTAATGATAACCCCATCATTTCTCATGATTAAGGCATCTTCATCTCCATTTACCGCCTTAAGGGCAACTAAATCACCATTAGATTCATTGATGTTGATAGTTTTAACACCCTTGGCACCTCTAGAAGTGATACGATATTCTTCAATATCCGTCTTCTTACCATAACCATATTTAGAAACAACTAAGATTTGTTTTCCTTCTTTAGATGTACAACAGCCAATAACATATGAACCATCAACATTCATACCCTTAACGCCACTTGCGCTACGGCCCATCGCTCTAACACCATTTTCATTAAAGCGAACAGCCTTGCCATTAGCGGCACCAATAATAATTTCATCATCACCTAAAGTAGGCTTAACATCAACTAATTCATCATCTTCTTTTAAGGAAATAGCTATCTTACCAGATTGTCTAATAGATTCAAATTCTTTAGCTTCAACCCTCTTACATAAGCCATTTTTTGTAACAAAGAATAAGTAACCCTTAACTTCCCATTCTCTATTAATAGGTACAAGAGCCTTAACCTTTTCATCTTTTTCAATATTGATGATATTAATTACTGGAATACCCTTACCATTTCTACTAGATTCAGGAATTTTATAACCTTTTATACGGTATACCTTACCTTTATTAGTAAATAATAGTAGATGGTCATGAGTAGACATTGTGATATTTTGGTCAACAATATCATCTTCATTTAAAGTCATACCTTTAATACCACGACCACCTCTATTTTGTGTCTTATAAGTACTAACTGGTAAACGTTTAATATAACCATTGCTTGATAAAGAAACAATAATGTTTTCTACAGAAATCAAATCCTCATCCTCAACATCAACTTCACCCTCAATAATTTCTGTACGACGTGGATCATTATATTTATCCTTAATTACCGTTAGTTCATCTTTTATAATTTGAAGAACACGACTATGATTAGCTAAGATATCCTTTAAATCCGCAATCTCTTTATATAATTCATCTAGTTCAGCACAAATCTTTTCATATGATAAACCAGATAAACGTCTAAGTTGCATAGATAGAATAGCTTCACCTTGTTTATCATCAATACCAAATTCATCATTAAACTTAGTTAAGATTTCTTCATCAGTACGACTAGTCTTAATAATTTCAACAATACGGTCAATATTATCTAAGGCAATCTTTAAGCCTTCTAAAATATGTGCACGTTTCTCATCTTCGTTTAAATCAAATTGCGTTCTTCTTTTAATAACATCAATTTGATGTTCAATATATAACTTAATGATTTCCTTTAAAGTTAATAACATTGGCTTATTATCAACTAGGACATTATTATTAATACCAAATGAAGATTGAACTGGTGTTAATTTATACAGTTGATTTAAGACAACTTCTGGTTGAACATCCTTTTTAAGTTCTATTTCAATACGAATACCATTACGATCATTTGAAAGGTCCTTCATATCGGAAATGCCTTCAATAATCTTTTCTTTAGCAAGATCATGTATCTTATCATACATAACTTGCTTATTAACTAAGTAAGGAATTTCTTTGATAATAATCTTGTGTTTATTTCCCGGTAAATCTTCCACTACTACCTTAGAACGCATGATAATAGAACCTTTACCTGTTTCATAGGCTTGTCTTATGCCACTTCTACCAACAATATAACCACCTGTTGGAAAATCAGGACCAGGAATATAATTCATTAAATCAGGTACGGAAATATCAGGATTTTCCATTACCGCAATAATTGCATCAATAGATTCTCCTAAATTATGCGTAGGCATATTAGTTGCCATACCAACCGCAATACCCATGGAACCATTTACTAGTAAATTAGGAAATCTACTAGGTAATACAACTGGTTCTCTATGTCTTGCATCATAGTTATCACGCCAATCAATTGTTTCCTTTTTAATATCACTAACTAGTTCCAAACTAATTTTTG
This sequence comes from Agathobacter sp., assembly GCA_963601025.1. GTDB lineage: Bacteria > Bacillota_I > Bacilli_A > Erysipelotrichales > Erysipelotrichaceae > Colivicinus. The sequence goes on along the minus strand of CAVCDR010000135.1, from coordinate 655 downwards.
ACATTCTAGCTTCGGTATAACGCATAGCTGCAGCACCATCACCATCAAGTGAACCAAAGTTACCATGACCATCAACAAGTGGATAACGATAAGAGAAAGGCTGAGCCATACGCACCATTGTATCGTAAATAGCTGTATCACCATGAGGATGGTATTTACCCATAACTTCACCAACAATATTGGCTGATTTTACGTGTGGTTTATCAGGAGTAAAACCAGCATCATACATTGCCCAAATAACTCTTCTATGAACGGGCTTCATACCATCTTTTACATCTGGTAAAGCTCTATCAATAATAACTGACATTGAGTAACTTAAGAAGTCTTCTCTCATTTCCGAGGAAATGTTTACTTCTTTCATGTTACCATGATTGAAAAAACGATTATCTAATTCTTCCATAAGCCCCTCCTATATATCTAAATTCTTAACAAAGTGTGCATTATCAATAATAAAGTTACGTCTAGGTTCTACTTCATCACCCATCAACATTGAGAAGACGCTATCTGCATCAATCGCATCCTCAATCGTAACCCTCTTTAAAGTACGACGTTCTGGATCAAGTGTCGTCTCCCAAAGTTGGCTAGGATCCATTTCACCAAGACCCTTATATCTTTGAACATCATACTTCTCATCACCAAAATCTCTTTTTGCCAC
>CAVCDR010000134.1:0-5491 GCA_963601025.1 Agathobacter sp. | reverse complement strand
GTGGGTACCAAATTATAGTTATAAAGGAATATTCCCTACTTATTTGACACTAACTAGTTTATGGAAAGACTTTGTAGAAACAAAATAAGGATATTTGTAGGCTTTGAGGTTTTATTTTATTTATTTGCCTTTTTGGTAATTAATTTCGTATTAAAAAGATGCGGAAGTGTTGATTACATTGCTGAAGTTTTAGAATTAAGTGGTCTTTATTCGTTAATTTTATTTAAGTCAGATATTCTAATTGCGGTAATTTTACTTATAAATTATTTCTTTAAAAACAAAGTAGTAAATTATATTTCCTTATGTTTGTCGTTAATGAGTAAAATTACTCAATTATATTTGATATACAAAGTAGAAAGTGTTTTTATACAGGAATTGTTTTCTTCACTAGAATGCAATTACCTTCTAATTATGACTGTTAGTATATCCTTAATGGTGCTTATATTAAATTGTTGTTATGTTCATAGGCGTTGCGAAGCATGAAACGGCTAATTTCAATCATCATTCCTTTTTATAATGTCTGCAGTTTTAAATTCTTTGCCTATCTTCCATATAATTTATTAAACACATTTATGTGTTTTTTGGAAGAAGATAACAAAACGAGTATAGTTTTAGTTATCATTGTTACTTAAAAATTATTGAGTGTTATATTTCGCGTAATAATTAAACATGACAATAAGGATAGACGAGTAATATGAAAATTGATGGCGAGAATCTGGATTCACTACGAAGACTAGTAAGAAATCTTGAATACGAGAATAAAATATTAAAAAGTAAGCTTGATAAAGCTAATATTCCTTATGAAAAACATGATTTCTTTGATGATGAAAATGTTGATACCTTAAATTGCGATGTTGATCAAAGAGAAAGAATAAATACAAGATATATCGATGATGATTTAGCCAATCGCTTTTTCGTAATGTTTTGGGGAAAGACTGATGTATACGCAAAGCGAGGCAAAAATGGAGGCTACTTTCCCCAATGTGATAATCGTTGGAAGGACTTATGTCCCAAACAACGTGGTGAAAAAATAAAATGTGAAGATTGCACTAATAGGAAATGGTCAAAATTAACTTTAAATAAGATAACTGAACATTTAATTGGGTATAAAGAAGATGGTAGTGATGTAATTGGTGTTTATCCTTTGTTGGAAGATATGACTTGCCGATTTATTGTCTTTGATTTTGATAATCATAATGATGACTCTGATAGCAATAAGTGGATGGAAGAAATAAATGCTTTACATTTAATATGCAAGAAGAACAATATAAGCCATCTAGTAGAAAGATCAAGATCGGGTAATGGTGGTCATCTTTGGATTTTTTTTAAAAAACCTATTCCTGCTTCTTTAGCTAGAAATTTTGGTTTTCTTTTATTGGAAAAAGGCCAAATGGAAATTAATTTAAAATCGTTTAAATACTATGATAGGATGTATCCTTGCCAAGATTTTATAGATGGCATTGGGAATTTAATCGCCTTGCCTTTACAAGGCCGAGCTTTAAAAAATGGTAATAGTGCTTTTGTGGATGATGATTTTAATGCATACAGTAATCAATGGGATGTTTTACTTAATAAGACGAAGAAATTATCTTTAGAGGATGTTGAAAAATATATTAAGGAGTGGAAACTTGAAACTAATCAAAATACAAGCCTGTTACCACAATATCAGGAAGACAGGATAAAGCCTTGGAATAAGAAACAAAGGTTTTCTAGATTTGATGTGGTTGATAAGCTCCATATTGTACTGAGTGATGGTGTATATGTTGATACTTTAAATATAATGCCGAGGCTTCAAAATCAAATTAGAAGTTTAGCTGTTTTTGATAATCCTATTTTCTATAAGAACAAGCGTATGGGCTATTCCAATTATCATAACTTTAGCACTGTTTATATGGGTAAGGATGTTGGCGGTTATATAAGACTCCCTAGAGGATTAAGGGAGATTCTTATAGAAAAATGTAAGGACGCTAATATTGAAGTGGATATTGATGATAAGCGTGAAAAGGGAAGACCAATTAGGGTTATATTTAACGGTGATTTGCGTGTTAATCAAGATTTGGCTGCCAACAAAATGCTTGAAAATGATCATGGCATTCTTAATGCAACAACTGGTTTTGGCAAAACGGTAGTTAGCAGTTATTTAATCGCTAAAAGAAAAGTAAGTACTTTAATTCTTGTTCAAAGTAAGAGTTTGTTAGACCAATGGGTTAATGAATTAAATAAGTTTTTAATTATAAATCAGCCTATGCCTACATATAAGACGAAGGGTGGTAAAACAAAGAATCGCAATAGCCTAATTGGTGTTTTAAGTGGAAACAAAAATACGCTTACAGGAATCATTGATGTGGTCATGATTGGTTCGATCAATAATAGGGATTTGGACAATGTTTATGGTCTAGTTATAATGGATGAATGTCATCATTGTGGATCTTTGACTTCGATAGAAGTGATGAACAAATTAAAAGCTAGATATGTATACGGAGTAAGCGCTACGGTAATGCGTAGCGATAAGCTTGATAAAATCATCTACTTTTTGTTAGGGCCTATAAGACACAGCTATACATCTAAAGAAAATATAAGTAAACAAGGAATAGGCCACTATGTTTATCCCGTATTTACTAGAGTTGTATATACAAGTGATGAAGATAAAGATATTAATTCTTCTTATCAACTAATAAGCAATAGTAAAGCTAGAAACGAATTGATTATTGATGATACAAAAGAAGCGATTAAAAACGGTAGGACAGTGCTTGCGCTTACCAAATATAAGGAACAAGCTAAGTGTTTATATGATGGATTAGTAAACAGCGCGGATTGTGCATTTTTGTTGTATGGCGATAATAGCGATAAAGAAAACACAGATATTTTAAATGGATTAAAAGACATACCAAATAATAAGAGTGTAATTATAATTGCGACTGGTCAAAAGATAGGCGAAGATTTGACTTCCCTAGACTAGATACACTAATGCTGGCGTGTCCTGTTTCTTTTGGCGGAAGGCTTGAACAATATGTTGGTAGAATAAGTAGAATTTATGAGAATAAGAAGGATGTCATTGTGTATGATTATGTTGATTCGCATTTAAAAGTATTTGAAAATATGTACTTAAAACGTCTTAAGACCTATAAGCGTTTAGGCTATCAATTAATTTCTAATATTGAACTAGAGAAACAAAAGGTTAATGCGATATATGATAGTTCTAATTTTTATGATGTTTTTGAAAGAGATTTGGTTGAAGCTAATAAGAGGATTGTTATCTCTAGTCCTTATATTAGTGAGGACAAGATTAATAGATTCATATACATTACCACTTCTAAGATTGAAGCTAGATGCAAGATAACAATCATTACTGCAAATCCTGATGGAGTGCTGTTTGATAATGTTGGCGATTTTTATGAAATGATTAAAAAGCTAAGAGAAGCGGGTATAGAAGTTATTGTAAAAGATGATTTAAATGATCATTTCGCAGTTATTGATGATGATTTATGCTGGTACGGGGGTATGAACCTTCTTGGTAAAGAAGATATCTATGATAACCTTATGAGAATTAAATCAGCTAAAATAGCTGAGGAATTATTAGAAATGTGTTTAGGTAAATGATTTTGCATATAAGATCATAACTATTGGCTATTTATAAGCGTGTATATATGAAATAACGGATCTATTTTGCATGATACAATATAGTAAATCTTAATTAGAAAGGATGAGCATTATGGAAGATTTAAGGAGTTTGCCTGTTGGCTATGAAAGCTTTAGCGAAATAAGAAATAAAAATCTATTTTACGTTGATAAGACAAAGCTAATAGAGCTAATACTTAAGCAAGAAAGTAAAGTAAGTCTTTTCACTCGTCCTAGAAGATTTGGTAAGACTCTAAATATGAGTATGCTTAAATGTTTTTTTGAAGCGGATTGTGATAAGAGCTTATTTGATGGCTTATATATTTCAAGCAATAAAGAACTATGTGAAAAGCATATGGGGAAGTATCCGGTGATTTTTCTTACTTTAAAGTCTGTTGATAGAATGGGCTTTGAACAAGCTAAATATCAGTTAAAGGAATTAATTGGTTTGGAAGCTAGGAGATTTTCTTTTTTAAGAACAAGTAATAAATTAGATGCTTCAGATAAGAATCTTTATGATTCTTTATGTGAAATGAACAATGGCATGTATTTGATGAATGATGATGTAATGTTGTCTTCTTTACAAGCATTATCTAGTTTGTTATATAAGCATTTTGAGAAAAAAACCGTTATATTGATAGATGAATATGATGTACCTTTAGATAAGGCTTTTCAAAATGGTTATTATAGAGAAATGGTTGACTTAATAAGAGGATTATTTGGCAAGTCATTAAAGACTAATGATTCCCTTGAGTTTGCGGTCTTAACTGGATGTCTTAGAGTTTCTAAAGAAAGCATTTTCACTGGTTTAAATAATTTTAAGACTTTATCTATTACTGACTCTAGATTTGACGAAGAATTCGGCTTTACTGATGATGAAGTAAGGGATATGCTTACTTATTATGGAGTTTTGGATAGATTTGAAGAAACTAAAGAGTGGTATGATGGTTATCATTTTGGCAATGTAGATGTATATTGTCCTTGGGATGTAATAAATTATGTAGATAGAATAAGATATGATAAAAATGCTAGACCTGAAGCTTATTGGATTAATACAAGTGGTAATGGCTTAGTTAAAAGATTTATTGATAAGGCTGATAAGTCTACTAGAGATGAAATTGAACAATTAATAGCTGGTAAGACTATTAGTAAGAGTGTCCGCTTAGATTTAACTTATGATGAAATAGATAATAGCATTGATAATTTATGGAGTGTTTTATTTACTACAGGATATTTAACTTATACAAGTGTAAATGATGATGGAACTTACAATCTAGTTATTCCAAATAAAGAAGTAAATGAAGTATTTAAGTTACAGATTAAGGAGTGGTTTAAGAAGACTATTTTCTCTAATACTGAAGCTTTAAACGGCTTTTGGAAGGATATTGAAGATAGTGATACTAAAGGAATTGAAAAATACTTAAATAAAGTATTAAGCAATTCTGTAAGTGTTTTTGATACTAAATCAATAAACAAAGAAAAAGAAGCATCATATCATAACTTATTAGTAGGAATACTAGCTGGTAATGGGCAATGGCTTGTGAGATCAAATGTTGAAGCCGGAGATGGTTTTGCGGATATTATAGTTGAGACTGATGACCCAGATAGTGGTATTGTTTTTGAATTAAAGTACGCAAATGATTATGAAGATATGGAAAAAGCTTGTGATTTAGCTTTAAAGCAAATCAAAGATAAAAGATATTATGAGTATCTTACAAATGAACAAAGAACTGATGTTTTACTATACGGCATCTCTTTCTATAAGAAAAGATGTAAAGCAGTAGTGCAAAAGTTATAAGTACACTAAACATGAGTGGAGAGTAAATTTATACCGTCAAATAGATGACGGTTTATTTTGTTTGACTAGATTAGA
>CAVCDR010000133.1:0-5529 GCA_963601025.1 Agathobacter sp. | reverse complement strand
TTTTCTTTTTATATGTACCATCTATTGGATTATATTGACTAGCTTTAACTTTAAAGGTATTAACTTTCTTTAATCCTGAATTCTTATATTTTTAAAAATATTAATTAATTTTCGAAATTTGTAACCATTTCAATAATCAATTCAGTATAATATTTATGTCGATGAGGTAGCAAATCGTCCCCCCCCTATAGATACCTCATCTAATATCGCGGTGTATCTGAAATTTGAGATACATGTAACTTTGCTAATACTAAGCCTCATAAATCTACACCGCAACCATTTTTTCCTTTCTGGCCCGGGGCTTTCCTAAAATGAGCCCCAAAGATGTCGACCTAGTTTAATGGGCAAAGCAGGCTGGTGTACAGTTTGAATCTGGGTTCAAATCCCGGGGTTGGCAATTATTTCTCCCTTTCTTAGCATAGACAGCATAGGCTCCTTAACGGGAGCTTTTGTTGTGCTTAATACCAAGCGTATTGTTAAGCGGTATAATATTAGCGTTTATAAAAAAGGAGATTTATTTTTGAATATGAACGAAAATGTAGAAAACTCAAAAAAGAAAAGAAGAACTAAACATAATAGCGAAGTCGCTTCTTCCAGTGAAAAAAAATTAGATGAAAACAAAGATACAAGCGCATCAAAAAACGAATCTGTATCTGTTGAATCTAAAGAGCCCGTTGTTGAAGACATTCCTGACGTTGAGTCTTGTTTCAAAGAAACTTTTAAAGAAGACACAGAAAATGAAACAAGTCGCGATTATAAAAGTTTCAAGATACACGCAGAAAAATCAGATGACGATAAGCTTGAAGGCAAGTTAGATCGTGAAAAGAAAAAGAACACTATCTTCCTTTTAACAATCATTATCCTGCTTTTGCTTCTTGGTTCTTGCAGCGCATTCTACTTAAAGAAAAGCAAAGAATGTAGTAATTGCTCAATAACGTCAGAAGACGAAACAGTTGAAATTGATCCAAACCAAGGCAAATATGCTTCCGAAGAAACAATCGAAAAGCATGACCGTTTAATCGCTATGCCGGGTTGGGTAAGTTTCACTATTCCAGCTAATAGTTTATCAATCACGCAAGGATTCGAATTCCATAATCCCGCTAGCAATTCATGGTATGAAGATACCGTTACTATTAATGGCATTGAAACCGAAACATTTATTGTTGGCGAAGATGAAATCAAAATCAACCACTTACTTAGAATTGCCGGTATTAAAAACACCGTTAAAGGCGTTGTAAGCTATGATTCTGATTTATTTAAAGTAGAGCTCGGTAGCGATAACCAATATTTCATTAAAGGTCTAAATGGTTTTGAAGGTACACAAGAAATTATTGTTGAGCTTGCTAATGGTGAAAATGTAACTTTAAGTGTAACTTCTAAAAACGAGTTCTACTATATGTCTTTTGCTTTATATATCGAAGGTGATGAAAGCGATGAACTACTATACCAATCTGGTTTAGTTGAACCCGGTATGTATATCCAAAGAATGGAACTAAGCAAAGCCTTAAAGAGCGGATCATACAGTGCTTATGTTTTATGCCAACCTTATAAGTCAGACGCTAAAACAAAAACTAATAACGGCATTGTTAAGATTACGCTAAATGCCGCTTAATTTATGTGCCATTTGGCACATTTTATAGAAAGGAGACAAAAAAAGTGAAAAACAAGATTTTAAAAATATTCGCAATAATGATGGCTATGTCGTGTTTATTTGTGGCAAACTATTTAAATAAATTGGATGTTTATGCGGAAGACGAGCCAACTGAAACTGAAGTTACGTTTTCTATTCCTTCAAGTTTAACAATTAACAGTGAAACTGGTGAATGTGTTTTCGGCATTACGCTTAATGTTGGAAAGAACACAAATGCCGCTGTGCAAATCAATAGTGAAAATGCGTCATCTAATGGTGAAAATTCCGAAGAAAATGAAAAATTTATAAATTATGGAATTAGTTACTTGAAAGACGGCGACAAAAAAGTTCCATATACTTTGAATGATATTTATATGAGGACAACAGCTGGAGAAGAAGCAAAAAGTATAACTAATTACTTTACGATAAAATTAGATGCCAGTTCTATAGAAAAAGAATATGCCGCAACATATTCTGACATATTAACGTTTGAACTTCATTCTGAAACAATCGATTCTTATACCGGGGATATTTTGACAATTTATATTGGTGAAGAAATAGAGGATGTTTATTTAAAGTACGCTCAAGATAATTTTGGTTATACTGGCGAGTATTTGCCTTTAGAGGCTAAAATCACAGTAATTAGAGACGTCTTAAAAGATACAAAGTTGTTAGATAATGCGGATTTTTGCCAAATAAATGACCAATCTTCTCAAATGCAAGAAATGTTGGGGGTTAAATTTTTGGGTTGGTACACGAAACCTAATGGAAAAGGCGAAAAAATAACTGAAGATTATGTGTATGATGGTATTCACAATGCTATTTATGGCTATTGGGGGAATAAAATTTCTTTTGTTTCAAACAGTGACACATCAGAAACCCTAGATGAAATCGAAGCATCGAAAAATGAAGCATTAGATTTTTCCAATGTTACTACTCCAACAAGAGAAAATTATAAATTCTTAGGTTGGTACACAGAAAAAGAGGGTGGAACAGAAATTAAAGACGGCGATATCTATGATGGTTCTTATTCAACTTTATATGCTCATTGGAAAAAAATGAACATTACAATTACTTTTGATTGGAACGATACTTTAGGGACACAAACAAGTAGAGTTTATAAAACCGACGAAGAGTGCCAAGAATTGGAAACTCCAACTAGAGGTACTTCTGGATTTTTAGGTTGGTATACATCTAAAGTAAACGGAGAACAAATAACCGAAAAAACAATTTTTACTGAAGATACAACTTTATACGCAAGATGGAATCTTAATAAAGCAACGTTGATAACCGGAAACCTTTTCAATCAACTTACCAAAAATAGAGAAATAATTACTTTTAATTATGACAAATTGCCTGACAAAATAACCAATATTAAAAAAATTTCCAATTTCTATTACACTGAAGCCGAGTATTATCGAGACTTGATACATGGCGAAACGTTATCGGGTGATGACCTCATGTTTTCTGATATTCAAATTGGGTTAGACTCAGATTCAGATTCATTTAATGAGGAAACAGATGCGCTAGATGTTTCTGAAGAACAAAACGGCAGCATCGTCATGTGGTTTGAATCCACCACAAACACAGTTTATGTTTCTACTCAAGATGTGAATACCGCCATTTATGCTAATCCTGATTGCTCATTTATGTTTTTTGATGAAGGAATTATTCGCAAAATTAATTTTATTAATTTCGATACTTCTAATGTAACAAACATGAAAGGAATGTTTGCGTTTGATGATTCTGAACGTGGACGTAACAAACTTACAACAATAGATTTGTCGTGTTTTGATTCTTCGAAAGTAAAAGATATGTCGTTTTTCTTCTACTGCAGAGGATGGACTGTGTTTAATACCGATCACACCGATGTCGATACGGTTGATATTTCGTCATTTGATACTTCCAACGTAGAAGACATGAGTTATATGTTCTTTTGCACAACCACTTTCTTTTATGATGTGGATGAAAGAGGAATATGGGCAGTATACAACGATTCAAGTCTTTTAATGCCAGAAAAATTTGATACATCAAATGTAAAAAACATGGATTACATGTTCGCAGAAATTGGGACTAATGTAGTTGGCAACGAAAACTTTTCTAAAAAGATGATGTTTTCGAATTATGATACATCAAAAATTACTAGTGCAAAAGGAATGTTTTACGAAAATAAAGCGGCAACATATTTAGACTTATCCAACTTTGAAATAAATGAATCCGTTAATACAGAAAAAATATTTTACGATTGCTCGTCATTGAAATCAATTTCGTTTGGCGAAGGGTGGAAAAAGCCAATTGAATTGCCAGTACATACTTATGAAGAATGTTCTCAATGGGAAGCTAGTGACGGAAGTATGTACAAGTACAACACCATTCCGACTGGCAAGACTGATACTTATAAGCTGATTGTTGCTCCTATATTGCAAAAAGGAATCGATTTTAATAAAAATATTACATCTGATATAACCGCTATTGAATTTACTACCGACGCAATGCCAAGTAGTGTAACTAGCTATACGGACGTATCAGCTAATCAAGATGGAACAATTTTGGCATATACTGATGGAACAACATTAAAAGTTTCTCCTAAATTTAATGGCCAAGAGATTTATGCGAATTTGGATTGTGAAAAAATGTTTGTTTCAAAAGCAAAACTAACTTCGATTGAATTTGATAATTTCAACACAAACAATGTCACCAGCATGAGTTATATGTTCTACGATTGTTCAAGTCTAACATCATTAGATGTATCTAAATTTGATACAAGTAAGGTTACTGATATGTCTGCTATGTTCTATAATTGTGAAAGCTTAACATCATTAAATTTGTCTAACTTTAATACAAGTAAGGTTACTGATATGTCTGCTATGTTTAATGTTTGTTCAAAACTAACCACAATTTATGTCAGCTCATCATTTACCACTGATAAAGTAACTTTATCTAATCAAATGTTCTATAGATGTAACAACCTTGTCGGTGGCAACGGTACAAAATATAGTTCAAGCTATATTGATAAAACTTACGCTCGCATTGATACGTCTTCTACTCCGGGATATTTCACATTAAAATCAAGTGACGAAGAAGTAGATGATACGGATATCATAAGTGTTACAAGTTTAGCTAAAACATATTCAAACGCTGATTTTGCTTTAAGTAGTGATTCAACAATTGAAACAGCTAATCTTGTTGATGAGGCAAACGAAACAGCAGTATCTTATTATCATTTAAACGATGATGAAGACTTAAATAGCTTACTCGCAACAAATATCACTTCAATTTCAATAAATGGCGTTATGATTAGCGAAGACATTGAATATGATGATACTAAATTTGCTCTTGAACAAAGCGAAGACGGTGTGTTAACTATAACTTCAATTACAAAAGAAGGCTATCCATCGTCAGATGATTGGAAAGCTCTTATTTATAGCGATATCTTCACGGACATTAACGAAGATGTAACAATCACTGTTTCGATCATCAATCTAAAACAAGATACAGAAATATCTGGTTTCGCACTTGTAGGAGACACAGAAGAAGAAATAAGTGATTCTAATACTTCTTCTGTGCCAAGTGAGGATTCTAACATCGTATCTTGGGATAGTACGGGTGAAACAGTTATCATTGAAAAAGTAGAAGCTAATCCAGAAGGGGAAGCAAAAACAACTGCATCCCCTGAGGATATGATAGGCGAAGAAATTTCTGAAAGTGATAGCGAAGAGCTGATACCTGAAAATACTAGCGAACAAAGTGAAACTCAAACACAAGAAGAAACGGTTGAATAACAAAAAAAGCCTCGTAGCAATACGAGGTTTTTATGTGCTAAATGGCACATAAATAAAAACTATAAAAATATTTTAAAATTAACAACCAAATAAAATACCAAATAAGTATAATATTTA
>CAVCDR010000132.1:0-5953 GCA_963601025.1 Agathobacter sp. | reverse complement strand
GATATGGGGAAGCGTTCTTTATTTAGTAACAGAGTTTTTATCTTTCTTTAATTCTATTAATAGGACTTCGTTATTGATATTTTGGATAATTTTTGATTTAAGTCTTTTTATAGTATGTAGAAAGAAGAAATGCAAGTTAAATATAGCTTTATCCTTTGATAAACATACAATATTTATTTTGATTGTCTTTGTATTATTGCTTATAGGTGATTTTGTTGTAGTTCCTTATAATTGGGATTCTATGACTTATCATTTACCTAGAATAATGTTTTGGGCTCAAAATGGCAGTGTTGCCCATTTCCCTACTTATGATTCTAGAATGTTAACAAGCCCGGTATTGGCTGAATTTGTAAATTTGCATAATTATATTTTAGTTGGCAGTGATATTTTTTTTAAAAAATCCTTATTTGCACAGTGTTGTTGACAAACCCTTATTTATTGGCGTAAAAGTCACGATAAGTTAAAGTTTTTTCTTCACTTAGAGCCAAATTTAGCAGTTTTTCTATTTTTTCTAGTTCATTTTTTGGTGGATTCATCTTGAAACAGAAAAAGTTAAGGTACCCTTGAATATCATCTCTATCAAAACCTGAATGAGCATTTAAAAACGGCTTAAGTAAAGCATGTATACGATTTATTGGATATAGTGGATTATCTTCATCACTTAAACCTTTTGTTGCGGATGTCGGATATACCTCTTCTTCAAGATTAAGCTCGCTTACTAATATTTCGTGTGAGTTTTCTCCATCGTGTATTAAAGTAGATTTTTCTTTTATATGATCTTTAAATACTTTAAGCATCCTGCTTTTAGAAGGTTTGCCCTTGCCGCACACAAAACAAATGACATTCTTTTTATCTGTGGCGGTAGCTATACATATTTTGTTTGATGATATGCCTCTTTTCTTATGGCCATCAATTGTAAGCGTGATATCTTCTTTGATAACGCTATAGTAGGTTTCATCCAAGTATACTTTGTTTGATAAGACTATATCTTCTTGAATGCTTTCCAATACTAAAAACAGCTTATGAATCCAATATCTAGAGGTAGTTAAAGAATTCTTATTGCTTTTGGAGTCAGAAGAAATACTATTATAGTGAAACAGATTAAGACAAAATTCAATCCATTCACTGATTGATATCTTATGATTTTCAAATATTGTGTTATTTAAAACAGTAAACGTTTTAAAACAAGACGAACACTTATATCTTTGGATCTTATTTTTTGTATAACCATTCTTTATAAAATGTTTAGATTCACAATAAGGACACTTACTGGGAACTTTAGAATTAATAAAGTCGCTTTCATCGCTTAATAATAATGACTTATGTGACCTATAATAATGTTCCTTGTAATGGGTATAGATAAAATCTTGTAAATCATTACGATTTTCAAAACCATCCCAAGGTGTCTTTTGACGGGATGAACTTATATATTTATTATTTTTCATTGGTGGTCTCCTAATTAAGGGAAACAATAATGCTGAAGACCACCACGTCAAATGCATCATTGCTTCCCTTAATCAATTTGTTAAAACGTCCTCTTGGGACATGAAAATTTTAGCACTTGTCAACAACACTGTGCAAATAAGGATTTTTTTTTAATTTTGTTCAAGGATTTTCTTTTATTGGCATTGCGCTATTGATAGCGAGTATATGTAAAACACTTAAGTTAGATAGAAAAGTTACATATTTGGCTTGTTTTCTATTTATGTCGATGCCTATTGCCTTAGCTGAAAGCTTAACTACACAAGTTGATTTATTTTCAACTGTTTGGGCTTTAGTTTTTGTTTGCCTTTCTTTGGATTTAATGAATAAAGATAAGATTGTTGTAAAAAAAGAAATATTCGATTTAATAATACTAGGCTTAAGCATGGGCTTAGGCTATCTAAGTAAGCCTTCAGTATGCTTGATGATGTTGGTGTTAGGACTTGCATTATTAGTTGTAAGAATTAAACATAAAGATGGTATAGATGTATATCTACTTTGTCCAATTATTATTGGTGTTGTTGCCTTATTTATGGTTTCTTTTGAGATAGTAAGAAATATCAATACATTTGGGGCCGTATCTGATCCGATAGCTGGCGAAAGACAACTTGTTGGTACTCTTCTTCCTAATTATTTGATTATAAATTTCTTAAAAAATTTCTTATTTCAACTTGGCTTGCCTTTTATTTACCAAAATGTTGGACCAGCTTATAGAATTATTGCGTTTATTGGCGGATTAATTGGTGTTGATATAAATGATCATCTAATCGCAGAAGATGGTATGACTTATTGTATACCTGATGCAACTAACATTGCATGTGATACATCTATCGCAACATTAGTTTGTGTTCTTTTGATTATTGTTTTAGTACTTTGTTTTATAAAGAAAAAGAAACTTGATGCATTTGATAAGGCAAGCCTAATAAGTTTTATAGCATTTCTGTTTATATTAAGATGGGAAAAGTATGAAAGTAGATATGTATTGCCTTATCTAGCTTTACTTTGTGTGTTTGTTTCTAAAAAACTTTATGAAGTTAATATAAGTGAATTATTTGAAAACATTATCTACTTGGGCATGATTTTAAGCATATGTTGGTTTATGCTATATTTTCCAAGGCTGTACGGCGAAAGAGGTGTTTTTAAAAGACCAAATGGCTATTTTGCAGAAAACCTTGTCATAAAAGACGAATGGCGAAATTTAAGTGAGTATATTAATAATCAAGACATCAAGACCGTAGCTATAATTTCGGATAATGACCATTATAGCTATCCTATATTTGCACTGTGTAATGTAGATCATGTTGAGTGCTATAGTGATGGTGTTTCTGATGACTACATTCCTGATGCAATAGTTTATATAGGAACTTGTGATGAGAAAATTAATTACCATGATAACACTTATAAAACAACTTATTTAAGCGGTGATTATCACGTGTTAACTAAAGAGTAGTTTTTAGATTATTAATTATTCATCTTTTAGTTTTGTGATGTGACATAAAGATAGCTTTTTTTCAATATGCCGATAATCAATGATTAAATATGATTTGCAATAAGATTTTGATAAAAATCCTTATTTGCACAGTGTTGTTGACAAACCCTTATTTATTGGCGTAAAAGTCACGATAAGTTAAAGTTTTTTCTTCACTTAGAGCCAAATTTAGCAGTTTTTCTATTTTTTCTAGTTCATTTTTTGGTGGATTCATCTTGAAACAGAAAAAGTTAAGGTACCCTTGAATATCATCTCTATCAAAACCTGAATGAGCATTTAAAAACGGCTTAAGTAAAGCATGTATACGATTTATTGGATATAGTGGATTATCTTCATCACTTAAACCTTTTGTTGCGGATGTCGGATATACCTCTTCTTCAAGATTAAGCTCGCTTACTAATATTTCGTGTGAGTTTTCTCCATCGTGTATTAAAGTAGATTTTTCTTTTATATGATCTTTAAATACTTTAAGCATCCTGCTTTTAGAAGGTTTGCCCTTGCCGCACACAAAACAAATGACATTCTTTTTATCTGTGGCGGTAGCTATACATATTTTGTTTGATGATATGCCTCTTTTCTTATGGCCATCAATTGTAAGCGTGATATCTTCTTTGATAACGCTATAGTAGGTTTCATCCAAGTATACTTTGTTTGATAAGACTATATCTTCTTGAATGCTTTCCAATACTAAAAACAGCTTATGAATCCAATATCTAGAGGTAGTTAAAGAATTCTTATTGCTTTTGGAGTCAGAAGAAATACTATTATAGTGAAACAGATTAAGACAAAATTCAATCCATTCACTGATTGATATCTTATGATTTTCAAATATTGTGTTATTTAAAACAGTAAACGTTTTAAAACAAGACGAACACTTATATCTTTGGATCTTATTTTTTGTATAACCATTCTTTATAAAATGTTTAGATTCACAATAAGGACACTTACTGGGAACTTTAGAATTAATAAAGTCGCTTTCATCGCTTAATAATAATGACTTATGTGACCTATAATAATGTTCCTTGTAATGGGTATAGATAAAATCTTGTAAATCATTACGATTTTCAAAACCATCCCAAGGTGTCTTTTGACGGGATGAACTTATATATTTATTATTTTTCATTGGTGGTCTCCTAATTAAGGGAAACAATAATGCTGAAGACCACCACGTCAAATGCATCATTGCTTCCCTTAATCAATTTGTTAAAACGTCCTCTTGGGACATGAAAATTTTAGCACTTGTCAACAACACTGTGCAAATAAGGATTTTTTTGATAAAATTATTTGGATGATTTCTATATACGTATTAAGCTGTGCTCTAGGAGTTCTAGCCTATGAATAAGACTAGAAAGATTTTTCAATATATTCTTTTATCTTTATGTTTTATAGGCATAATCTTTTTAATTGTTACCCAAAATAAAATAGATAAAGATAATGATGCAATTTCTAATATTAAGGTTCATACAAAAGATGAAGCTATTGAAATATCTTGGAATGTTCCTCCTAAAACAAATATTACTAATGCCATAATTGAAATAAACGATATAAATGAAAATGTAATTGATTCTTATACTATAAAAGCCAATAAAGAATCATTTACATATAAAGATGGAGAAATAAATAATTGTTACCTAATTACTTTAAGTACATCTTATAAAGATGGTTCTATAAGAGAAATAGAAACAAATAAAAGGCTATATCTAGATTTAGATAATCTACCAGGTTTACCCACCATGTATATTGACACTAAATCAGGTGATGATCCTACTGCTGACTATATTACATCTGATAAATACTGGGGAATCACTTCAACAAACAATAATTATGAAGAAGCTTCAATGAATTATATTGCTTTTGGTAATAATATTAATTCAAAATTAAAAATAAAAATCCGTGGCAATACTAGCTCTTTTGGAAATAAAAAATCATATAAGTTAGTTTTAGATAATCCTCTTGATTTAACTAATTCAGGAAAAGATTATTCACATAAAGAATGGGTACTTTTAAATACTGGCGATACACTTAATGATTTTTTAGGCGAGACAATATCAAGTGAATCAAATGTTGAATGGGTAACACATGGAATCTATATCAATCTAATATTAAATGGCGATTATAAGGGAATCTATACCCTAATGGAATCAGTCAACCAAAGTACTTCTAGGGGACTAGTTAGTGAAAATGGTACCATATTTGAAAATGATGGGTACTTTTGGAACTCTGATTATTATTTTAAATTAAACAGCCAAACACAAGGCATGGCCTATACATTTAAATATCCAAAAATGGTTTCCGCAAAGGATGAAAGATTAATTGAGGTTCATGAATATTTGCAAGAATTTGTTGATTTACTTGAAGATAATGATGAAGATGCTTGGAATTATGCTGATTTAGATAATTTCACTTCTTATATGATTGCTAAGGATTTAATGTCAATGGGTGATGCTGTTGGTTCAAACATATTTTACTATGTTAAAAACTTTTATTCTAATGAGAAAACAAAAATAATAAAAATGGGCCCACTTTGGGATTTCGGATTTATTGCTAAAGATCTTAATGTTGAAAAGTATTCTTTTAACACATATTCTACGCAACATAACATCGCCTACCTTCCTTTTGTAGACAATAAAGAATTTATAGAAGCATATTGGGATAAATGGGAAGAGTTATCGGTTAATATATTAGATAATATATATTCTTCTTTAGATGATTTATATAATAAGCAAGGCGAGGCAATCAATGAAAGTAGATATCTAAATTCTTTAAGATGGTCTGATGTGTCTTATGAAACCATTGAAGATGAAATATCTTTGGCTAAGGATTGGTTAGGTAGACAAGTAGAGTTTCTAAATAATGAAATGGAGAATAGGTAATTATGTTTAGAGTTGAAGATAAATATACAATGCCTTGCAGTGATTTCTTTTTATTAGAAAATAGAATTAAAACTATTTTACCTATTGATAATGATTGTCAATATAAAAT
>CAVCDR010000131.1:0-6265 GCA_963601025.1 Agathobacter sp. | reverse complement strand
TGATGAGTTAATTGTACGTAGAAAATGAAGGTACATATATGGTACATAATTTATATATTTGTACCCTATTAAAATGTGCCATTTGGCACATAAAAAAAGAGAGATTCTTCTCTCTTATTTAATAATATCGTTAGGGTTAATAAGTTCTGCGAATTTTTCAGCGTTTATTTCATATGTCCCTTTTTCGCTAGACATTACAACAACACCGGGTTTTTTAAATTGTGATTCCCAATAAGCGCCTAAGGTATTTTGATTAATTTCCATACGATCTTTAATGTACTTTTTCATATCCATATAGGTAATGATTTTATTACCTTTTCTAAGCTCATTATCTAGATAATAATAAGTGTTTTTGTAATATTCATCGTAAATCTTATCTTTAATAACTTTGTTTTGCTTATTGTATTCTGATAATTCTTCTGGGAATTTGAATTTCTTATCTTCAATATCTTTTTCAAGCAAAGCAATTATGTATGCTCTTTTTGAAATATGTTGTTTTTTGATGTTTTCTAAATGTTCAATAACATCCGCTTCTTTAACTTTATTAAATTTTAAAGAAAACATTCTTTTAGTACCAACATTATTATCATAATCACAGCGCCAAGATTTTGTGTACTTGATTGCGTGAGTTTCCATATCCTTACGAATAAGCTCGGTTATATATGGTTTAACCGTAGGCATGCCGTGGTCAATATAATAGATTAATTTAGCTTCATTTGCTGTATTTAAAGGCAAAACATAGATTTGCTGATTTTCTTTTGCCCATTTTTGGCGATCATCTAAAAGTTTCCTGTATGATTCCCCTGTTCTAACCATCTCAAAATACGATGGTGACTTTTTGCTTTTATTAGGTTTGATAGCTCTATAACTATTAACATCTCTATATGCTAACGTTTCTTGGCTAATTTCAACCTTTTTGTTTTTACTCATAATTTCTTCCTTCCTTTGTTTCGTAAATATTATACCCATTTTAAATAATGATTGGTGAAATTAGTTTGCTATAGACTGTCTTGGCCGTTGTATTCTCTGCTTAGCAACTTATGCAAATACGAATTATTAAAAGAGTCTATATCGTTTAGCGCTGTCCTTAAATACCCTTCTTTATTGTGAATTTTAGGATCGTTGAATAAGTTTTGCATAACTGTTAAATAGAATGTCTCGGCACTAGGTTTATCTAATTTTTCGATATTTTTAAGTTCATTGTCGTTTAAATTGTGAAGAAATTTATCAAACCTTTCTGCTTTGGCTGGATAATTTTCTATTTCGTTAAAATCAACATTAGAGGATTTGTAATAAAAATTATTGATAATGTCTTCTTTATTGTTGATGTATGAATTAGTATTATTCATCTCATTATTATTTTCTTTATTTTGTTTTGTATTTATTATTTTAGACTCCCCTTCCCCATGCATGGATTGTCCATCACTGCGTTTCCCAGATGTGGATTCCCCAGACCTGCGTTTTGGGGGTGTGGGCTCTTCTGTGTAATCTACATTGTCTAGCAGTTCATATTCATAAATAAAGCCTTTTGCTGTGTTAACTTTGTATGTGATCAAATATCCCCTATCCTTAAGTTCTTTCCAACCAGAGTCAAATGCTTTTTGGCCATCGGAAGATTGCTTAATTAAAAAATCTTTATATAACACAAAATCGGGAATTGATAAAAATGACTCTATCATTGCATATAGACCCTTTGCCTTTAATGATAAACTTTTATCGGTTAAAGCATAATTACTTACCTGCGCGTATCCTTTTCTTTTCTTTCTAAATTTTCCTGATTCCATCTAAATGTTTCTCCCAAAGAAAATACTTGCAATAGAACCTATTTCCGTTATATCATTTACACGTTAGATTTATACACGGAAGGAGTGCTAATTGCACTTTTTCTTTTTCTTCAAATATAAAATAACATCAAATTCATAAATATAGTTCAATATTTTAGACGTCTAAAAATAAGTGCCGTTTACTTGAAATTAGATGTCTATTTTTTTATAATTTGAGACAGGAATAATAGCCATCAAAATCCTTAAAATTTCCCGGAAATTTTAAGGAATAAACAAAACATAATTTTGTGTGCTAAAAGTTTCCCGGAAATTTTAAGACGATGTCAAAGGAAGTTAAAACAACATTCAGTCGTTTAATTCAACAGATTTTAGATGAAAATAATATCAACTTAACCGAATTAGCCACTGAATTATATGATTTAGGGCTGGATATTAAATATTCAGCACTTTACTCATACTATTCTGGATCTTCCGTTCCACCATTTAGAACTGCAAACAAAATCTTAACGTCCGAGAGAATTTTTATTAATGATAATGAACTAGATGAAATTCTTGCTTATAGTAGCAAGATTTCGAAGACGGAAAATATTTACAAAGATAGAATTTTGCGTTTAGATGTAAAGATCAAGCCTGAAGTTATTTCTAAAGAGTTTGAAAATAATCCAGACGGATTGAGAAACATAATTGATTTGCGTTCTAATGAGCTTTTTGGTGATGATGATTTAATCACTAAATATAGTGTTAGCGGAAAAAGAAAGTTAGGAGCATATATATCTTATTTGATAAAAAAAGATTTGATTGAAAATGAATTAATAAAGAATGAATTAATAAAGGAGGAAGATTAAATATGGCACAGAAAGATATGCAGGTTATTTGTTTAGGAAATCAAAAAGGGGGATGTAGTAAAACGACTTCCTGTTTAAACATTGCGTATTCCTACGCGAATACAAAACACAAAAGGGTGATTTTGATTGATGCAGATAGCCAAGGTAGTGCAAGCTTAAATTTAGGCATTAACATTACCGACGAAAACATCAATACATTAGATGTTTTACTTGGTGCTTATGTTAGACGTGAAATAAAAGAATTTATTTGGGAAGATGTTAAAAACTTCATTTATAGACCAACATATATGGCAAGAAGACGTGTTCCAAATAGTACAAAATGGGAAACGGTCGAACTTCCTTTTGGTGGCGAAGAGGGGGGTTGCTTAGATGTAATTCCAAGTTCGCTTCCTTTATCACTTGTTGAACTTCAAATGAGCATTGCGGCAAATGGTGGTAAGGTTTATTCGTATTATTTATATGATTTGGTCGAGTGCCTAAGAAAAACCGGCCTATGGGATATATGCATTATTGATACACCACCAGCATTAGGCGCAATTTCTGTTAATAGCATGATGGCTTCAACATCGGGAATAATCATTCCATCGAATCTTGATTTAATGAGTTATAGAGGAATTGCTTCCTTTAAAGAATCGGCCGAATATGTTCAAGAAACTGCTAAAGCAAAGGGAATAGAACATAGAGGTGTTATAGGTATTTTGTTATCTCTTTATTCAGAAAGACGTTCTGTTGATAAAGCGCTTGAAGAATACGTTCATGAGTTTTATCCTACACCAACATTTAGCCAACAAATAAGAGAATCTAGTGATTGTAAGCGTGCCACAGCGGAAGGGCTATTGTTTACACAAGTAAATAAAAAAGCTAGGGAAGATTTTGATAAATTAGTTGACGAAATTGATTTTGCAATTAATGATAAAGAAGGCTGGGAAAAGAAAACGGAAGAAGTTTGGAACGAAATAAAAAAGAGTAGGGAAGGTGGCAACTAATTATGGCTTATAAATTTAAAGCTATCGAACAAGATAAACGTAATTTGGATATGAAAACTAGCAAGATTTCTGAGCCTAATCTTGCTTATGGTGCTACGGTTATTCCTGACTTTGACCCTGCAAAAGCAATCGAAGATATGATGACTTCTGGCAGCATTATTCAAATCGATTTAGAACAAATTAAACCAAGGCAAACAAATGATTTTAAAATGATTTCTAACATTACCTTAAAGAGATCGATTTTAGAAATAGGTTTAATTAGCCCCGTTATTGTTAGGAAATCGGATAACGATAAATTTATTATAATTTCAGGGCACAGGCGTTTTAATGCTTATAAGGATATTCTTGCAGACCTAAAAATAGAAAAAGCTTCGCTAGAAAAGTTGAACTTGCCAACAAAAGAGATACAACAAAAAATTAATAAATTTTCAAAAATCCCTTGTATAGTCTTCACTGTTGTAGAAGAACAAAGCGACTTATATGGTACCGACAGCCAATACATTACTCTAGAACAAGAAGAAAAGATGTATAAGGCATCTAACCTTGAAAATAGACAAATTTCTAGCGAGGATTTAACAAAACACATCATGTATTTTTATGACATGATAAATAACGATAAAGAATATAAAAAGCAAATACTAGAAAAGATGAACGAAGGCGGCAAACGCAAGGCAACAAAACTTAATATGCCTAAAGCCATAGCAAGTATTATAACTAGCGATTTAGGATTTAATGTTGCTCCAACATCCATTTGGCGTTATTTATCAATTGTTGAAAGTAAAGAAAATTATCCCAAACTAAATAAGATTTTAATTGAGAGGTTAGAAAATAAAGAAAAAATTAAAACCGTTTATAACGATTTTAAAATGGCTACAGAAATTTATGATAATGGCAAGTTAGATCCCGAAGAAAAAAGGGAATACATTACGCGAATAGAAAAAGGACAAAGCATTAAAGATATTTATAATGAAGCAAACAATATTAAAGAAAATATTGTTAATAACAAAGGAAACAAGAAGCTAATTGATTCTTTTGAAAAAATACTCTTAGATATAAAGGGCAACAAATTAACCATAGACGAGGCAATTAAAAAAATAAAAAATATGTGCTAAAAGTTTCCCGGAAATTTTAAGGACCAAAAGGTCCTTTTAAATTAGCTTTTCCTTGCCTAAAAACAAATCGATAGCGTTGATATGTTTTACGCCATCTTGTTGATCTCTAAACTGGTCTAACGAAATTATAAAACAAGGATAACTGTCTTGAATTTTTCTAAAAGGCCTATATTCTCTTTCTTTAATTTTATCAGTTGTTTCTTTATCGGAACCTTGTAATGTATATACCACTTGTATATACGCATATTCGCCTTGTCTGTTTCTAATAATAAAATCACACTCAAGATTTCCTATTTTCCCAATACTAATTGAATAATCATTGCTAGCCAAATATAAATAAATTATATTTTCTAAGGAGGGGCCAAAATTCAATCTATTGTCTGTGTTCATTGCGAAATAGATAGATAAATCAGCTAGATAATATTTTTGTTCTCTCCTTAGTGATTGCTTGCTCTTTAAGTCGAAACGATTGCATTCATAAACTATTTTAGCTTTTTGTAAATCTTCGATATAAGATCTAACAGTAGATGGTTTTGTGTTGTAGCCTTCTTTATTTAACTGTTCCATTAAACTTTTTAAAGAGAAAGGTGAAGAATAATTGTTTAGTAAAAAACTTTGAACTCTTTCGAATACAGGCAAATTTGTTATTTTTTTTCTTGTTCTAACATCTTTATTGAAGATTTCTGAAATTATTCCTTGTGTATATGTTTGTCTTGTGGAAATATCTTCAAATTCTAGAGTTTTAGGGAATCCTCCGTTAAGTATGTACTCTTGGAATTCGATATTTTCGTTAGAGTTGATTTTTATATTGAAGTATTTTTTCATTTCTAAATATTCATTAAAGTCTAATGTGAATGTCTCGAAATTTAAATATCTTCCTGTTAATTTTGTAGATATTTCATCGCTGAGCAAATAGGAATTAGAACCGGTTAAAAATATCGAATAACCTTCTTCTGCATATGCTTGTACAACATTCTCAAATCCAGAAACATTTTGCACCTCATCAATAAACAAATAATAAAAATCAAAATTGCCAACCATTGAATCTATTACGTCTTCTAATTGGTTTGGTTTTTTTATACTTTTATAACCTTTTCTGTCCAATGGGATATAAATAATTTGTTTTTCATTTACGCCATTTTTTAAAAGTTCATTGATTATCGCTTTTAAAACACAAGATTTCCCGCATCTTCTAATTCCGGTAATAACTTTAATAATATCGGAATCGTAGAATGGACGAATTCTTTTAAGGTATTTTTCTCTTGGATAGATATTTCTGTACATTTTAATTTCCTCTATAAACATATTATCATAAATTGCGTTTAATGGTACTCTTTTTTAAATAAAATAAAAAATAATACCGTTAAAGAGCATTTATCGTTACAATATCCGCTAAAAGTTTCCCGGAATGGAAATTTTAGTCGTCGGGAGTATCAGGAGACTGGGATGTTAGCTACAAGAAAAATTATACTTATTAAGTATTATAAATGGCTAAATTTATGTGCCATTTGGCACATAAAAAGGGCAGCCGCGAATAA
>CAVCDR010000130.1:0-6317 GCA_963601025.1 Agathobacter sp. | reverse complement strand
TGAAAGATGTTTGACCTGCTGTTTGATTGTAAGATACATAGCGTTCCTCCTTTCTGTTTGGGAATATCTATGTATCTATTATACAATATCTTCCTATAAGTATATAGTTTTAGGAAAATAAAAACCATACAAAGGAAAGAGTTTATCTTAAACTTGTTTGGCTTTCATCCCGTCACCTAAAGGTAATGAGTTTTCAGCCGTAGCAACTTATGAAACAATCTTAACTCCAATAGGAGAATTCTTAAGATGCACTAGCGTTCTTAATCCTATATAGTTATCAATAACATATATTGAATACTTTGCTTGCTTATAGATAGATTCATATGCTTCGTCCGCACTAGAAAACTTCGAATTAAACATTAACCATTTTTCATCTTCTAAAACAAAATTATTTATTGTATTAACTAATTCTGCTTTTGTTACCACTTCTTTTAAATTATCTGTTATTTTAGAAATCTGTTTTTCTAAATAGCTCATATTAAGATTCATCTTATTTATTTCCATTTTATTGTCGGCTGTTTGAATTCCTAATTCCAACAATTCTTTTTGAACTATAAGATTATGATCATCTAAAATATAATCTTTCATTCTCTTAAACATTCTTATTAAAGTCTTACTTTGTTTAGTTGCCAATGAGCCTCTTAAAACAGTCATCAACATATATAATCCTTGTTCCGTGAAAACATGCGGATTATATCTACTCTTGCTGTTAATATTTGCGGTGCAATTTTTGCACCGCAAATATTCAACCTCATCATCTGTTAACTTAAACATAAAATCTTCATCAAATTTTTCAATATTATTTTTAATTTGTCTATTAAAATTTTTAGTATCGTAACCATATATAAAAGCCAAATCGGCATCCAACATTACTTGTTGTCCTCTTATCTTATAAATCCTATCCTTTAGATATTCATCCGTAATTTCAATTGTCTCAATTTCGTTTTTCTTATCCTTGGTCATATTTTCTCTTTCTAATTTTATTTGTATTGCATAGTCATATCATTATTAACAATTAAAATTAAATTTCCTACCATATAACCGCTTTTTAAAAGTAAATTAAAAAACATTGCTATAAACTGTGGCAAACCTCATCCAAAGTAATATTTAAAATAGATGTAAATAATCAACTAATGATTTTTCAATTATTAAAATATCTTCATCAAAAAATTTTAATGCATAATTATCTCTTACTTCCTCTAGTATCCGCCCAAGATGTTTTAATGCTTTTTCTTGAATGGATTTTGAAAACACTTAAATAAACATGATGTTGTAAATAGGCATATGAATTATCTTGCCATTTACTTTTGTTTCGTTATTATTTGATAAAACAAGTCCACTTTGCATACGATAGCCTTCAGTCTCTAATAGTTTTGGCATAGCTCTATAACTGTAACCCTCTTTCCCTGATTTTATTTCAATAGGTAAGGCACATAAATTATCGTAGTCATTAACAAGAAAATCTACTTCACCAACTTTTTTTCTATCATAGTAAAACAAATCATGTCCATGAGCTTCTAATTCTTGAGCTACTACCGTTTCATAAACAGCACCTAAATTAACTCCAGTTTTGCTTTTTAATATTGCGTTTATATTGTTTTTATATAAAAGGTAAGTTAGGATACCAACGTCATTGAAATACAATTTAAATAAATTCTTGCTTGTAGATTGAATAAGCGGAAATTTAGGCTCACCAAGAGCTCTACAAAGCAAAGCTATACCAGAATTAATTAGATATTCGAATTCATCTTTATATGTTGAAAAACGTGCATTCTCTTTATTCTCAATATAAGTGAATTGAACACGTTTAACCTTACTATCAATATTTGAAAGCAGTGTTTCATAAACTCTTTTGATATTTAATTTATGTTCAAAATCATATTTCGATGCATCTTGCCCGTAAAAAGAATAAATATCTTTTTGAATTTCTTTAATTCTCATCACATTCTTAGATTCAACAAATTCTTTTACAGCAGCTGGTAGACCTCCAACATATAAATACGAAAGGAAGAATTTCATGATTGAAGTATGTACACTCTCTTTAACTGTTTTTTTATTTTTGTAACAACCTTCAAGGTAATTAAGTACTTCTTTTCCTACTCCATTTGCTATCAAAAACTCCTCAAAATCCATTGGATACATGTGCTTTTCTGTAATGGATCCCATTGGCGTTAATCCATTTTTGCCATTCTGTAAAGCTAGGCCTAGAAGTGAACCGGAGCATATGTATTTAAATCTGCCATCTTTTGCAAGTTGCTTAAGCATTGAAAAGAATTGCGGATACACTTGAATTTCATCAAAAAAAACCACAGTGTTAGTGCTGTTGCCCATTATGTCGCCGTATTTAATGCTTAACTGTATATAGAAATCTTCGGTATTTTTGATATCTGCAAATTCTTTATTATTACGATTGTCTTCGTCAAAATTTAGTTCAATACAATTATCAAAAAGTTCATTAATTACCTTAGAAATAACATAAGTCTTCCCTATTTGTCTTGCTCCGTCTATACATAATATGCGTTCATTGCCAGACAATAGGTAATCTTTTATATAATCCTCTATTTTTCTATACATATAAGACACCTCTTTATATGTATAATACTATAATTTTGCGGTTTTCCATAAAAAATTTGCCTTAAAATTTACGGTTTTCCATAAAAATATTAGGCTAAAATTAACGGTTTTCAAAAAAATCTTAACACATGGAAAGGCTAATATAGTTTTGTAGATTTGCATATTTATATTAGCCTTTCCATCCATCAAAATCTCCAATTGCTATCACGACATTATTGACATCAAAGCGCAAAATTCCTACCCCATAATTAAAAAAGAGCAGAATTTCTATTTGCTACTCTAATGGTGTTAAACTCGACTCAATTTAACGTCAATCTACAACTAAAGGTAACAAAAATTATCTTTCTCTTTCCTCCGCTTTCTTTGCGATACAAATAATCATCCAAAGGTTCTTTTCGATAATAAAAATATCTTCATCAAAATATTTGAATATATAATTATCCATTACTTTTTCTATCGGATAAGCTACTTCTGCTTCTTTCAATATCTATTCAACCAAAATAAATATTGTTCTTTCAAAGACAATCCCAATAACAGTAAAACTATTAGAAATGTTAAAATATGGGTAGGATATTTATTGAGTAGCTTTTTTATTGAGAATATGACTTTTTATTTTTTGATGAACAATTATTTGTGGTCTATTCTCTTTAGAGAAACTTATTGTCAAAATCATACAAATATAAAAAAGATCGGAGAAAGTGTGAAAATAAAACAGTAATTTAGTCATAAAAAAATAGTTGAGTATCTATATCAACTTGTAATTGTATTTAATTGTTAGTCTTCAATTACTAGATAGTTAAGTTTATCGAAGATATATCGTAGCCTTGTGCTTGAAGGAATGCCAAGGCTGACTCAGTAGTGAGCTTATTGTTCTTTGAAGTTTTAGGATTGTGAATTTCTTCTATATCAGAAGGATTAAAAGTTTCTCCTGTTAATAGGATATGATATATAGCCACAAGTATCATACGAGCTATAGCGATGATTGCCTTTTTATGGCCTCTACGCTTTTTAATTCTTTCGTATTTTACTTTGTAGTAAGGTTCGCTATTAGATCTAATGGCTGGCAAAGCACATTGAACTAGTAATGGTTTAATATAAGAACCTGCTTTAGAGATTTTGACTGATTTCTTCTTATTTGCTGATTCGTTATTAGCTGGTGCTAGTCCTGCCCAACAAGATAATTGTTTATCTGTTTCAAATTATTCCATATCAGTTCCTATTTCAGCGATGATGGTCATAGCAGACATATAGGAAATGCCGGGTATTTGTATCATGCATTCAATATAGCTTGAATAAGGAATACAACGCTTTGCCATTTCAAGTTCTATATCTTCGATGTGCTTATCAAGCTCACTCATGTGACTTGAAGCTATAGACATCTTTAATCTTTGATCGGTTTCAATATGTCTACCTTGTAAAGACTTTAATACTTCTGTAGTTTTCTTCTGTAATTGTTTCACTATTTAAAGCTAGTGACATTATGTTTCTTGCGGATTTGCCAAATGGTTCAGAAAGAATTGAAGCTAAGCCAATATTTGAAACAGTCATAGAATTTTGATATCTAAGTCTTTCAGAAGATCGCATTCCTATAAGTTTGATTCTATACCTAGAGAGTTCTCTTAATTGTCGAATATCTTTAGGTGGAATAAATGAAAACTTGATAAGATCGTGTCTAAATAAATCAGCAATCCATTTAGAATCTTTCTTATCAGTTTTCTTACCTTTGATAGCTTTTGTGTATTTAGGATGAGCTACATATACTTTTATCTCATCTTCAAGCACATTAAAAATTGGAATCCAATATTTGCCGGTTGATTCCATAGCTATCTTCAAGCAGTTGTTCTCTTTTAACCAGTCTTTAAGTTCATTAAGACTGTAGTTTAAAGAATTAAACCGTCTTTGAATATACTCGGCAATTCCTGAATCGTTTGTCTTAGCTATTGTGGCAACAATGATATCTTTATGTATATCTGCTCCACAACAAATAGGTCGAATTACATTCGCAAAATAAAACCTCCTTCATTTAAAGGAGGAGTGACATTGACTGTCATCTAGCTATCTTTTAGTCAAATTGATTAAATCAATGCTAAGTGTCCAGGCTCTAAGTCCTACTTATTTGCGCTTGTATAGATGACGGCGACTTATAAACATTCAGGATATTCAGCTAGACAACTAAATTGCCTACTCACCTTTCCGTGCTCTGTAGTATATCAACTCCTCCATTTACATTATATAAAAAGAGGAAAGCACATAAGGGTGATAAAACAATTTTGGTTACGTATTTGTGAAGGCGACAGAAAGGCGCCTTAATGGTTAAAATATGAATAATGAAATTATTAAATTTGTTAATGGAAGTCTACAACTAGATGTTACGGTATCGCCAGATAAAGAAACTGTTTGGCTTTCCCAAAAACAAATGGCTGAACTGTTTGGCAAAGACAGAAAAACAATTACAAGGCATATCCAAAATATATTTAAATCAAACGAATTAGATGAGTTTTCAGTATGCTCATATTTTGAGCATACTGCTTCTGATGGCAAAACATATAAAACTCAGTATTATAACTTAGACATGATTATTTCTGTTGGATATCGAGTAAACTCGAAACAAGGTATCCTATTCCGCAAATGGGCAACCTCAATATTAAAAAATTACATGATAAAAGGGTATGCAGTAAACGAAAAACGACTTGAGGTTTTAAATAAAACCATCACAATTCAAACTAAAATGTTGGCATCTGCTTTGGATATCGAAGAAGAAGAAGTATTGAATGTAATAGATGCTTACTCAAATGCTTTATCATTGCTTGATGATTATGATCATGGCTGTATTCCAAAACCTAAGGGCAATGATTCGATTTATCGTTTGACTTATGAAGAATGTAGAGCACTTATTGATTCAATGAAATATGGAGAATTTTCTGATGTATTTGGCGTTGAAAAAGAACCTGGCAAACTAAACGGAATTATCGCTGCCGTATATCAGAATGTATTTGGTCAAGAAATGTATCCAAGTATTGAAGAAAAGGCGGCTAATCTACTCTATTTCTTAATAAAAGATCATCCTTTTGCAGATGGTTGTAAACGTATAGGTGCTTCAATATTTCTTGAATTCTTAAAAAGGAATCAACATTTAATTATTAATGGAAATCAAATCATTTCAAATAGTGCATTAGTAGCTATTACCTTAATGATTGCTGAATCAAGACCAGAAGAAAAAGAAACTATGGTCAAACTTGTGATGAATTTCTTGAAAAGTTAATTTACACTATCAAAGCCTGAATTATAAAATATGTGCTTGACAATTAAAAAAGAGAACCTTTTTCAGCTCTCTTATAGGGTAATGGGGTTTCCATTACCTTTATTATTGTCGCTAGATAATTTTAGTTTTTACTCTCATTACCTTTATAGTTGTAGATGAACATTTATGTCAATCTACAATGTTAAAGGTAATAAAAATTGATAAGTATTAATAAGTAAAAAAATTATCTTTCTCTTCCTCTGTTTTCTTTGTAACGCAAATAATCATCCAAAGGTTCTTTTTCAATAACTGAAATATCTTCATCAAAATATTTGAATACATAATTATCTATTACTTCTTCCATCGGATAAGATACTTCCGCTTCTTCTAATATCTGTTCAATCTCTTTTAATGCTTTTTCTTGAGCGGATTTTGGAAGTTCATAGAATATTCTTTATTTCTATCAATAAATACATATTCTTTATGCTTAATATTTAAAGCT
>CAVCDR010000129.1:0-6397 GCA_963601025.1 Agathobacter sp. | reverse complement strand
TTGGTAAGAAAATTAAACACTTAATAGATAACTCCTTTAAGAAACAAGATAATGGTTTTTATATATATGCCAAAGCCGATATAGACTTCCCTCTCTTCTTATAAGCATATGAAAAGCACCTACCATTTCTGATAGATGCTCATCGTTTTTTTTGCCTTCTATTTTTTATCTTTGCATTTTTATAAAATCGTCTGGTGTTATTGCAGGTACTTCCGAATTTTCAAAGTCCTTCACATTACATGTAACAATGTAATCCGCACCAACATCTTTGGCACATTTGTCTTGTAAGCAGTCTTCTAAGTCCGCAAAGAAATCTCTTTTTATCGCATCAATTATTTCTGATTGAGATGTGCTTGCAACTGTAAAGATTTCACAAATATCTTTTAAGTTTTGTCTACGAACACTGTCACTCCGTTTTCTTAATACATACCAAAGAGTGGATAGTGTATGGAATGCTATATAACCAGTACATTCGCCACTAGCGCACATACCCACAATTTTTATAGACTGTTGCAAACATGAATCATCACGATTGGTAAGATAGTTCAAGAGAATATTTGTATCAATCAATAATGCCAAATTTCTCATTCATTGCCTCCTGTCTTTCAGCGTCGTAGTCAATTGTTTCTGTAGCAGCCTTTCTGGATGCTTCAAGTCTATTAAAAGCCTCTAACTTGCTATTACTACTTGGATATGTTTCATTAATTGGAGCTTTAATGATAAATGGAATGCTTCTCTCTCTTAATGCAGTTCTAGTATAAGTTTCATAGAATGTTTGTTTTGTTTGGCCCATGGCATCCAACATCAAACCTAGTTCCTCATACACCGAATCATCTAATCTGATACTTATTGTCTTCATATAAAGCATCTCCCTTCTTCGAAACGATTATATATTAAATTGACTCAAATAGAAAGCAATAGCTTTCATATTGCACTTGAAACCATTCATATCATCTATACAACTGTAGAACGACACAATATTTTACCCCATTTCCTACATTTTTATATTAGCTTTTCCACTATACAATAGAGAATCAAAACCATAATCTTTACATGGTAATTTATTATCTATTTCTAAAGCAACAGTTTTCACCCTTTTATCAACTTTTTCTTCATCATTTATCTTGTTTACTCCATCATTTCATACTAAAATGATGGAGTAAAAAAATAAAATGAAGGAGAAAGATGTGAGATCATTTGATTACACAAAAAACGCCGTTAAGTTGTTAACTCCCGAAATTGTTCAGATGCTAGCAAGCATCCATGAACATAAAGGAAAACAAGAACTTTTTGTTGAAGCTAACGTCAATGAATTAAAAACTTTATTAGAAGTAGCATTAATTCAAAGTACCGGCGCTTCTAATAGAATAGAAGGAATTCATACAAGTGATAGTCGCTTGGAAGAATTGGTAAAGCAAAAGGCCGAGCCTAGAAATCGTTCAGAACAAGAAATTGCTGGCTACCGTGAAGTACTCTCAACAATCCATGAAAGTTACGAATTTATTGTACCAAGGCCTAATGTCATCTTGCAGCTTCATCGTGATTTGTATTCTTACTCTCAAGGTTCCATTGGTGGAGTGTTTAAAAACTCGGATAACATAATCGCAGAAACAGATGCTAAAGGCCATCAAAAAGCACGATTTATTCCAGTTTCAGCGTTTCAAACGCCAGAAGCAGTAGATGAATTATGTACCAGTTTTTGGCAAGCATGGGAAAGCAATGATATAGATAAATTAATACTCATACCCATGTTTATTTTAGACTTTCTATGCATCCATCCGTTTAATGATGGCAACGGACGAATGAGCCGTTTATTAACTCTGTTGCTTTTTTATAAAGCCGGATATATTGTTGGTAAGTATATTAGTATTGAGATGTTGATAGAAAAAACCAGAGAAACCTATTACGAAGCGCTACAAGCCAGTTCTGTAGAATGGCACGAAGGTGAAAATAATTACGAATCTTTTGTTCAATACTATTTGGGAATCATTTTAAAAGCATACAACGAATTTGAAGATAGGGTTGAGCATTTAAAGTATCGAAAGTTGTCCAAGCCGGAAAGAATTAAGGCAATGATTGACAACAAGGTGGGTAAAATTACAAAAAAAGAAATCATGGAACTTTGCCCAGACATAAGTAAAGTTACTGTAGAAAGAACTCTAACAGCGTTGGTTAAGGATGGCTATATCAGAAAAGTAGGTGCTAGTAAATCTACAGCATACATCAAAATATAAATTGCTATCTAGGCCTAGGACCAATTGTTCTAGGCCTTTTTAATGGCGTTTTTCCTCAGACACCATTATTGCTCCAAAAAATGACCATACGTGGTAGGCATCCAAGAGAGGCGCGTCGGGTACTATTGGCACCAATATACTTTTTTACAGTAATAAACACAATAGCTTTCTTTATAGTAATGTCTTTAAGTTACCAATCTTGCCACTCCAACCATTACCTTTTGCCCAAATCAAACAATCTTTTTTATCCTCATACATTTCACTATCTAAACCATTTATTCCCTTTAGAAAGTCTATATAGCCATATACACCGCCTACATCTTCTATAAGCGGCAAACCATCAGCTGCTATTATTATAGGCCTTGCGTTTATATATACTTCATTAATAGCTTCTTTTATTTGAGATGCTGTTATTCTTTTATCCTTAACTAAGTAATCAGCATCCTTCACAGCACTTATAGTAAAGCTCCAATTATCACCAAAGTCATATTTATAGTTTAAGCTATGTACAAATGGCCTAGATATACAATTAACATCCTCAAAACATTGCTTCATACAATCACTGTATTCTTTTATACTTGCATATTGTTTATGACCATCAAATGATAGTATTTGCTTAACTGGTAATGCTTCATTAATAGCAACTGCATTTAAGAAAAACTCTAACTTAAGCTCATCAATTGTCTTGGATTTTACTATTAAGTTTTTGTTTTGCTCTTGAACATAAGAATAAGACTCTTCATATATCTTAGTATATGATGGACCTGTATATTTAGAACGCATCCATTTCTTAGGACTACCACCATTATAGTCATCATCCCAAAAATCAATATTTTCATCTCTAATAGGATTTTTAAATACAAGACCAACACATTTCTTCCAATTGCTTACTTTATCATCAGTAATCCACCTTAAATCATTATCAGATAAGGTATATTCATGTAAATGTGAATTAGCAAAACCAAATGCTTGATTAATTACATAATGCAAATTATGTAAAGGAATATTATCTGGAACTAAGATATCACGTGATATTGTATATCCATCTTTATCAATTCTAGGAAACTTAATGCTTGCTAAATCTTTTACTATAGATAAGTCATCATCTAGCTCTATATGCAATAACATTACATTAAACTTATCATCTTTCCTTTCTTTTATATGCTCTATATCTATTTTCTTAGAAACTACATTATTTAAGAATATCTTTTCTCTATTACGAAACTGTTTTACATAATTAGCACCAACACTTTTACTTTCACCATTGTAGATTACTTTTTCGTAAGGAATATTAATCTTAACAGTAGTAATAGATACTCCTAATTTAGAAGCTATATCTATATTATTAAGACCACAAGATTTAAGTTTCATAATATCTTGATGCAAGGGAGAATCTATAACACCAGCAGTAATTAATATCTTATTTACTTTAGCTCTTGTTATACCAAACTTATCAGCCACCTTAGACATATTACCCTGTGTATGATCATCATCAATTGTTGAATAATAGAAATCCACTACTGTACTAATAAAAGTATTATCATTTTCTTTCATATATAACCTCCATACTTCTTACAAGTTAACAATACCAACAATCAATTACTTGTCAATATATTCTTACAAGTTAACAGGTATGTCTTAAGAAAAACACACCTTTTGGGGTGTGTCATACCTCTTCGTAAAATGTATCAGGATTGTTTACATCAAATATTTCGTTACATGTCATAACAGTTACTAAGTTTTCTATTTTGCTTAAATTAATAATGTTATGAGTCCATCCCGGTATCATATATACTGCTTGTATATTATTTCCATCTACTTCAAATTCTACCGTTTCATTAGTATAGATATTTCTTTCTTGTATTAGTCCATGTCCTGATACTACAATAAATTGTTCCCACTTGCTATTATGATAATGTTGTCCTTTAGTAATACCCGGTTTTGATATATTAATAGATACTTGCCCTGTATCTTTAGTATGTACTAATTCAGTAAAGCTGCCTCTATCATCTTTATTTGTTTTAATGTTATATATAAACTTTTCTTTAGGTAAGTATGTTAAATAAAGACTAAATAACTTTTTGGCAAAGCTATTATTAGGAATAGAAGGCATCATTAAAGTAATTGGCTGTTTCTTAAATTCTTCTAATAGGTCTACTATTTCACCTAGTGTTACTTTATATGTATTACCAATATAACAATATCTTCCATCTTGTTTAATAACGATATTTGCATCATCATAGTCGCAATGATTTTCTTTATGCTCTAATAAATCAAATAACCCTTGTATTAGATCATCTATATATAGTACTTCTAGCTCTGCGCTTCTATCGTTTACGGTATATTCTTTATCATTAGCTACACAATAACAAAATGTACTAATAGCACTATTATAGTTAGGCTTAGAATGCCCCATTAGATTAGGAAATCTATAGACATATACATTAAGATTGTTTTCTTTGCCGTAGTCAAAGAAAAGCTCTTCGCCCATTTTCTTACTAATACCATATTCACTATTGGCATATCTACCACTTAAACTAGCTTGAATAGAAGAAGATAACATGATGCTAGCTTTGTTGTTGTGTTTCTTTAGTGTATCAAGTAAAGTACTTGCAAAGCCAAAGTTTCCTTCTTTAAATTCACTTATTTCTTTTGGTCTATTAACACCCGCTAGATTAAAGACAAAATCACAATCGCTGCAGTATTTATCTAGTTGCTCTAAAGAAGAATCTTTATCATATTCATATATTTCCTCTATATGTATATTGGGTCTAGTTTTATCTTTGCCTTCTTTGATGTTTTTAAGAATATTACATAAGGCAGTACCAACCATACCCTTAGAACCAGTTACTAGTATTTTCATGAATCTTTTCTCCATACCATCTTATTCACTACTCCTACATAAGATTGGATAATTCTTACTACTTTCATAGAAACTGTTTCATCTACATAATCAACACACGGTTTTCCAAGTATATTATGTTTTTTCATATCTATCGCCATATCAGTAGCATTTAATAGTTCATTTGTAGTAATACCAGCTAGTATAAAGTCTCCTGCTTCCAAGGCTTCTGGTCTTTCGGTACTAGTTCTAATACATACAGCAGCTATTGGATGGCCTATAGATAAATAAAAGCTAGATTCTTCAGGTAGAGTACCTGAATCAGATACAATAGCAAGTGCATTCATTTGTAGACAATTATAGTCATTAAAACCTAATGGTTCATTTACTCTTACTCTTTTATCTAGTTCAAAACCACTAGATTCAAGTCTTTTCTTACTTCTTGGATGACATGAATATAGTATAGGCATGTTATATTTTTCAGCTAGTGCATTAATAGCTGTAAATAAACTAATAAAGTTCTTTTCAGAATCTATATTTTCTTCTCTATGAGCACTTAATAAAATATATTTATTCTTTTCTAATCCAAGTCTATCTAATACATCACTATTCTTTATTTTATCTAGGTTCATTCTTAGAACCTCCGCCATAGGCGATCCTGTTTGATATGTACGTTCTTTTGGCAAACCAGTATCTGCTAGATACTTTCTAGCAAATTCGCTGTAGCATAGGTTTACATCGCTAATAACATCAACAATACGTCTATTTGTTTCCTCAGGCAAGCATTCATCTTTACATCTATTACCTGCTTCCATATGGAACAAAGGAATATGTAATCTTTTAGCACTAATAGCACTTAAACAGCTATTTGTATCCCCTAATACTAAATAAGCATCAGGCTTTAATTCGCTTAGTATTTCATAGCTTCTAGCAAGTATATTGCCACATGTAACACCTAGATTATCTCCTACAACCGGCACTAGTATATCTGGACCATACTCACCTTTTACATTTTCTAGTTCAAAGTCTTCCCAAAATACTGTAGATAAATTCTTATCCCAGTTTTGATTATAATAAACTACGCATGTATCAAAGTATTCTCTACACCTTTTAATAACACAAGCAAGCCTTATTATTTCAGGACGTGTACCACATCCTATCATTACCTTAGTACGTCCATCATTTTTCCATTTAAAATCAAACATATGCCTCGTTCCTTCTCACCGCTATCAATAGCTTTATTCTTACGCCTCCACCGTGTGCGGTTTTCCTTCCAGTTCTTCTTTCACGTAGTCCGTGCCCATGATCTTCTTGACCACGC
>CAVCDR010000128.1:0-6740 GCA_963601025.1 Agathobacter sp. | reverse complement strand
CTAAAGAGCCTAAATAAGGCAATCTTTACCCTTCATGTGCAAATAAGGATTTTTTAATTTTAATTTATGTGCCAAATGGCACATAAAAAGAGGTATACAATTTTGTACACCTCTTTTATTAAGTTGTGGTTATTTATCTTTCTTCTTTTTTGAAGCGATAATAACAATAGCAACAGCCACAATAATTAATCCACCACCGATATATGGAAGATACTTATTCCAGCCATCGCCACCAGTCAAGATGATATCAGAACTCATTTCGACTGTATGGATAGTTTCATTAGTTGGCTTGCTTGGCTCAATAAAATCATCTTCGCCCGGTTTACCATGTTCGATTTCGTAATTATCATAAACAGCTATGTTTGTAATAAATACGCCAGATTGAGCATTTTTATTTACCTCAACCGTGAAGCTAACCGTTCTAGTTTCGCCAACAGCTAAATCGTATAAGACATATTGGACTTCAGAAACAGAACCGTTATTCTTTTTAACGCCGCTTGCATCTGTATCAACTGATGTTTTAGCCGAGTTATTAACATATGTAGTATTAGCGGGAATTACATCCGCAATATTTACATAATTAGCCACATCATCACCAGTATTAGTTACAGTTAATGTATAAGTGATTTGACTACCTCTAGCTACTACAGTACCGGTTTCTGGGTCGGAAGCCTTAGTTACAGTTACAATTGGTTGATATAAATAATGAACTGTTTCATTAGTGGTATCTGCTGTTTTATATCCGCTAGTGGCGATATATAGAGTTTTGAAATCTATTGTATTTGGATCATCAAGTTTTCTTGAATTTATTTCTGCGGTGTTTCTTCCGCCAACAGTAGTCAAAGAAGAATATTTTGCAGAATTGTAAATTTCGTTAATTTGAATTTCTTTATTAACCTTTACAATAAAATGTAAATCTACAGAATCACCATTTTTTAAGTTAGCAACAACATATTTAACAGAATTATCTTCTTCACTATAACAGCTTCTTACCTCCAAGTCAGGAGATGATGTACCATTTGAA
Organism: Agathobacter sp.; assembly: GCA_963601025.1. Taxonomy (GTDB): domain Bacteria; phylum Bacillota_I; class Bacilli_A; order Erysipelotrichales; family Erysipelotrichaceae; genus Colivicinus. The sequence continues at coordinate 5,716 of CAVCDR010000128.1, read as the reverse complement.
TAAGTCTTAATTTCTTTAAATGTTGTGCCGTCTGGAATTTGATCTTCCACTAAAACAAAATCTTGTAAGTTTTCACCATCATTAGTAATTGCTAAAGTATATTCTATTTCATCTTGTCTGTGAACTGTAGAACCGCTTATTGGATTACTAGACTTTGTTACGACTGTAGATGGGAATTCTGGATTTTGTTCATCTTTATCTATAATACTATGTTCGGTTTTATTGGTAGAGGTTGTTGGAACATTATCGATATTTCCGGGTTCTCCGGGATTACTTGTCCAAATATCGTAATAAGCAACGTTAATTATCTTGTTTTGTGTTGTTATATTGTTTTTTACTTTTACAAGGAAACTCACAGTTTTGCTTTCACCAACTTTAATATTTTTTAGAACCCATTCAACATATTTTCCGTTTTGAGAATAAACACCATCATCACTAACATATCCGCCAAATGAAGTATAGTTAGGAATATCATCTCTTACTTGTAAATATTCAATTGTATTCTCACCATCATTTGTAAAAGTCAAACTATATTTAATATATTGATTTTTATTTACAGTTGTTTTACTAACAGGGTTTGAACTCTTAATAGCAGATACACTAAGAACAGGCTCTTTTAAGTAATGAACGGTTTCATTGGTTTCATTTGTTGGCTTTGTAGTACTTTCGCCAGCTTCTGTTGGACCGCCACTTTGGTAAGTTTCATATTTAGCGACATTCTTGATTTCAAATGTGCTAGCCAAGCCCTCATTTACAATAACATCGAAGCTTACTTCCATTTGATCATCTTTATCAACATCAACACCAATACATTCGATATATGGAGTACCGTTTGTTGTTACATATTTACATGAATTAGATGAATCAGCGTAGCCTGTCATTACATCACTACCGTTAACAGTAACAGTTACGTTTGGAGCAGTCTCACCAGTCCATTTAATAGTATTTAATGCGGCATTGATTTGGACATTTGTTACATTGCCAACACTTCCTAAAGTTTTAGGTGTTAACGTTAACACACCGCTATTTGTTGAAACGTTCCATACGCTAGTATCAATACCCGAAACATCCCAATTTGTGTTGCTTGAAGTAACTACAACATTTTTAATAGTACCACCAGATACATTAACACTAGTGTTTGATAAGTGATAACCATCAATTACGGTTTTAGTGCCTTTATCAATTGTTCCATAAACATGAACATAGGCTAAACTACTCCAGTTGATATAATTATCATTTGAATAAGAACCATCGTGAACAATTCTTATATATCTATAAGAAGTGTTAATATCAGCCCACAGTTGGCCACCCGCCCCTGAATGGTGATTTCCTGTTGCAATTGTTGACCAATTGCTTCCATTAGAAGAACCTTGTAATGTTGCACTATTTCCGCTATGCGAATCGTTATAGTATTGAATTGCAATTCTTGTAACATTTACATTGCTAGGAACGCTAAATGACATTTGGTGTACATGATATCCAGATTGATTACATCTCGAAGCTTCAAGAGAACCAACATTTTTATCATAAGATTCTGTTACCTTTTCTGTATGAGAATCGGTAATTGTGCTAAATGTTTTAGTATAAGCAAATCTACTCCATACTTCTGGTTGTTCAAATGAACCAGTATCGCCACTTAATTTTAATGAACCGTTAACGAATGTAGTTCCAACAGGAATATCATCAGTTACACGAACATAATTTGCTCTTGTTTCACCATCATTTGTCAAAGTTATTTTGTAAGTGATAGTATCACCTTCGCTTACAACTGAACCACTAACAGGAGTTGATTCCTTAGTTGCAATGATATGAGCGCCTAATAAGTAATGCACAACTTCATTAGTTTTAATACCATTATTTAAGATATTCTCATCTTTGCTATCATCTTCTTTGTTTTGTTTAACTTGATAGTTTTGATATCTTGCAAAGTTAATAATCTTTTTAACATTGGCATCCGTAATATTTGTTGCAGTGCCTTCAGCAGTTACTCTAACCTTAAATTTAAGATTAACAGTAGCGCCCACTTCTAATTCATCAATAATAAATTTTACATAGCCATCTCTTGATACGCCATTAAAGTTAACAGCGCTATCATCATCGATTTCAGCAAATTCTGTGTAAGTTGGAATTTCATCAACGACAACAATATTTTCAATAGCGCGTTCACCTGTATTCTTAACTTTTAATGTATAAGTGATAAAGTCGTTTGTTGTCACAATGCTTTCACTTACCGGATCAGATGACTTAGTAACTGAATAGCTAATTAATTTATCAGGTCTGCTCCAGTTTTGGATGTCTTTATCTTTGCTTGCAGAGTCTATTACTTCAGCCTTAAAGATTACATAACCATTAATAGCTTTGCCCTTTTTACTAGAAGCACCGTCAATTGTTACATTCCAAGCAAGTTTATTATCACTTGACTCTACCAATTCATGAGTTGAATCATTTGAAGCACCGCTGTTGTACTTTAAACCACTTGGTAATTCATCAACGATTTCTTTAGTAACGCCTTCATATTGGTTGTTTTGATAACTAATTTGATAAGTTACAATATCGCCGACTTTAAGCGTTAAACCAGCTTCACATTCATCTTCACCGATTTGAACACCGTTTAGATAAATAATATGTTTAACAGGCGTAAATTCTTTAACATAGTAAACATTATATGTTTGATTAACACCAGCCATTGTACCACTTACAACGTTTGAGAAATGACCATCATTATTAGTTACGCCATCAACTTCGATAGTTGCGCTATTTTCATAATAGAATACATAGCCATTAACAATTGTTGAATCTACTGAATAACTAGTGCCTTTTTTCATTCTCTCAACATGAGAATCGGCTAGTTTTGTAGTAGTGCCAACACCGTTTGTGCTATCCCATTCATAATAATTAATAGTTAATTGAGGATAATCATAATAAACATTGATTACAACATCTTCATCAGGCATTATTCCTTCAACAAGATTATCATCAGCATCTACTAAAGTGAAACCATCAACAGTTGGAGATGTAACACTATAAGCGCTACCTGTTGTTAAAGTTTGAGTTACTGTTTCAGCAACCTTAACTAAATTAGGCGAATCATCTGTGCCAACTTTATGGCAAACATTATAATTTGAACTATTAACGTCGTAATAGTTGATAGTTAATGTATGTTGATCAAGACTTGCTACTTCAATAGTTGCACCAGCGTGAGTGCCGTTTGGCCAAATAGAATGTCCATCTGTACCGTATATACTATTGTCGCCATCAATATAAGTACCACTAGCCACTACATCTTCATTAATATATGAACTACCACCAGCACCTGTGCCACCTCTTAAAGCACGATTTAATTCAACAGTATGGCCATTAGCTGTACCATATTGGCCTGAACCGCCTGCAGGAGTTGCGGCTGATTTACCACCATAGTAACCAGCACCACCGCCACCAGAAGAAGCATTTGTAGTAGATGCATAAGATTGTCCTAGACCAAATGCATAAGCACCACTTTCAGCAGTTGCGCCTGTTGCATTATTTTGTTCAGGAATATAACCAGTAGTAGGGTTTTTACCACCATTGCCACCATAAACATTGCTACATTCATTGTACGAACAGTAGTAAGTATTATAATCCCAAGAAGCAGTGAAGAAATCTTCGGCACCGCCACCACCACCTGCTACCATAAGGATACTTGAGTCACCTTCAGAATAGTTGGTAAGTTCACCATTGCCCTTTAATTCTGTGTAAATGGCACCAAGACCACCACCACCGGCAAAATAACCAGCAGCAATACCATCACCAGTACCACCACCGCCATATTTTCTAGTAGAGCTCATACCATTCATATATCCTAAAGATAGATAAATAGTTTGACCTTTTTCTAAATGAACATAACCAGTTACAGTACCAGATTCACCACCTATACCAGAAGTATAGCTATGAAGTTGACCATCATCACCGGTATATTTGTTGCCATATTCGCCTAAGAAAGAATCAACGATAGAACCTGAATCTGAGTCACCATCAGCACCCCAAAGAGTGATATAGTAAATACCAGATTCTGGCGCAGTAAATGTTTGATAATTGCCTTTAGCTGCATATTCCCAACCAATTACATTATTGTCATCATCAACTACATAGTTTTTGAACGAACCTACATTAGCATTTCTTAAATCAACCTTATAATCAGAGCCAATAATAGACGCCAACATAATGTTATCTTCAGAATTTGAAGTTGTTGATCTATTACTTTCCTGTGTATACTTTGAAAGCCAATCAATTACAGCTTGTTGTTCTACTGTGTAATCGTTAGTATCATCATGTTCTTTAACGGCATAAACCACTTCATTGTTGTAAACAAATCCGATAGCGCCATGTCCAGTAGAACCGCTAGTTAAATCTTTGTATGCTTCAGATAATACAGAAACATCATCAGCATCATTAGTAACGTTTGCAATCTTAGAGAAATCACCCTCTCCTTGTAATTCAAAGAAAGTTGCACCATATTCTCCAGAAAAGTTAGTTTGAATATTAGAATAAGCCGCTAAAACTCTTTGCCATAGTTCATCGTTGTTTTTATTACCAATAAAGAAAGCAAAAGGCTTGCCACTATCAATATATCCTCTAATATCATCGATTGAAGCTTCCGCAATAGTTTCTTTTGCTGTTTCGACTTTTTCGTCAACAGCAGGTGTAACTTCTTCAATATCTTTGATATCACTAACTTGTACAGTTTTTTCACTGTTTGCTACAACTTCATCGTTGCCATCATAGGCACTAACAGACATCTTATAATCACCATTTGCTTTAACATCAAAGGCTAATGATAAATCACTAGTTTTTTCTTCATTTACAGCTATTACGCCTTGATCTGCTAGTTCTTGGAATTCATCACCATTATCTAAATCTAGATAAGATGCGTCATCCTTGCTATAAGATACTGTGATTGTAGCTTTTGAAAATTCATCATCATAAGTTACTTCAAAAGTAAAAGGATCTTCACTTGTAGTGGTTTCACCTTCTTCATTTTGTTCTATCTCTTCAGATGCGTTTTCATCATTCGCTTGGTTTTCATCAATGGTAACGGTAATATTAGAATCCTCGTTAACATCTGTCATATCTTCTGCAAGAACATTTGTTGGAAGATTGATTTGTGTTATTACAGTTAATATTGTTAAAAACACGTTAAAAAATTTTTTCTTCAAAGTAAATATCTCCTTTCAGTGCTAATATTATACCTGTTAGAGAATATTTCATACTTGCGTTTTTAATAATTTATGTGCCATTTGGCACATAAAAAGGGAGAAGTTTTTAGGCTTCTCCCTAATCTATAGAAAACCTACTATCTCAACACTCATAATTTTGATGTTTTAGAGATATTTAATTTAATAAATTGAGGATTTACTATTTTTATTTTGGTTGAAATAGCAAGTTTAACTATCATTACAAGCTTTAATGATTTCTCTTTCTTAAAGCAGCATAGATACCATAACCTACTACACCAGTACCAACGGTAGCACCTACTATAATGCCGGCAACGTTAGCACTTGATTTAGTATCAGTAACTGTATCAGTATTAGTTGTAGTATCTTCAACAGTTGTATCAGCTACATCTGTTATAGTATCAGTTTCAGTCTTATCTTCTACCTTATCAGTAGATGTATTAGTATTATCATCAACCTTTACATCACTAATAGTATTAGTAGACTTATTAACAGTAATAACTACA
>CAVCDR010000127.1:0-6766 GCA_963601025.1 Agathobacter sp. | reverse complement strand
AATAGGTATAATATTAGTGAGCTAATTAGATAGTTCTTTGAAATCGTTGTTTCTTCTATTAAAAATAAAGTTTTTATTATTTTTAACTTTAAAAAATAATATTTTATTAATTAATTATGGAGGTATTTATATGAAAGATTTAATTTTAGTATCTTATAGTCATGCGGAAACAGAAGCTGATACAAAGTGGTTTAATGAGATGGCAAAAACTGGTGAAGCTCCAGATTTATATGAATGGGGTGCCAAACACCGTATTGAAATTATTAGAAAATTCCCAAGCTCTATATTCGATAGAATCGAGTCAAGAGATGAATTGTTTAAATTTCTAAAAAGCACTTATAAAGTTAGCAAAGTCTTCGAGATATTAGAAGTTCCAGAAAATTTAGAATTTTTAAATCTAGATCAAACATTTGCCTATGCTTATGAAGATAGGGTTGATGAAGAATATCGTTTACAAGATTGTTATTTTAAAAACCACGAATGCACACAAGAAGAATTAGATGAACTTTTAAAAGAAAAAGATCCCGATTTGTACAACTTTTTTCAAAGAACAACACCGGAACCTGAATTTGATTTTTCAAATATTATTTTAGGAGACGACTAAATTAAACAAAAAAGCCCCTAGATCGCTACATTGCCGAAGGTATCTCGCGAATCTATACCTTACGGTAGTTTTGGGGCTTTTTTTGTTGGAAAAGAGGGCTAATAACTCCACCAACCATCCTCGTCGGATATATTTTTCTCCTGACCGTGAAGAACGATAATCCAATAAGAATGTTTGGCAGAGATTGTAACCTTGACATAGCGCCAACCAACTTTTGCATCGGCTAACTCTATGCATTCAAGCTCTCCCCTATTCTTGGGAAGGCTTGAACGATAATAGCTCTTCCTAGCTTCTCCTTCAACAAAGGATTCGCTAAGAAGAACCTTTTCAAGGTCCCTGATACGCCATGCTTTCACATCGCGATCAGGCCCAAGCTTTTTAGCCGCTAAGGCCGTAAAAGCTTGGGTTTTTTTATTGAAACCGCCCTCGCCGATATTTTTATCGGCAAAGACGAAATCAACGCCCTCTTTTCCGTGTTGGATAGAATCAAGAAGGTCGTATTTCAACACATCTTTTTCCCATCCAACACTTCCAACCATAGGGTGGTAATCACCTATGGCTTTTTTGGCAGGACCGTACCCGTTTTTGTAATACGGTCCTACTTTTCTCATTTTATTCACCATAGGTAATACTTTCCTCCTTTCCACGGCAAAACAAAAAGGATTTAGTACACCTATAGCAAACTATAAATGAACAAAATCCTTGATGTAATTATTATGCCGTATACGGGGGGGGCATTGTCAATAGCTATTCTTTTGTTGCAGCTTTTTCTTCTATTTCCGTTTTTGCTTCCCCTATTTTAATTGGCGTCTCTTCCTCAACTTCCACAACTTCTCCAAATAATTTTCTTGCAAAAGTAGTTGCTTTTTCATAATCTTTGAATTTGAAAGCACGTTCAATTTCCCTTGTTGTGCTTGGATAAAAATTATAAGCCGGTGTATCAATATACAACGTGCCAAATATTCCTTTTTTTCTTACTATATAGTTTGCCATATGATATTCTCCTCTAAAACCGTCATTAAATAATATCTACCGTTGATTATTAAAATAATATCGCAGGCGTTTTCGCCTAACACCTCTTTTTTAGCAACAACGGTACACAAAACCTTAGATCCGTCTTTTTGGATATACATTGCTTTCACACCTTTGAAAAAATATGCACACCTTTCGTTTGAAAGCCAACGTTCCCAGTCAATATACGGAGCTAGTTCGTTTTTCACAAAAAATCGTTCAACACAATTCTTAAATTCCTTTCCAGAATAAGATTTGATGTATTCTTCGTTTGTCATACATTAATATTATACCTATCTTTTATGCAATAGGCAATAAATTGGGCAGAAAGTTTCAATTTATGTGCCATTTGGCACATAAAAAAAGAGCTTAATGCTCTTTCTTTTGTTGAAATTTTCTTAAAAGGTATTTGACGAATAATTTGTTATTTGCCTCGTGATAATAAAAATCTTCATCTAATTGACCTTCGAACCACTTTTCAACGATTTTGTCTAAAATACAATTATCTTCAATTAAAACTTTTAGACATTTTTCTACATATTGGCAAGTTTCCATGTCAACTTGATCAATAACGACTACACTAGTTCTTGCTAAATATGGAAATAATTTATGCTTTTCCTTTTGAGCTTTGGTATACAAAGATTTTTCTTCGCCTTTAAAGCGAATCGCCCAACCATCAACTGTGCTCAAGTATTTATCAAAATCTTGTGCCATGCGAAGGCTAGTGATATAGTTTTCTTTTGGCGTATAGTCTCTACTCATTATTAGAAACCCCGCTTTCGAAATCTTTTGCCGTTTTCACAGCCATAGAATTAAATAAAGTAGCTGTCACTTCTACATACATGTCTGAAAAACCGGCGTAAAAGTATATGGAATCTTTATTGTACCTTTTGTCAATCACTTCAGGTTCGCAATTAAAATCTTCGATAATTGCTTTTGCAAAAGATTCTAATATCTTTTCGATTTCTTCATCAGTAGCCCAAACTCTGTACGGGGTTGTTGGAAAATCATCATCAGAATAAACTGGGACAACGATCCAGTCTTTAACTTCGCTAATTTTATATTTCATTATTTAATTTTCCTTTCCTTTTGTATAAATGAAAAAGAGACGTTTAATAATACATTTCTTTTTCATCAATTGGTTTTGTTCTGCCTGCGTCCTTTTTAGCTTGGCGTTTTGCAGAAACTTCTCCTAACCCTACTGTTGCGCACAATAGGGTTAGTACGATTATCATAACTAATAACATTTTTTAATCCTCCTACTTACCTACTTAGTTAGATCCAAACTGTGTCTATATCATCTAAAGGCACAATTGTATAATTAATTTTCTTTTTCTCAAGCTGGTCTTCTAAATACTTAGAAAAATAGCATCTGAGTCTTTTGTCAGACCATTTTTGTTTCGCTTCTTCAACGAATTTCTTCATAAAAGTGTTGTCCTTGTCAGAAAATATGATGTACGCTTCCGAAAAAATGTCACAATCCAAATCTCTGACTAGAATAGCGTTTTCCATCAATTTTTTAATGTCCACGATTGTTAACACCCCTTTCTAAAACAGTCGATATTGACGGTTTTCATCTCACTAAAGACAGTAGCCTCTATATGAGTGTGTCTATAATCCATGCTTGCATAGCAGGAAATATAGTTTTCTTCATGCGTTTCTTCCACCGAATTCGCAACTCTGAAAAGTTGCAGTTTTTCTTCAAGTAATCTAACTATTTCACGCATTTCATCGTTGGTAGCCAGTACTTTTTCACATGAAAAATTGGGGAAATCGTAATCATATTCAGATACTGTAAGTATCCATGTTTTTTTGTTTGTACTATTCATAAATTTACCTCTTTCTAGCCCTTTGGCTTATTGCTTTTTTAAAGTTTAAAGTCTAAACTAGTCCGATAACGGAGACTAAACGTCTCCCATCGGGGAGATAAAATATTTATCAAAAAAAACCTCTAACCTCAAACGAGAATCATATTTTTTAATAGAACCGTTTTTTAATTCCAACAAAAAATAATGTTCATTGCTCGAAATTGCTTTAACATTGTGAAGGCATTCCCAACAACCGTTTAGATAGTTAATCCTTATAGTCATTAGTAATTACCTTCATTTTCTTCTTGACTATGAAATTCTTCTTCGCTTACCCAAATCTCATGGCCGGGAAATCCTATTTCCTTTTCAAAAATAGAAAATGCCTCGTCAACGATAATGGCGTTTTGATAACAGCCATCTTGAGCAAGCTCTTCGTTGGCGACATCACCTAGGCACCCAATAAGGTTATGCAATGAATAACCGTGTTCGATCATCCATTGCAATTGATAACTTTCGTATTTAGTCATACTATGCTATCTCCCTTTTAAGACCTAGGATTATGTCCCATTCCTCAGACGCTTTTTTGCCTCTTAGATAGGCTCCTTTAACTTCGGATAAAGTAGTATCCAAAAGTTCAGTAAACGGTTTGTGGAAGTAGTCTTCCAAACTCACTTTTTCCTCTTCTAAAAAGTTATACACGTCCTCATCATACATATCTAGCATAAACTCCATCATAGAGTCTAAACTTTCTGCGTGATGTTCAAGGCGAGAACCCCAAGATAAATCAAGGTTCTCTGTATCACCGGCAACGTACATATTGTATCCCATGATTGAATTACCAGCTTTATGACGTAACGCGTCACATGCTGTGTAAAATTCCATGGTTCCGGGTTCATAATCAGTAAAGTCATAACTTATTTCGAAGTTTGAACCTTCAAGAATAGCTATCTCTTCTTTGATCAAATACTTTACAGTGCTTTGAAATAGGAACTGTATTCCATCCTCAAAATTTCCGCAACCCGTACCAGTGAAATCACAAGAAGTATAGTAGCCTTCTTGCCCTTTATAGGTTTCACTGTAATTTGTACAAGTAGTGTCATACTCACTTATTTCCGTAAGCTTTAGAACCGCTTTTAACAGTTCTACACACTCTGGGCTATCAGCCTTAATGTCTATAACGCCATAAGCGTAACTTTGATTTGCCATAATTAATGCCTCCCTATGCAAATAAAACTTTTTTAAGTTTAAAGTTTGTAAACTTGTCCTATAACGGGGACTAGGCGCCCCTAAATAGGGAGAATTAATATAATTATTTTTAATGGGTTCTTATATAAATTTGATATTCAATATCAAACATTTCCCTTTCATCTAGATAGTAGCCGCATAAACAAGCTAATATCTCCTTTAAGCCAAGCCAAGTCATATTGACTGTAGCATTTTCAACATCAAGGATATCTAGAATTTCGGGTTCTAACCCATCATTTTCTTTTAAGACCTTTATGGCCTTTTCATCAACACTGTAAATAAAACGAATCATTTTTTCCTCCTATTCTGTCCCAAATTCAATTGCAAAATCACAGATTTTATCTTCGTTAAAGAAGACATCTGCATACTCTTTGCAAAGCTCTTCATCTGGTATGGCATTCACAACACCAAGCAACCTATTAGGCAACTCCGTGAAGTTTCTAATGCCTTCAGCAACATAAGAAAAAAAGTTAGTTTTGACATTATCCTTGTCAATTATTTCGGTGTCGATATAATCAATGTAATATTGATCGCCACAAGGATATTCCCTGTATTCTTCAATATGTACACTGTCTGAGGCCTCTTTAATAGCCTCATCTTCTAAATCGGCGATTATATGCCGATTTCTTTTTTCTTTGAGCTTTTCAAAAAGTTCATTGAAATCTTTATCTAAATATTCTTCCATTTTTTCCCCTTTCTAAATATTTAGCGTCTTCATGACATCTTCTAATGCTTTGACTGTCGCACTTGGAATAAGTGTTAAGTCTAAACTTAAAAGACCTCTAATTTTGCCCTCTAGAATATTTGGATCAAGCATGAACTCTCTCCAAAGATCAAGTTCACCAACAATCCCATAATTTTCTACAAGGGCTTTTTTAACTTCTGAAAAAGATAAGAATTCACCATTAGCTGGTGTCAAATCATGGATAAAACCATGAAATGAACGGTCATCAATTCCAGAAATAACGATTGTTTTTTTGCCTAATTCTGGGCCACTGTCGTTATCGCTTATAACGTGATAACGTTGCCCATTTTCAGCAAATAAAATCAGATTTAACAATATTCACCTCTTTTCTAAATAAAAAAGACTTTATGCAAATCTAATTAAGATATACACAAAGTCTTTTAAATCTTTTTTATTATACCGGTTATCGGTTAAATTGTCGATAAAAATAAAAAACATTCCTTCAAATGAGACTGTGCCCAAATGTTGGAATGTTTTTTCGGCTGGAACTATGCGTAGATACTCACATCTTCGTTACGACACGGAGATGTGAGTGCCGACTAGAGTTTTACGGTACAAGGATTGTTAGTCCTGCACCAATATTGACCGTGCTATAGGTCACCATGTTCCCTCAGGAACACCCCGGCTCCAATTGCCGGTTCTCTAGATTTTCGATGTTTTGTTGCTTTTGGGGCACATCGATAGCCTTTGTTGTCATACCCACTGCCTAGGACCCGGCGGGTCATTCTAGGGGGCGTTCCTCAACTCATGAAGAAAATAAAGGAAGTATCATCCGACAAGATGCCTTTTTCTTTCTCCTCTTCTTGAGCTACTATTGGAACTCATTCCTCAACCCCTTCGTACGAGTTGAGAACTGATAGACGTGATATTTTCATATCCTACAAGAGCTCACGCGCCTCTTGCAGTCGTCTTAAGGTGGTGTAACCTTATTTGACTCTTTTGTTTGGTCTTATCCTTTCAACCGATGCCCCAAACGCTTGCAGCTGGCACCAGTACCTTCCACGAAGGCGATTATAGACATGTCACATCAACCGCAAGCGCCGAAGCGTCCACAATCAATTAACTTTATCACCACAGCCGAACTGTTTCGATGATTTGGGCTGTCAGTCCCAAGCGAGTTTTCAGGGATGTCCCTCGCAAAACATCTGATGTACTCTTCCTAGTTGTCAACCTAGTACTTTCCATCTAGTCGCCCACCAAGCGACAAAAATTTAATGAACAATATCATTAACGGTATTAGTATACCGCATACTGCAAAAAAAACATCAAAAATGTGCCAAATGGCACATAAATTTAGCCATTTGCGATACTTAATAGGTATAATATTAGTGAGCTAATTAGATAGTTCTTTGA
>CAVCDR010000126.1:0-7260 GCA_963601025.1 Agathobacter sp. | reverse complement strand
TGAAAGATGTTTGACCTGCTGTTTGATTGTAAGATACATAGCGTTCCTCCTTTCTATTTGGGAATATCTATGCATCTATTATACAATATCTTCTTATAAGTATAGAGTTTTAGGAAAATAAAATATCAAAATAATTCCTAAAAATCGATGTTTTTGTATCTTTTTTCCGAGGCTTCATCAAGGTAATTAGATATATTACACTTGATGTACATATATAACAACAATCAGTTTAAATATTAATGAAAATAACCTAAAAGAATTTGAACAATTATGTAATAATTTAGGACTTGCAACCAAAACAGCTATTGCCATGTTTATTAAAGAATCTATTAGAAAAAATAGATTAGCTATTGATCCTTTCTACGTTCCTTCTAATATTGAATATTTAAAAAGAAGCTTAACGATTACAAAGCAGGTAATTTAAAGTTAGAGGAACATCCACTAATAGATAACTAGTCTTTATACTTACTAGCTGCACTATCTATTATTTGTTTTATTTCTTTTCTAACACTCTTAGGCTCAATTACTTCAACATCCTCTAGGTGATGTAAAGCTAAAAATTTAATATCCTTAATACCACACTTGCCATATAGTAAGAAAGTTCCATCATCTAATGGTTCAATCCTTACGCTCTTACCAAAAGTATCAATCATTTGATCAATAACTTCATTCTTACATTTAAGGATGATTCTTTCATCCTCTCCTGCAAACATAAATAGCTTATATTTAGCATATACATAAGGGTCGCTGGTCTCTATATTAATATATGGCTCATCAATTATTTGAATATCAATCATTCTATCTAGTCGATAATGATCAAAGCCGTCATGGTTTCTTCCTTTTGAAACCATATAAACTCTATCTTCTTTTACCACTAGATAATAAGGACTTCTAATATAAGGCTTTTCCCTAGTCTTAACCAGTTCTTTATCTAAGTTATACTTTACATACTCAAAAGAAATAACCTTCTTATTATTAATCGCTGAAGAAATAGTCTCAATATTAAGAAACAATTGTTGATTATCCTTCTTCTCATTATCTAAATAGACATTTCTTGTATAATCGCTCTTAAAATACTTGTTTTGTGTATTCAATAACTTTCTAATCAAATCCTTACTCATCGCATTAGGAATAAACTTAGACGCATGAATTTCATTACACAAATAAAGTACTTCTGATTTCTCAAATTGTCTTTCTTTTAGATAATAACCCACTTCATTATCCTTAAAATCTGATATCTCATAACCTAAGTCATTTAACATCTCCACATTACGATATAAAGTTTTACGAGTTACCTTAACACCATATTCAGTTTCAATTAGCTTAAGCAATTGTGATTGTCTTAAGATATGATCCTCATCAGAATACTTCTCTAACACTTTAAGCAAAGCGATAATACTAGTCTTTTTTTCTTCCATGTCATCATTATACTAATATTTATGATTATAAATAGGTGCCACACTATCCTTATTACGATATAGACATAAGTAATACATCAACATTTCTAGTAGTGCTCCCACAACCATTAAGGTTTTAATTGAGATTACTTCACCTAATGCTCCAAATATTAATTTAAACAACATTGATGCCAAAGTTACAAAGACATTCATAAACGCATTGAGCTTCGCTCTTTTATCATCAGGAATATAGCTTTGCACACTAGATGAACGAAGAGTTGCTGAATTTGTTCCGCAAAATCCTACAATAGCTCTATTTATCATCATTAATGGATACGATAGAAACAATAATAGACCATCCATTAGGGCATAGAAGATATAAACAAAGTAACAAATTGAAAATCTCTTATTTTCTGGAAAATCAACTTTATAGTTAGTATAGCCACCAATTGTTCTGCCAACAAACTCAGCTATTGTAAACAAAGAATATAAGGTTAAGCCAAGTGTAGGTGTACTTGCAAAGTAGGCCATAACCAGAGGTGTTGTACCTTCAGAAAAGCCTTGTGAAAATGGCACAGCTAAATATATATAACGAACACCTTTTTCCTTCTTTAAATATGTAATAGTAGACTTCATATCGTCTACATATTGTTTAAAGTCAAAGTTTTTGATACTTGTAACTTCATCCACTTTAATGAAACGTTCAATAAAAGAGGCCATAAAAAGTAGTACACCATAACCAATAATAATAGGTGCTAAACCAAGTTTAGTATACATAAGGCTGCCCAATGGTGAAGCAATAACTGTTACCGTTGGATAGATTAAGCCGGATATGGCATAGCCTTTTTGTGACATGCCATCAGGAATTAGATTAGGATATAAACTTTCATAGGCAATTGAATATACCGAAGATATACATGATTGTAGTAGTGAGAAAACTAGGTACATTATAAAGTTAAAGCCAAACTTAATAATTAAGAAACCAAATATAACACTAATTACACCATCTATAAAATCTAAAAAGACAATTACCTTTTTTCTTTCCATCCTATCTAGAAATGATGAAAAGATAAGGGGAAGTAGTAAGCTTGGTATCATACTAATAGAACCAAATAAACCTGATAGAAAAGTAGATTGGGTTTGTGAAAAGACAACATAAGATAGCACTAAATTAAGGGCTACACTACCGATACTAGATACAATTGTACCAATTGTGATTATTGTAAAATTTTTAGACCATAAAGTATTTTTCATATTCTTACCTCATGTTTAATTTTAAAGATAAGAATAATCAAAAAAGTGCCGTCTTATTGAAAAAATAATCCCCGTTTATTGTTTTAAACAAGGATTATCATGTATATTTTTCAAAAGGATATAAGCATCCTTATACTTTCTATTAGCCTCATAATACTTAAGTAATTCTTTTTGATATAAATTATAGAAACCATGAGGCATTTCTTTCTTTATTTTACTTAAAGTATCAATTAAGATATTCCCATATTCTTCGTCATTTAAGTAACTATCATGATCTAAACTATACTTAATATAATCCAAGATATAAGACTCTTTAATGCCCTTTTTATATCCACATTCTAAAGCCTTGTAAGCCTTCTTATAATCTTTTATGCCTCTATAACATAAAGCTAACTTTTGATAATACAAGATATTATTATCTTCTACTTTATTTAAGTATTCTAAAGCCTTATCATATTCTTCAAGCTCTGTATAAGTAGCCCCAATATTGTAATAAATATAGTTCTTTAAATAAGAATAGTTAGAACCAATTAACTTTATAGTATTGTCGTATTCCTTTATGCAAGTTTCCATATCAAACAAACAAGCATAAACATTGCCTAGACCAAACTGAGCATTTATCATGTTATCAACATCACACTGTTTACAAGCTAATTCAAAATAATAAATAAAGTAGGGGATAGACCTAGTATAGGCACCCTTACGATATAGTGATTGAGCAATTATGGCATAAGTATCAATCTCGGGGAAATTAGCTAATAATTCATCGTAATCTTTCTTATTTTCATAAACTAAGATTTGATAATATCTTTTCTTTTGCCTAAAAGAAAAATACTTTTCATAATAAGCCAATTCATCAATGTTACTTTCACTTTGCCAAGCTTTAATAATTAGGGCATCCAAAAATAGTCTAGAGTTTAATAAAGTATTTATTTCTTTATCTGTAAAAAAGTTAACTTGATCAATAATAAAAAGAGTAAAAGAATTATAAAAGCTATCAACTTTTGTACTTAATTTACCTAAATCATCATTTATATTTAAATCAAGTTTCTTAAGTAATAAATCAACAATATCTTCTTTTATTGTTATTGTTCCATTTTCTAGTTTAGATAAATAACTAACAGAACATATGCCCTTAGATAGACTCTCTAAACTATATCCTTTTTCTATTCTCTTGTTATGAATCAAAAGACTAATATAATCTTGCATAATTAAATATTAACATAGAAAAAGTAGCATTTCTGCTACCTAATTTATATCTTGACCATTAGTCTTTACACAAGTTTAATAACAGCGACTAGTGTGATTCTCCTTACTTATTAAAGAAATCTTCACCACCAAATTCTTTCCACATTCTGTACATGTCAAGATAGTTTTCTTTAATAAATTTGGTAATTATATTGATTTCAATATTTGTTAAATCTCCTCTTTTTTCAAACAATGAGCTTCCATCGACTCTAACAAAAAATTTAGCCGAATTTGATTCAGTTAATCTTTTATCACTCGCATGAACATGCGTTGCCTCTACAATACACTGTGCAGTGAAATATAGATAATGATTCGCAACTTTAAAAGTATAATATTTAGGCATTAGAATCCTCTAGAAATTGAATATTCTTAAAAGATAATTCATTATTATTTTTTGAAAAAGCATATCCATTTACGATTATTTCTGCTTTATTCGCAATATCACGAATAGAATCTTGTTCAAGCATAACCAATCCTCACATTCTTTATATTCTTAAGGAAACTGTCTCTATCCATGTATAAGTCATTCAAAATAAGATCTAAATCTATGTATTCTTCTATCTCTTTATCGTTTTGACGATACTTTGCTAAAACTTCAATATAGCCGTTGTCCCAAGTTAAAACTTTCGTATACTTCTCTAAGCCTTTGCAAGTTTTGAAAGTTAACGTTACACCACCATATGTAAAAGTAGTATAGCCATTAAAGCTACTTAATATCGCAACATCATTTTTATTTATAGCTTTTGTTCTCTTCATCATCTATGTTATAAGATAAATGCAAGTTGATTTAATTTTTGTAGACTTGCTACTTTAAATAATACGATAATGGTTTATTATCACTTACGATACCATTAGCTCTATCAATCGACCTTTGCCAAGTCTTTTCCATCTCATATTTAAAGAAGTTAATAGTACTATCTAAATCATTATCAGTATCAAACTTTTCTAATGCTTCATAATAGTATTTCTTATCATCGTTATAGATAATAGTGGGTGGTAAGTTATGTATTAAAAGATAATAATTCATAATCGTTCTGCCAGTTCTACCATTGCCATCCGCAAAAGGATGTATCTTTTCAAACATATTGTGTAAGTAAGCAGCTGTTAAGATAATATCTTCATCATCTTTAGTTGAAATAGAAAGCTCATTTATAAGATTTTTCATTTCGTTCTCAACATCTTCCACATCACTTCCTACTTCAAGAGCCCCAGTAACATAATCATGTTTCTTATATTCACCAGGCCTTTCTTTATTAACTACATATCCTCTTTCATCATATGTGCCTTTAGTAAGAAGCTTATGTATTTTTTTAATAAGTTCTTCACTTAGCTCTTCTTTATTGATGATTTTAGTAATAAGATATTCAAAACAATCCTTTTGATTAGCGATTTCATATAAAGTTCTTAAACTGCCACTAAAATTAATTATTTTCCCATTCTCAAATATTTCTCTTGTGTCGTAATAAGTGATTTCTTTATTTTCGATACCACCAGAATTATAGGCAAACAAAATACTATAGCTACTCAAAGCATTTCTTAAATCATTTTCTGACTCAATGTTTAAATTTCTCCAATATTTGATTACATCGTTATATTTGTATTTAGGTAATGCCATTTATATCTATTCCCTTTTATTTATCATCTTAAATATTCTATCTTATATTTTGATTTATAACGTTTGATATCGTTAGATTCATAACTGATACTAACTTCTTTGTTTCCACAACTCCAATAAGCCCTTATAGGTTAAACATATACTTTAATATTTGTTTACCTGTATTGGTCTTAAAAATATTGTTATAAGCATTTTCCATTGCCTTTTTATTTGTTCCATCTTCATATAAATTAACAATAAAATCAGCTTCAACTAGTATTTGATAATCTATGCCGTCAATATTGGTGTAAGTATGATGATGTCCAATTAAATACTTAACTCTGTCTATTACTTCATTAGTAAATCCTAATTTATTTAACATTTTTTCGGCAATCTTAGGCCCTTCTTTTTCTTGAAGATTACCAGCACAACTTCCATATTTCTCTTCACAAACATGAACTCCAATATCATGCGTTAAAGCTGCTGTCTTTAATATAAATAAAGTATCGTTATCTAATCCTTCGCTTTCGCCTATTAACTTTGCATAAGAGAATACTTTAGTAAAATGTTGTATTCTTTTAGGATCACCTTTATCATATTCAATCATCTTTAAATACAATTTATTTATCATATCCTTATTATAAAGTTTAAAATTATAGTTATGAAAAACAAAAAGATATTAATATGTTTAATAGTCCTATTAGCTTTGGTTGCTTGTAGTAACAACACTACCAATGAAAAAGAAAAAGAAGAAACCGTACATGTATCTATTTATAAAGATACTTATATAAGTTTACTAGGTGAAGATAATATAAGTAAACTTACCGAATTAGGCCTTGATGAAATAGAAGATGGGGAAGTTACGTTATTTGGCACTAATCTAAGCACTTATACTTTTACCGATTATGATGGTAATACTGTTAATTTAAGTGATGGTCCATACATTCTAGAAGTTTTAAGTAGTGGATGTAAGTATTGTCAAAAGCTTACTAAAGAATCTCTTCAATATGCTTTAGATAATGGTATTAAAGTATATCAATACTTCATTTCATCAAGTAATGAAGATATTGATAACTTCTATAGTGAAGCTGGCTTATCTATAACAAATGATGTCATTATATTAAGAGATTGTTCAAGTCTAGAAGGAATGCTTAGAAAAAAAGAAATAAATAGCGTTCCTCTTACAATGATTGTCGATGAAAATGGAAAGGTTTCTATAACTCATGTTGGTTATATTGATACTGATACTTATTTATCTTTATATGAATATGGTCTTAATAATAAGCTTTATGAAATTGAAGTTGATAAATTAGATTTATATTCTTATTTAAAAAGGCAAACAAAGATTAAAGATTATATTGATAGTCTAGATGAAATTGATATTCCTAAATCTGTACTAGATAATTGAACCAAGCTATTTCTAACTGTTTTCCATCTTCGCTTTTTCCTTCTTCTATTATCCCCTTGTATTCAATAGTTTTACTTTCTAAATACGCATTATCAACAATATCATTTATCAACATAAGATGCCTTCTTTCGGTTAAATTACTTATTTTATAAAAATAAGGAATGAAATTGTAAACAAAAACTTCACAGTACGTCACACTCTACTTCATGGTGTATGAAGTAGCTTATAGCTTATAAATAATAATAAATATCACAATATTTAATGCCCAATAGATTTGCGCTACAATAAACTAATGAAGGATATATTAGCTTATTTTAAAAAAGAGAGAAAAGCTTTAATAATTGTTACTATAACTGGTC
>CAVCDR010000125.1:0-8301 GCA_963601025.1 Agathobacter sp. | reverse complement strand
GATTTACCTGAAGTAAGTTTAGTGGCTATTTTAGATGCGGATAAAGAAGGCTTTTTAAGAAGTGAGAAGTCGCTTATTCAAACCATTGGTAGAGCAGCTAGAAATGCCAATGGTAGGGTTATTATGTATGGCGACAAGATTACGGATTCGATGAAGTTGGCTATTGATGAGACAAATCGTAGAAGAAGTATTCAAGAGGCTTACAATAAGGAACATAATATAGTTCCTAAGACAATCATTAAGAGTGTTAATGAAGTTATTCATTCTAAGGAATCTAAGGAGGCTACTAGTAAGTATCTTAAAAAGAAGACACATAGTAGTAAGGATAAGGAGAAACTTCTTGTTTCATTAGAAAAGGACATGAAGGAAGCAGCTAAGAAGCTTGATTTTGAGACGGCTGCCAAACTTAGAGATATTATTATTGAAATTAAGGCTGGTAAGTAGTGGTACACCAATGCCGTGTGTTACAATAGTGGCATGAAAAGATTAGCGATTATTAGTGGAGTTAGTGGCGCTGGTAAGACAACAGCTTCTAATTATTTGGAAGATAAAGGATATCGTTGTATAGACCAATATCCTTTAGAGCTTATTAAGGAATTGATTGATTTACTTGAGAATGATAATTCTTTTAAGTATGAAAATGTGGCTTTAACCATTTCTTTAAATGACTTGGAACAATGTTCCTACTTATTGAGCAATGGTAATTTTAAGGTAACATTGATTTTAATTGATGCGGATAAGGAAGTTTTAATTAATCGTTATAAATTTACTAGAAGAATTCATCCTTTATTGGTAAACAATGTGGCTGATACTTTAAGTGAGGCGATTGATATTGAAAAGAGTATTTTAGAAAAATATCGTAAGCTTGGTATTGTCATTGATACTACAAGTATTAGTAATGTGCAATTTAAAAAACAGATGGATAAGGCTTTAAATGATTTAGATGAAAAAAATCTAACTTTAAGCTTTGTTTCCTTCGGCTTTAAAAATGGTGTACCTCAAGATTGTGATAATATCTTCGATGTACGTTTTTTAGATAATCCTTTTTATGACCCTGATTTAAAGGTTAAAACTGGTAACGATAAGGAAGTAAGAGACTTTGTTTTAAGCAAGCCTTTAACAAAAGACTATTTAAAAAAATTAATTGCCTATGTTGATTTTATGGTTAAGTCTTATGAACAAAATGAGGAGAAGAGGCACTTAACTATTTGCATTGGTTGCACGGGCGGCCAACATCGTAGTGTAGTTATTACTAATTACTTATATGATTACTATAAGAAAAAATATGTTTGTCATTTAAAACATAGGGAGCTTGATAAGTGAAGAGAGTTGTCGTAATTGGTGGGGGACATGGTCAATCAACAATCGTTAAGGGTATTAAGGATTTAGATGTTGATTTAAGGGCTATTGTAACAGTAGCGGATGATGGCGGCTCTACAGGTAGACTTAGAGAACTTTATAATATTCCGGCTGTTGGCGATATTCGTAATGTCTTGGTTTCGATGTCGGATAATAAAAACTTGAAAGAGCTTTTTGGTTATCGTTTTAAGGGCGATAAGGAAACTGATGTCATGGGACATTGTTTAGGTAATTTGATGTTGGCGGCTCTTATTGAAATAAATGATGGTTCTTTGCCTATTGCGATAAAGGATATGGGTCGTCTTTTACAAATAAAGGGTAAGGTTATCCCTTCTACTACCGAGACGGTTTCTTTATATGCAAAGTTTAAGGATGGTTCTATTGAAAAAGGTGAGGCCAATATTCCTTTTATGCTTAAGCATATTGATAAAGTTTATTATGACCATGAAGTTAAGGCTGATGATGATGCGGTTAATGCGATATTAAAGGCAGATTTAATTATTTATGGTATTGGTAGTTTATATACTTCTTTACTTCCTAATTTAATTATTAAGGATATTAATGAGGCTTTAAATGCTTCTAAGGCTAAGAAAGTTTATTTCGCTAATGCGATGACTCAAAGAGGGGAAACTTATAACTATAATTTAAGGGAACATATTGATGCGTTTAGAAGGCATAATGTGCCAGTTGATCTAGTTGTCAAACATAGCGAAGAAATTCCTGATTTTATTAAAGATCGTTATATCAGAGAAGAGGCTATTGAAGTTATAGATGATGGCGATGATGGTGTTAAGGTTATAAGAAGGCGTCTATTGGATTTTAGTCAAAATAATGTAAGACATGATCCAAAGAAGATTAAAAGAGTGGTTAAGAAACTGTTGGAGAGTGCCTAATGGCTTCTTTTACTTCGCTTATTAAACAAGAAATAGCAAATAATGAGCTTGATGATTGTTGTAAGAGGGCACAACTTTCGGCTTTAATTCAACTTACTTCTTCTATTTCGATTGCCAATCAAAAGCTCACTTTGTTAGTTCGCAACGAGAATCCAACGACAGCTAAGAGAATTGTTTATTTACTTAAGAAACTATATAAGGCTAAAACGGAGCTTGTTGTTTTAAAGAAAAATAATCTAAAGAAAAATAATATTTATCTTATTAAGACTTATGATGATTGTCGAGGTATTCTTGAGGATTTAGGCATTTATAGTCAAACTAAGGGCCTTTTATCACATCCTACTTATTTAATAGTAGCTAAAAATTGTTGTGCTAGAAGTTATTTAGCGGGCTTGTTTTTGGCATATGGTATGTGCAATTCACCCGATAATAAGAATTATCATTTAGAGTTAGTATTAAATGATATTGAACATAGTAACTTTGTGGTTAAGCTACTTTCGAGATTTAATATTGAGGCTAAGATTTCTAAAAGAAGAAATAAGTACCTTGTTTATTTGAAGAAAGCTGATGTGATTGGCGATTTCTTAAGAGTAATTGGTAGTAATGAAGGCCTTTATAAATTTGAAGATAGTCGTATTAGTAAGGATTTGATGCATTCAATCGTTAGAATTGATAATTGTGAAATAGCTAACGAGATGAAGTCTTTAAAGGCTTCTAGTAAGCAAATAGAGTGCATTAAGGCTATTAAGGATGCGGGTAGATATGATGAATTAGATGAAAAGTTAAAGAATGTGGTTGATATTAGATTAAAGTATCAAGATTATTCTTTAAATGAATTATGTAAGGCTTATGGTGAAAACTATGGGGAGAGCATTTCTAAGTCGGGTTTAAAACATCGTTTAAATAAGATAGAGAGTATTGCAGGGAGCGTATATGAAGGAAGTAAGAATTAAAAGCTTTGAGGATTTACAGGATTTAGTTTTTAAGGATTGTTACGACAAGAAAATCAATCGTTATCGTAATGATTTTGTTTATCGTGGGGTTTCGGATGGCAGTTATCCGTTAATTACCACTTTAAATAGAGAATGCAGTCATAATTTAGCTTTAGAGGATCATATTATTAGGTCTTTTAGAAAATATGGCTTTGATGAATTAAAGGATATTAATTCTTTTTGGCAAGTTTTGGCTACTGGTCAACATTTTGGTTTGCCTACTAGACTTTTGGATTGGACTTATTCACCTTTAGTAGCCGCCCACTTTGTGACGGTTAATTTAAATGATTATGATAAAGATGGGGCAATTTATTGTATTGATACACATGATTCAATTAGAACTCTTCCCGAGAGTTTAAGGCTTTCTTTAGAAAAGAGAGATACTAGTACTTTTACAGTTAGTATGCTTGAAAGAAAGGCTAAAAATTTAAGAGAATTGGCAGCTTTAAGCGATAAACCTTTCTTCTTATTTTTTGAGCCGGCTAGTGGTGATAATCGAATGATTAATCAATATTCTTTGTTTTCGATTTGTTCAGATCCAAAGATTTTAGTATCTGATTTAGTTGACGATAATACAAGTTTATATAAAATTATTATTCCTAAGGAGACAAAACTAGAAATAAGAGATAAACTCGATTATATAAACATTACGGAGAGAGTTATTTATCCGGGATTAGATAGTGTTTGTAGTTGGATTGCTAGAAGATATTCAAAGATTGGAGATTGATATGGCTTATATTCTTATAACGGGTGCTAGTAGTGGTATTGGTAAACAATTTGCCTTGGATTTTGCTAAGAAGGATTTTGATTTAGTGCTTACGGCTACAAATGCTGATAGATTAAATCTTGTAAAAGAGGAAATTAATAAGCAATATAAGGTAGATATCAAGACTATTGATTTGGATTTATCTTTAGTTGAAGAATGTGAAAAACTATATGATTACGTTTTAAGCGAAAATCTAGATGTTGAATGTCTTGTTAATAATGCGGGATTTGGCGACTATGGTGACTTTGTGGATGGCGATTTAAATAAGTATCAAAAAATGCTTGATTTAAATTGTAAGGGTCTAATGTCCTTGTCTTTCTTATTTGGCAATTACTTTAAGAAAAAGGGTGAAGGGCATATTGTTAATATCGCTTCAATTGCTGGTTTCTTGCCTGGCCCATATATGAGCGTATATTATGCAAGCAAGGCCTTTGTTTTAAATTTCTCCTTAGCTTTAAAGGAAGAGATGGAAAAATATAATGTTAAGGTTACAACGATTTGTCCAGGCCCTGTTGATACAAGTTTTTGGAGTAAGGCTAATGTTAAGCTTTCAAAGTTTAAGAAGAGATTTTTGGCTAGAAGTCCTAAGCAACTTGTAAAGAGTAGTGATTTTGCGATGGAGTTTGGTGGCTTACATGTGGATGGCTTTATTAATAAATTAGCTTTATTCTTTAGTGATTTTTTAGATAAGGAAACTTTAAGCAAGGTTGTTTATTTTGTAAATAAAAAGCTTAATAGTAAGGGGGAATAATGAAGGTTGTTTTTGATCATCTAACTAAGACTTTTAAGAATTTGAAAAAGGGTGGTAAGGATGTTGTTGCGGTCAATGATTTTTGTTTTGAAATCGAAGATGGCAAGTTGATTGGCTTGCTTGGTCCTTCAGGATGTGGCAAGTCGACCTGTCTTAATTTGATTTGTGGCTTGGAGAGTGCTACAAGTGGCAAAATTTATTTTAATGATGATGATGTAACAGATGTTCCGGCAGAAAATAGAGGTGTGGGTATGGTTTTTCAAAACTATGCGTTATATCCTCATTTAACGGTTAAAGAAAACATTTGTTTCCCCTTGGAGAATCTTAAGGGCAAGGATAAGTTAAGCAAGGATGAGATGCTTAACAAGGCTCTTGAGGTGGCTAAACTTGTGCAAATTGAAGATTATATGGATAGATATCCTAAGCAATTAAGTGGTGGTCAACAACAGCGTGTGGCAATTGCCCGTGCTTTAGTAAAGCTTCCTAATGTGCTTTTGCTTGATGAACCATTAAGTAACTTGGATGCTAGACTTAGACTACAAACAAGAGAGGAAATTAGGCGTATTCAAAAGGAAACGGGTATTACGACTATTTTTGTTACTCATGACCAAGAAGAGGCTATGTCTATTTCGGATGTGATTGTGGTAATGAAAGAGGGTGTTGTTCAACAAATTGGTAAGCCTCAAGATGTTTACGATAATCCTTGTAATCTATTTGTTTCCAAGTTTTTAGGTACACCAGCCATTAATGTCTTTAATGGTTATATAAAAGATAATAAATTATATATTGGTGATGACTTTATTAAAGAGTGTAAAGCTTGTGATCAAGAAGTCATTGTGGGTATTAGACCAGAGGGTTTAATGGTTGATAAGGATGGCGACTTTACTTGTAAGTTTGATAGAAGAGAAGTAATGGGCAGAGACCATAGTGTTGTATCACATAATGATAATTGTATAAGTGATAAGGATATTAGAGCGATTATTCCAAGTGATACGCTTGTTGATGAAAAAGCGGATCTTGTTAAGTTTTCTATTAAACCTAGTAAGTTATATGTTTTTGAAAAAGAAAGTGAAAAGCGTTTAGATGTCTAAGAAGAATAATTTAAAGGCTTGGCTATACTTGCTACCGGCTTTGTTGTTTCTTATTGCGTTTATGGTTTATCCTTTGATTGATGTAACCATTTATTCTTTTGAAGAAGCTTATAATTTTGCCTCTGGTACTAGTAATGGTGTTGGTTTATATAATTACAAATATGTCTTAAGGGATCCTTACTTTTTACAAGCTTTGAAGAATACTTTTATTCTTGTAATAATTACAGTACCCTTATCTACTTTGTTTGCTTTACTTGTTTCATTAGCCTTAAATTCGATTAAGAAATTAAAGGACTTATTTCAAACAATTTATTTCTTGCCTTATGTAACAAATACGTTAGCTGTTGGTCTAGTGTTTATGATTCTATTTAAGAAGACAGCTTATTCAGATGGTTTAGTTAATCTTTTGATTAATTTTTTAGGCTATGATTCAATTGATTTTATTGAGGGACCATATTGGGCTAAGATGTTTGTTTTATGTTTCTATACCATTTGGGTAGTGCTACCTTTTAAGATTTTAATTCTTACTAGCGCTTTAGCTAGTGTTAATGAAGATTATTATAAGGCGGCTAAAATTGATGGTACTAGTAAATTTAGAATTTTTTGGCGCATTACTTTACCAATGATTAGTCCAATGATCTTCTATTTGGTTATTACTGGTTTTATTGGCGCTTTTAAGGCTTATAGTGATGTTGTGGCAATATTTGGTACGGATTTAAATGCGGCTGGTATGAATACGATTGTTGGTTATATTTATGATATGCTTTATGGTTCAAGTGGTGGTTATCCATCTTTTGCTAGTGCAACCGCAATTATTCTATTTGTAATTGTACTTACAATTACGGTAATTAACTTATTGGTTAGTAAGAAGGTCAATTATGAATAAAGATGCATATAAGAAAAGTAAGATAAAGAATATTATTTCTAGGATTTTTATCTATTTATTTTTGATTATTTGGGCAATTATTGTCTTGTTTCCTTTCTATTGGATGATACTTACTTCTTTAAAGAGCTATAGTTCTTATAATGGTGAGTATATTCCTAAATTTTTTGTTAGTAATCCAACACTAGAAAATTATGCTCAAGCCTTTAGTGCTGTGCCACTTGGTCGTTATTTCCTTAATACGATTATTTTTACGGTTATTACTACATTACTAATGTTAATTGTAATTGTTTTGGCAGCTTTTGCGTTTGCAAGACTTGATTTTAAGGGCAAGAATCTAACTTTTACGGCTTTCTTATCTTTGATGATGATTCCAAATGAGCTAGTAATAATCACTAACTTTGTAACAATTACTAATCTTGGTTTACGAAATACTTTTACGGGTTTGATTTTACCTAGTGTTACTAGTATCTTTTATATTTATCTTTTAAAGGAGAATTTTGAGCAAATTCCTGATAGCTTATATAAGGCAGCTAAGGTTGATGGTACTAGTGATTTGAAATATTTATTTAAGGTGATGATTCCTATTTGTAAGCCAACGATTATTACCGTGGTTATTCTTAAGGTTATTGAGTGTTGGAACTCTTATGTTTGGCCAAGACTTATCACTGATGATGAAATGTATTATTTAGTTTCTAATGGTATTCAAACAATTAGAGAAAGTGGCTTTGGTAGGGAGAATATTCCGGCTATGATGGCGGCTGTTGTGCTTATTTCTATTCCGCTAATTATTTTATTTCTTATTTTCCATAAGAAGATTATGGAGGGCGTATCAAGAGGAGGTACTAAAGGATGAGAAAACTTATTTGTGTGCTTCTTGTGTTGATTTTTGTATTGAGTGGATGTCACAGCCAAAATGTTTCTAATGATTTTGTAGTGCCTGATAGTTTTGATGAAAGCAAGACTTATGAGATTACTTTTTGGGCTAAGAATGATAGTAATAAGACACAGGTTCAAATATATAAGGATACAATTGCTTCTTTTGAGAAGATTTATCCTAATATAAAAGTTAACCTTTCTTTATATACTGATTATGGTCAAATTTATAACGATGTCATTACTAATATTTCAACTAATACAACACCTAATGTTTGTATAACTTATCCAGATCACATTGCGACTTATTTAACGGGTAATAATATTGTGGTTCCTTTAGATGATTTGATTAATGATGAAAAGTATGGCTTAGGTGGCAAGGATGTTAAGTTTGATAGTGTTTCTAAGGATGAGGTTGTAAGCAAATTTTTAGATGAGGGCGTTATTGATGGTAAACAATATGCTTTACCTTTTATGAGATCTAGCGAGGCTTTATATATAAATAAGACTTATGTGGAAAAACTTGGCTATGAAATTCCGGATGTGGTTACGTGGGATTTTGTTTTTGAAGTAAGTGAGAAGGCTCTTGAACAAGATGGTGATGGTAACTATTTGATTAATGGCCAAAAGACCCTTATTCCTTTTATTTATAAGTCTACTGATAATATGATGATTCAGATGCTTAAACAA
>CAVCDR010000124.1:0-8604 GCA_963601025.1 Agathobacter sp. | reverse complement strand
ATTTTGTTCATAACGGAGAACTACCAGTACCTGTACATTTTCTCATGGATGAATTTGCCAATGTCGCCCTACCGGATGAATTTGATAAGTTATTATCCACAATGCGTTCAAGACAAATCTTTGTATCGATTATTCTACAAAACTTAGCTCAAATTAAAGCTCTTTATAAAGATAGTTGGGAATCGATTGTGGGTAACTGTGATGAAACGTATTATCTTGGAGGTAATGAACAAAGTACACATAAATATATCAGTGAGTTATTGGGAAAAGAAACATTAGACACTAATACGTTTGGTAAGTCTTCTGGAAGAAGTGGTAATTATTCAACCAACTATCAACAAACAGGAAGAGAATTATTAACAGCGGATGAAGTTCGTTTACTCGATAACAATTACGGACTTCTTTTTATTAAGGGAGAACGGCCAATTAAAGATAAGAAGTATGATTTATTAAAACATCCAAATATTCAAAAGACGTTAGATGGTGGCTATCCACCCTATATTCATGGCCAAGTTCATCATTTTATTGAGGATTGGCAAGATATTCTTCTTTCTGATAATGAATATGAATTATTAGATCAAGAAGAAACAGAAAAATATGTAAAGGAGATTAAACAAAATGAAGAAAGTAAAAACAATTAGAAAAGCAGTATTCTTTGCTTATACAGCATTGATCCTCATTGCAAACTTTATAACACCTATCTATGCTGCGAATGATCCAGTCACTGTAGTGAATAACTTCAGCGAGTTTATGTTTGGTCTGATTCGAGCTATTGGTATGATTCTACTAGGCTTTGGAATTGTACAAGTAGGTTTATCTCTAAAGAGTCATGATCCAAGCCAAAGAGCGAATGGATTTATGACAGTAGCTGGTGGAATCATTATTACGTTTGCCAAAGAGATTTTAAATATTATTGTAGGTTAGTGTATGGATGGAATCATCGATAACCTAACAAGTGCCATCAATACTTGGAATTCTAAACTTGCTGAAATATGGTTGTTGTTAACTGAATCACCAGAAACATTTAAAGGCGGAGATATTTGGAAGATCATTGTGAAAGTTCATGAAGGTTTACAAGCTATTGGACTAGCTTTACTTGTTTTATTCTTCTTATGGGGAATGATTAAAACATGTACCAGTTGGCAAGATATTAAAAGGCCGGAGCAAGCTTTCAAACTATTTCTACGGTTTATCATTGCCAGAACTTTAGTGCTTTATGGAATGGAGCTTATGACAAAAATATTTGAAATCGTACAAGGCATTATCCAATCTATTACGGAAACCGTAGGCCTTGGAGTATCTAACGAAACAGTGATTCCTCAAGAAATTGTAGATGCGGTAAGTAATACAGGATTTCTAGAATCCATTCCATTATGGGCAGTAACCTTACTAGGATCTATATTTATCACAATCTTGTCTTTTGTGATGATTCTAACCGTATATGGAAGATTCTTTAAGCTTTATATGTATACGGCCATTTCCCCTATTCCACTTGCAGCAGCTGCAGGAGAAAGCACACAAAATACAGCTTTTACATTTATTAAGAGCTATGCAGGAGTATGTTTAGAAGGAGCCATTATTGTTCTAGCATGTATTATCTTCTCTGCCTTTGTATCAAGCCCACCAGTTGTAGATTCAACGGCATCTAGCGTATCTATGGTATGGAGCTACATTGGAGAATTAATATTTAATATGTTAGTTCTTGTAGGAACAATCAAGATGTCAGATCGTATCGTAAAGGAAATGATGGGTTTGTAATTACAGTAAATTATTATGTGTGTGTAAAAATATTTGACATAAGTAAATATTTGACATATATTAAATTTAGAGGTGATAGTATGGATGAAATAAAAAGATTACAAAATAATCTTCCAACATTAAGAGCTTGTGCAAATTGGTCTGTCCAAGAATTCGCTGATATGTTAGGAGTAACGCGTCAAACCATAAACAATTTGGAAAAAGATGGTGGGACAGAAATGTCAAAAATTCAATATCTCGCTATACGAAGTTTATTCTCTTACGAAATAGAAAAGAACAACAATAAAAAATTATCCGATTTGTTGTATTACTTGGTAGACCATCCTGAAAAATTAAATCAGGAAAAACAAGCAATGCTATCCCAACAAGCAAAAGTACTGTCTTCTGCTATCAAAGGCGGAGCTTCAACAACTGATGTTGATGATATATGGAGTTCTATATTAGAAATAATTGGAATCACCGCAATAGGTACAGCTATAGGAGTTGCTATCGGTTGGATTGACTCTTATATGAATAAAAAATAGAATTCAGCAACAAAGTATGTTTGAGACACGAAAGGGGAAAATATGCCAAAGTATGAATTAATAAAAAGCTGCAATAATTTATTAGATATCTTTCACACCGAAAGTGATGAAATGGGAGTTGATATATTAGAGATGTCGGATTTCTTTAATATATTTGTGTCAAACACAATTACCAAAATTGGAAAAGATGATTTCTGGGTAAAATACAATGATTTATCAAATTTAATGGGAGAAATATCTATTGCAATACAATCTGGTTTAGACATTTCGAATATGGGGACGCTCATTGCCGACTCATCTCATTTTAGCAAAGAAATAATTGAAGGATTGAAAAGTGGAATTTATCACATCGGCGAATCAAGAGAAGTATCAGGCAATTTTCGTCCCGCAATCCTAGACGAGAATGAGCATTTAGTAAAATTCTTTACTTTAAAAAAAGCAAATGACCCAACAAAAATTCTATCCGACATTAGTACAATTTCAATGCAAAGATCTTTAAGGCAAATTTCAGCTCAGTTAGAGGAAATTAGTAGTAGTATAGAATCTTTAACAAATTTTGAAAGAAGACAAAGAATGTGTGTTCCTTTTATAAATGCACGAGAAAAAATGATTGAAGCATCTGACAGCAATAATTCAGAAGATATCAAAACACTCCTAAATGATGCACAAAATTACTTAATGGAGGGACTGAATAGCCTATATACAGATCTAAACGAGCAAATCAAGGAATTATCTAATGTAAAAGTAACTACAAGAATTAAAACCGTTAATTCTATCTTGACTAGAATTAACGAAGATATGCAAATGATTCCAAGATATGTGGGATTGAGAATATACATTTTCACATATTTAGGAAAAACCAATCTTGCTGATCGAGTTTTAGAAAATTACGAATTTCAAATTAAATCTTTAAATCAAAAGAATTATGGAAAAAAGCAAGATACATCTGCAGCCGAACTAATTCATAGCTATTATAAGTACAACGAACAAAACTTAGATTTCTGGTTAAATATGCCAAAAAAATTTAGTGATTCTTTAGATAGCTATAAAGAAGCAATAGAAAATAATTCAACTAAAGATATATATTTTATAGAAATGGAGGAAGAATTAATTAATGAGTGATACTAATGAAAAGCGATGTAAAAAATGTGGAAAAATAATACCTTCATATATAAAAATACCTGTATGTAAAAGATGTCGTCTTGAAGCGAGAAATATTGGTGGTGAAGCTGGTATTGCTGCTCTTGCTCTTGCAGCAATGAAGAAAATAGCCGACGATAAAAAATAATGTTATGCAGAAGCAAACAAACTTCTGCTTTTTTTATACCCAAATAGAAAGAAGGAACTTATATGAAAGAAACTATATTAAACCAAATCATTTTAAAAACAGGAGAAATACTCCAAATTCAAGAACCAATGAATTTACCTATGAGTCAAAAAATCATGTACAAGATTGAACATGCAGAAGACAAGGTAGTTGTTCATAGTAATAACGGGAATATTGTTATACCAGTAGAAAATATATTATTTGCGACTTCAATGTAACCTTATTAGGATCTATATTTACCACAATATTATCGTTTGTGGTGATACTAACTGTATATGGTAGATTCTTTAAACTATATATGTATACCGCTATATCTCCAATCCCACTTGCAGCAGCTGCAGGAGAAAGCACACAAAATACAGCTTTTACATTTATCAAAAGCTATGCAGGAGTTTGCTTAGAAGGAGCCATTATCGTCCTAGCATGTATTATCTTCTCTGCCTTTGCTGCAAGTCCACCAGTAGTAGATTCAACAGCTTCTAGCGTATCTATGGTATGGAGTTATATTGGTGAGTTGATATTCAATATGTTAGTTCTTGTAGGAACAATAAGATGTCAGATCGGATTGTTAAAGAAATGATGGGACTATAATATTGTAGCTACTCTGTTGCTACAATTGTTGAAGTTTATAAGAAACTGATTATAATATACATGAAAGGAAGTGTTAATTATGCGTAACGTAATCAATGCTCAAAAAGATGATGTATTTAGAATTCGTATGAATTCAGAAATCAAGAATGAATTGGAAGAAGTATTTGCCAAAAATGGTTTAACTTTAACAGATGCCGTAAATGTATTTTTTCAACAAGTGTTAAATACAGGTGGCTTTCCATTTTCTGTAACCGAAGATAATGCCGAAAAGATGAAAGCAAAAGCTTTATCTAAATTAATGAAAGAATTAGAATTTGGTGTGAATTGCACTGAATCTTATTCAGAAGAAGAAGCCAAAAAGATGCTAGGTTTGTAAAATGAAGATTATTTATAAAAAAGCAGCAATTGATGATCTTCTAAATACCGAAAATTATATTATTAATCAGTTTCATAATGATCAAGCCGCAAAAAAGCTTAAAAGAAACATTGTAGATACAATTTCATTATTAAAAGATAATCCTTATTTAGGGCCAAAAATGTCAGATCGATTTAATATAGATACATCATTACGCTATTTAGTCGTTTCTAAACAACTTGTATTCTATAATATCAATGAAGAGAATATCGAAATTATTAGAATACTTGACTCAAGACAGGATTATTTGTCATTATTATTTTAATTACTACTGCAGGGGCATATTGTTCCTGCTTTTATTATGCCTCTTTGGCAAGAAAGGAACATGAAATGAAAGATTATATATTAAATAAAGTCGTATTAAAAACAGGAGATTCATTAGACATTGTCGAATCTTCAACATTACCTTTGAATGAAAGATTGATGTATAAAGTGGAACATGAAAAGGAAAAGATCATTGTTCGTCGTGATGGTGGGAAGATGGTTATTCCAGTCGATAACATTTTATTTGCTTCTTCTATTCCACTAGATGTTATTCATGGGGATTTTGATGATGAAATCTAATTTTGAAATCAAGATTAATAAAGAAATACGTGACTATACCGAAAGCATACTTTTAGGCTTATCTTTAAGGCAAACTATTTTTTCAATACTTGCCTGTGGTGTTGCGTGTGGTTTGTATTTCTTATTCAAAGAACGGTTAGGTACAGAAGTTACAAGTTGGCTATGTATGCTTGGAGCCGCACCCTTTGCAGCACTAGGATTTATCAAATTTCAAGGTATGTATGCAGAAGATATTGTAAAGATGGCAATATCTTCATTTACGTTGTCTACAAGAAATTTGATTAATGCCCCTTTTAATCTTTATTGCGAAATACTAGAGTCTTCCATTAAACAATCAAGAAAGGAGTCGATTGTACATGATAAAAAGCTACGAAAGAATAAAAAAGCTCAACAAAGAAAAAACAAAAGTGCCTAGAACGGTTCAGGATACCATCCCAGTAGATACGATCTATAAGGATGGTATTTTTCGTTCTGGTAATAAATATACAAAGAGTTATAGATTCTTAGATATCAACTATAAAATTGCTTCCGGAGAAGATAAAAACAATCTTTTCCTAAGTTATAGTGATCTACTCAATTCATTTGATTCATCTGTTATGACGAAGATTACCATCAACAATCGAAAAGTGGATATCAAGAAGTTTAAAGAGGATATATTAATCCCATTGAAAAATGATGACTTAGATCAATATCGTGAAGAATACAACAACATGCTTCTAGATAAATTATCCGAAAGCGATGATATTATCCAGGAAAAATATATAACAGTCACTGTCTTTAAAAATACAATCGATGAAGCAAGATTCACCTTTTCCAGAATCACAACTGAATTCTCTACCCTGTTTGCAAGACTTGGATCATCTTGCATTGAATTAAACGCAGAAGAGCGATTGAAAATACTTCATGATTTTTATCGAAATGAAACGGAAGAGTTTTCATTAGATATAAATGATTTAGCTATTAAAGGTCATTCCTTTAAAGATTTAATTACGCCAAGAATGAGCAAATACCACAACAAGTATTTTGAATTCGATGGTAAATATGGGAGAGTGCTTTATTTGAATAATTATCCTGGTTTTTTAAAGGATGAATTTGTATCAGAACTCTGTGATTTAAACAAGAATCTAATGTATTCCATGGATATTATTACTATTCCTACCGATGAAGCAGTAAGAGAAGTTGAAAACAAGTTTTTAGGTGTGGAAAAGAATATTACCGATTGGCAAATGAAACAAAATCGTAACAATAACTTTTCAGCCATTATCCCCTACGACATGGAGTTACAACGAAAAGAATGTAAGGAATTCTTAGATGATTTAATTGTACGAGATCAAAGAATGATGTTATGTAATATTACCGTTGTACATCTTGCTGATTCATTAGAAGAACTGGATAAGGATAGTGAAACGTTAAAAGCTGTAGCTCGAAAATATGTTTGTGAACTTGAAACACTTTACTTTTCAAAAAGACAATTGGATGGTCTGCAAACAGTCCTTCCTATTGGAGTCAATAAGCTGAATATTACTCGTACCCTACTTACAGAAAGTGCCGCTGTATTTATTCCATTTCGTGCTCATGAAATTATGCAAAAAGGTGGAATCTGGTATGGGCAGAATGTCATTACCAACAATCCAATTCTTTGTAATAAATCCTTACTACAGAATCCTAACTCTTTTGTATTAGGTATTCCTGGAGCTGGTAAATCTTTTCTTACAAAGGAAGAGATTGAATTTTTAATCTTATCTACCGATGATGATATTTTAATAGCGGATCCTGAAGGCGAATATGATCCCATCATTAATGCACTTGGTGGTCAAATCATTCGCATTGGAACGAATAGTAAAGATTATATTAATGCGATGGATATGTCAGAAGGCTATGGAGATAGCGGCAATGCGATTGCAGATAAATCACAATTCATTATGTCCTTATTTGAACAGTTAGATACAAATCATGGTGGTATATCCCCTATTGACCGTTCTATTATTGATCGATGCGTATCTTTGGTGTATCAGGAAACAAAGGTTCCAACTCTTAAGCATCTCTACAACAAGCTATTAGAGCAGGAAGAAGTAGAAGCCAAATCACTAGCAATTAAACTAGAACTATTTACCAATGGATCATTAAACATATTCGCCCATGAAACTAATGTAGATATACAATCTAGAATCTTATCCTTTAATATCTTCAATCTAGGAAAGCAATTAAAAACAATGGGATTACTAGTTATAACAGATGCAATCATTAATAGAGTCAATGAAAACTGGAAAAAAGGCAAAAGAACCCATGTCTTCATTGATGAGATTCATGTTATTTTTGAAAATGAAGAAAGTGCAACCTTCTTTGCCTCAGCATGGAGGCAATTTAGAAAAAGAGATGCCTACCCTACTGGTATTACACAAAATGTTAAATATCTTCTTTCCTCTCAACAAGGAACGAGTATGTTATCAAACTCTGAATTCATTGTAATGCTCAATCAATCCGCCAATGATAGAGAAGATCTAGCTAATTTATTAAACATTTCAGAAGAACAGATGGGATATATCACCAATGCGCAAACAGGTTGTGGATTAATTAAGTATGGAGGTTCAATCGTACCTTTTATCAATAAAATGCCAAAAGGTATGTTATATGACCTAAATACAACAAAGCCTAGCGACAGAAAATTTATAAATACAAATCATTAGTTCACAAAGAAAAAAATATCTTATAAGATAATATTGAATTTATAATACTGATATTGAGATTGAATTAACATAACATAACAGAATTAATATAGCGGATTGCCTTTTTCTGGCAACCTTGCTAAACTAAATTCAGTGATCGTTCTGTGGATACTTGCGAAGCCCACAGGCGGGGAGAGCCGTTTGGTATCTCCCTCTTTTAAATTGTAGGAGCTTTTAAAATGGCAATATCAAAAAATTTTTTAACCTTTTCTCAATTGGTTGAATCAGATCATAGATATGTAATTAATAATTTTAATTGACTAGAATCTAAAAACATGATAATTTTATTGTACAAGAAGCAGTACAATAAACTGTGCAACATAAAGGTGAGGTGTTAAATATGTTAGCGGTAAATTATTCAACAATCAGAAACAATTTGAAAGATTATTGTGACAAAGCCACAGACTTTCAGGAAATAGTAATTGTAACAAGAAAAAATGAAAAAAACGTTGTTCTTATGAGCCTTGATAAATATAATCAACTAGAAAAAGCAGCTAGAAATAATGAATATCTTGCTATGATTGATAGAGGAATTGCTCAGCTTGAATCTGGTCATGGTCAGGAACATGAATTAATCGAGGTTGATGAATGAAAAAGCTATGGGCTGATAGAGCTTGGGACGATTATTTGTACTGGCAAACGCAAGACAAAAAAACATTAAAGCGAATCAATGAACTTATTAAGTCTATCGAAAGAGAG
>CAVCDR010000123.1:0-9432 GCA_963601025.1 Agathobacter sp. | reverse complement strand
CTCATCTTTTTCCCATTATCCACAATATTTATGTTGATAAGTGGGGAAAAGAAAAGAAGACAACATAATGTCATCTCCTCTTATTACTATTGAGCTTTTGTATTACTTACCTTGTATACACAAGCTTTCTTTGTCTCAGACCAAGTCCAATCTTTAGACTTCATATATTCCTCACAAGTTATTGCTTTATTAGTAGATTCTTCTATTACCTCTTCAGGCACATATCCTTGTTTAGCTTTTACTTTAATTCTTAAAGTAATCTTGTTGCTTATACCATTAGAATTTACATAAGAAGGTATATTTACATATCCCTCAAGTACCAATTCTTGAGCGTCATAGTTATTTGGATCAAAGCCTTTAGTAAATGTATTATTCCAAATAATATTCAATGTATCACTACCATCAGTATATTTAGCACTAACCTTATTAGGTACATTGTAGTTATCTAATAAAGTGCTACCCTCTCTTACATTTTCAAAAGATAAGGCATCTTCATATGTTAAATCATCATAAGAAATAGAGCCAAGGCCACTTAATGTATACTCAATCTTATCGTCACTTAATTTATCTATTGTTTTATTAAAAGTAATAGATAAATGGTCAATATGGTCATTAGAACCCGATTCTTGTGTAACGAACACAAAAGCTCTATCACTTAGATTACTATTAGGAGTACTAATAAATAAATATTCGCTATCTTTGCCAGTTGTATTTACTATACCTAAGGATGCTTTATATTTAGTGCTATAGTCTACCTTTTCATTTGAATTAACATCTGTACTATTAGCTTGCCAACTTACATTATTTAAATCAAAGTGCTTAGATAAATTAATTGTTGTCTCTCCATCAGTTAATATTCCAGTTATTCCTTTAACAGTAGGAAGCTCTTTACCAACAGTTAGATTATCAATATCGAAATCAAGTGCTGTGATAAGAGCCGTATACTCAATATTAAGCACAATATCTGAATTAAAATCACTAATACTTAATAAGTATCTATCGCTATTGTTTTCTGTAATATTAGTATATTTTTGAATGCTTGAACTATCTGTTAAACAATAGTTTGCATATTGAGGTAAAGCTAAATTGAAACTTGTTCCCTTTTCATAATATAAGATTTGCGATTCGTTTAATGAGCCATCTGGTGAAGTACTATTGATTGTAACTTTTCTATAGTTAGTAGAATTATCAAGCGTATATTCTCTTTCAACATAATCGCTTTCTTCGCCATCTTTTTCTACCCAAATAATTACTTTATAAGTTACCGTTTCGCCAGCGCTCACAGTTAAATTAACTTCACTTGTATTGCCTTCTGTCCAATCACCATATGTATCACCATATTTACTATATAAGTAGTGAATCGTAGCGCCATCAACAGTATTTGTTATTGGTACATTTAAGGTTAGATCGCCTGTTTCGCTATCATAAGTAATATTTTCTGTATCATTAGCGGTATATTCACCACTATCTAAATTGACACTAGGTGCAGTTAAATCATTTTCATAGAAACTATAGTAATAAGCAGTTTCCTCTGAGCTAACATCACCATTACTAGCCCATACCTTTAAAGTATGTATAGCAGTATCATTCTTGCTTCCACTTAATGGAATATATCTTGATGAACGAGTATTACTTTCGTCATCATCAACTGAATAATAAACATTTGTATAATCTCTAACTAAATCATCATAGTTTTCTATTTCCAATATTAATTTAACTTTATCAACTTCTTCATCAACGTTATAAAGCTCAATATCTTCATCTAATTGATTATCAAGTTCATCTTGTATTTCATCATCTTGATTAGTTACTTCTTCGTGGTCTAAATTAGCTTGATCATTTTCTTCATCCAAAGTAAATTCGTCATCAAAGCCGTTTGTTACTTCTTGACTATCTTCTATAACAATTTCGTTTGTTGTATCTTGAACAACCTCATTGTTTACTTCATCCTCGTAATCTACAACAGCCTTATCTTCAAAAGAATAGTCTTGAGTATCATTTAATTTAACAACCTTTAACTTAGGACTTGAACTTCCATCGGCCTTTTTCACAATGTTGAATACCACTTTAACTTTAGTATCCTCCCCTAGTCTTAAAGTAGACTTATCACCATCTTGTACTTCAACATCAGCGTAATAGACATAAGTGTTATCTTGATCATCAGGTAGTCTTCTAACTGTGAAATCAACCTTAAGACTTGAGCTTACAATACCTCTAACTCTTAATGGATATTCAAAGTTGATATAGTTAATATTGCCTTTAATCTTTAATTTACAATTAAATTGTTTACCGTCATTATCAACCGCAACCGCATCAATGATTTTGTTTTCAATCATTTGCATCATGTTGACACAACTACCGCCATCAGTAAAATCAATATGTACTTCCGGTATAGAAATTACCTTAGACTTTTGTTCAACAAAAGAAACTTTTACTGAAATCTCTTTTTTATTAATATTTAAATTATTAGGATTTTTAATCTTTAGCTTAACTGTATAAGATTTAGCACTTCCCTTAGTAACAACACCATCTTTTATAAACTTTGCGTATTGATCCTCACTTGGAGCTTCTAAATCTAAAGTTACCGTATTACCATTTGTGGCAACCGCATTAACCGTCTTTGGAAGTTCATCTAAGAAAACAGAAAGCGATTCGCCTACTCCTACATCTAGCTTTTGGCTATAGTTTTTAACACTATATTTTGTTTTAAGAGCGCTTATTTCGCCACCCGTAATTCCTATCGTCCAATTACCCTGTTCAACAAATGTGGGACTACAAGTAGTAACTTCTTGAGAAGTACCAGTTTGATATACAATTTTAATGTTTTTAGAATTACCACCAAACAATAAATTTTTACTTGTATCACTCTTTACTTCAGCGTAAACCTTATAATCCTTGTCTTGGGCTATACCGCTAACTTCTGAAGTTTGAACTTTCCAAGAAACAGGAATCTCCATTTGTCTTACAACATCTTTGCCACTTGTGTTATCAATCCAACTAAAGATGCCTATTGTTGGTAAAAGCGCTCCAACAGTAGGCGCATTAACCGTTAAAGTGATGTCTTCTGTTTCCTTAGTAGTTGAATAATGAGCTGTTAAGATAACATCTCTAGCAGGCATACTCTTAATACAGATTTGAGCATTATGCTTTTGTTCATCAGTTAAATCAATACCTTCAGCTTCCCAATAATCAAACAAAACCGTACTCTTATTCGCATCATAAGTAGCTGATGTACCCCTAAAGTCAATTTTCTCTCTTTCTACACCATTAATGATTAAAGAATATTGTGTAGTACCCGTTCTTTGCCACAAAGCGTTATCATTAGCGATATATTCAACATGTAACTTAGTCGCATCATCCAAAAAGAAAGTATGTCCATAAGTGAAACTGCCTAGATTTTTAACTAATAAACGATCCTTATTTTCTACATCAGTATATAGACCTATTAAAGAAGAAGGATCAACATTATCAGCTATTGCATAGGCATACACTCCCCAAGTATTAGAAGTATATAAGAATATATCATCATCTCGCCAACCATTATGACCAATAAAGTATTTATCAGCAGCCCACTTCTCAAGTTCATTCATTCGTAAGTTATTTTTGATAATAACTTTTCCAGCTAAAGTAATGTCGTTACTTCTAGCAGAATAAATACCTGCACCTTCATAATTAGTACCATATGTTTCTTGATAATTACACCTATTACCAGTAATAGTTGTATTCTCAATTCGATTATCATTAGCGTTATAGATACCACCACCATGTTTAGCAGCAATATTATCTCTAATAGTGCAGTTTTTAATTGTGATATTTTTTTGCCTTAAATATAAAGCGCCACCTGAACCAATTGAAGTATTGTTGTAGATATCAAGTCCAGAAATACGGCCATTATTTGAACCCTTACTTTTAGTTTCAACAAATATTGCACCGCCTGAGTCATGGCTTGAATTGTCATGAATAGAGGTCGTTCCGCCTTCATTATCAAGAGTAAACCAGGAATAGTTAAAGTAAATGCCTCCACCATCAGAAGAAGAATGGTTCTTATAAATTTGAGCACCATTACTCATATGGATATGTGTGCCATCCGCGTCTGAATAAATACCGCCACCATCTCCTGCTTTGTTGTAAGAGATTTGAGCATTGTTACTCATATAGATTTCACAATCTTCGTTATTGACAAAAATTGCACCACCATCATTTCTAGCTGTATTACCACTTAATGCTACATTATCTAAATAAAGTTTAGACTTCTTCTTCATGTAGATAGCGCCGCCATTATAAGTATCACCACCGGTAACCAAACCACCTGAAGTAATTGTATATACTGGATCTAAAGAGTAGGTACCATGTTTAAAAGTAAAAGAAGTCTCTTTTTTAAGATTACCTAATAAATA
The DNA here is from genome assembly GCA_963601025.1 of Agathobacter sp. Classification (GTDB taxonomy): domain Bacteria; phylum Bacillota_I; class Bacilli_A; order Erysipelotrichales; family Erysipelotrichaceae; genus Colivicinus. The sequence continues at coordinate 5,035 of CAVCDR010000123.1, read as the reverse complement.
AAGAGTTGAATTAGGATGTAAAGTAAATACTTCACCAGTATGGGTAGTATCACTTGTTCCGGTTCTCTTAATTCGATAGCCATTCATCTCAAGTTTACTAGTAGTACCCTCTACTATATCAATTGGTGAACTAATCTCCCAATCTTTATTCATGATAACGGTAAGACCACGTCTAGTGGCGTTCATCGCATCTTGAATACTATTGTAAAAAGTTTGCTTGCCATTACTATCCTCACTATAGGCATACGCGTTTGAATTATCTGCCAATACACCAATAGGCAAGATTGTAATTAGTAATAAAGATAATACTAGACACTTTATAATCTTTTTCATAAGCGACCTCCTTAAATCATTAAACTATATCACAACTATTATAAAATATAAATATATGAGCTTTATTAATTCTTACAAACGTTTAGAAAAACTATGCAATGATATGTATAACACAACCCATGGTGGAATAACTTGCTATATCGAAGATATGGAAAAACGCGCAGATGGTAACTGCCATGTTGATTCTTGGGCGAAAGACTACAAACAATTAAAATATTACCGTCATATTAGAAATATGATTGTTCATGATGTTGATTGCGAAGAAGAAGATATGTGCGATATAAATGATGAACAATGGATTAATAGCTTCTATAATCGTATTCTAAATCAAAGTGATCCTTTAGCTTTATATCATAAAAGTAAACAAAGAAATAAAACAATAACTTATACAAAACAAAACATCACTTATATGCCAAATACAATGGAATATGTTCCAAAAAGCACGACTATATTAATCGCGCTAATATGTATTGCCCTAATCATAACTATGATGCTAGGCTTTATTTATTTTCTTTTTTAAAAGCTTTCTTTAAAGTCTTATAAAGTGTATTCTTATCAAAAGGTTTAGCAATATGACCATCCATACCAATAGAAAGTGCTGCCCTTTTATCTTCATCAAAAGCGTTAGCCGTCATTGCATAAATCTTAATATTAGCTTTAACCTTATCATCTAAACTTCTAATTTGCTTAGTAGCCTCATAACCATCAAGAACTGGCATTTGGACATCCATTAAAACTAAATCATAATAGTTAGCTTCATGGTCAACAATCGCCTTAACAGCCTCTTCACCATTTGAAACAGCCTCAACATTAACCTTTAAATCCTTTAATATTTCGCTAGCTATTTCTCTATTTAATTCATTATCTTCCGCAAGTAATATCTTCTTACCTTTTAAATCAAACTTAACATTAGACTCAATCTTATCTTCCTTTAAGATAAAAGGCTTCTCTAAAATATCTCTTAATTCAGACATAAATAATGGTTTTGAACAGAAAGCTGTAACGCCCGCATCAAGAGCCTCTTTTTCAATATCCGTATAATCATAAGCCGTAAGAATAATGATAGGTGTCTCCTCGCCAATAAATTTACGAATATTCCTTACAACCTCTACGCCATTCATATCCGGAATCATCCAGTCAATGATATAAACATTGAAACAATCACCTTGATCTAAGGCATCCTTAGCCCTAATTACAGCCTCCTTACCCGAAATTGTCCAATCTGGTCTAAGGCCAATAGTTCTAAGCATCTTACAAACATTAAGACAACTATTAGTATCATCATCCGCAACAAGCGCCCTAATGCCCTCTAATTCCTTTATCTTTTTATGTTCAGCCTTCTCACCACTTAACTTAAACTTAATCTTAACAATAAATTCACTACCTTGGCCCTGTATACTATTTACTTCAATTGTACCATCCATTAAATCCACAATCTTTTTAGCTATAGCCATACCTAGACCAGTACCCTGTATACCACTTACAGTTGAAGATTCTTCACGTGAAAATTCTTCAAAAATATGGTCAACGAATTGTTTAGACATACCAATTCCAGTATCCTTAATTCTAAATTCATACTCCGCCATATTTCTTTGTACTGTACTATTTTGAACAATTTGTAAACTAATTGTTCCACCACTTGGTGTAAACTTAATCGCATTTGATAAGATATTTAATAAAACTTGGTTAAGTCTTAGTTGGTCAGTAATAACATCTTCATCATAAACATCCATCGTATCAATTAATAAAGATAAGCGCTTAGATTGAATATTAGATTGAATAATTGACTTTAAATCATGAATTAAGTCAGGCAAATGAACTATCTTTTCCTCAATCTTAACCTTACCGCTTTCAATTCTGCTCATATCTAGTACATCGTTAATTAAAGAAAGTAAATGTTGGCTAGAAACCGAGATCTTCTTTAGGTAATCAAGAGTTTGTTCCTTATTATCAATATGAGTAGCTGCTAAAGAAGTAAAACCAATAATTGCATTCATTGGTGTACGGATATCATGAGACATATTAAACAAGAACTCACGCTTGCTCTTATTAGCGATAGCCTCATGCTCAATAGCTAACTCAAGCTCACTATTCTTCTTCTCTAATTCTTTCTTATATTCTTCTTCTTTTATGGCTTCCTTTGCGAGATAGTCTTTCTTACTCTTCCATCTATACATTTGAATAACCATCACAAAAATAAGATAGATTATGGAAACAACAATTACATTTCTTGGAGTATATGAAAGCATTTGACTTACTGGAACATAAATATAAATGTAGTATTGTCTACCATGGGTATAAATACCATATACTGTGCCATTAGTAGAATCATTTGCCCTAACAAGTTTTAAAGGTTCATTATAAGATCTAATAGTATTAATAATTTGATTATCACTAATATCGCTGCCAGTTAAGCCATCAACATTACTAGCTACTACCTCTTTATCATCAACAATCAAAATAACGCCATTATTAGAACTATAAAAACCGTCCAAGATGTTTTGAATAGACAGACTTGATTTATCTTTAAACTCGGCTTTAGTATGACGATAAGCCAATAAAATTAAATCACTATCGCTTTTTCCACAAGCTGCCACATCAACATAAGAACCATCGTCCAAAGTTAAGCGATTAATATAAGTCTTATCTAAATAAGTTGAAACATCACTTATAGCAGAAAATTCTAAAATATCTTTAAAATCTCCATATCCAATTCCATCGTTGTTATATTCGTTAACTAAATTACCATCTTTATCCAATATTGAAATACCTGTTACCCAAAGTAAGTCAGCATATTCTTTTAAACTCTCTTGGTCTTGTAAATCATCTAAGTTTCTAAGTTCAATAACCGAAACTTCCGATCTAATTAAGCTTCTTGCAGTAGCTGTATCATTATATTTTGTATAGCTTGCTGCAATGCTTTTTATAAATTCAGAAGTAGCGGTAAGCCTAGTTTGTATATTGTTTTTATCAAAATTTAACGATATGGTAAGTGTTGAACCAATAAGCAATATTCCGATTAAAATGGAGGCAATCCAAAAATATCTATCAAATATAGATTTGTTATTATTCTTTTCCAAGGGAATCTACCTCCAAATAGCTACTTGCATTATCTAAATATTTAGAAACAATTTCCTCAAGACTTCCATCTTCTCTCATTTGCTTAAAAACTTCACTTAATTGTTTATCTAAACCACGAGTATCATTTTTACTAAAGGCAACACCAATGCCCGTGGTAAAAAGAGTCTCATCTAGTATTCTAAAATTAGAGCCATAGTCATTCATATATTGAATAATCGCTGTCTTATGGGAAGCAATCGCATCAACATAACCACAATCCAAAGCCGCATATTGAACATTACGACTATCAGTAGAAATAACATTCTTTAACTCAGGAATACGACTATCCAATTTATTTAAAAATATTTCTTCAGGCTTACTGCTTGTTTGTACAGCTACAACCTTATTTTCTAAATCAGCTAAAGAATAAATGTTACTAGACTCATTAACTGCTACAACTTGGTCAGAAAGCATGTATGGATCACTCCAATTATAAACGTTTTCTCTACCAAGAATGGAGAAACAGCCCCATATGCAATCTATTTCACCACTATCGACAAGCTCTGTTTTCCTTACCCAATCAATAGTTTTAAAAGTAGCTTTATAGCCCATTCTTTTAAACGCCTCAGTTGCGATATCAACATCAATTCCAGTTGGTGAACCACCTTCATCTAAGTAAACAAAAGGTGGATAAGTATCACTACCAACGATAATTTCAGGTAAATCATCATTATTAACACTGTTATTGTTTTCGCATCCAAGTAACAACATTAAAATACATAATATGCTTATAAAAATTTTATTTTTCATTAGAGCCCCTCTTTAATAAGCGTAGATATTATAACATTATTATTCTTTAATTAAGTCCTTTATTACTTCGCTAGCGATAATTAAACCCACTATTGAAGGGATAAACGCTACACTACCCGGTGTAGAACGCTTACTACTGTCTTTTTGTATCTCACTATAGTCATATGGTTTAATAGCCGGCTCAGTAGAATATACAACCTTTACATCCTTTATATTTCTTTTCTTAAGCTCGTGACGCATTACTTTAGCCAAAGGGCACATACTTGTTTTATAAATATCAGTAACTTTAAAAGATAAGGGATCTAAATGATTGCCAGCACCAAGTGAACAAATAATTGGCGCATCATTTCTTTTAGCCTCTTCTATAAGCATCAATTTACCCGCAACGGTATCAATCGCATCAACAATATAATCATAATCTTTAAAGTTAAATAAACTTGCAGTCTCAGGTAAATAGAAAGTCTTATAAATCTTTACATCACAATTTGGATTAATATCTAATACTCTATTCTTAGCCACATCAACTTTATCTTTACCAATAGTTGAATGTAAGGCAATAATTTGTCTATTGATATTAGTAAGAGAAACAGTATCATTGTCAATTAAATCAAGATGGCCAACGCCTGTTCTAGCCAAGGCTTCCACAACATAGCCACCAACGCCACCAACGCCAAATACCGCAACTCTTTTATCTTTTAATTTATTGATATTGTCTTTTCCTAATAATAATTCACTTCTTGAAAATTCATTTAACATAGCATAATTCTACAACATTATAAATTTAATAGTAATAATGCACTTATAATTCATATTGTATAAGAAACTAAAAATC
>CAVCDR010000122.1:0-9728 GCA_963601025.1 Agathobacter sp. | reverse complement strand
GATTTAAGTACATTATTTAAATTATTAGGATAATCTAAAAGGAAGCAGATGCTTCGTAACCGTCAATTAACTACCGTCTATATATAAAAGATCTAGGATAGTAATATTACTGTATAAGTAGTTATTACTTATGGATATTTATCCCTAGATCTTTTTAAAGTTTTATATTATCTGGCAGCTTACTTGAATATGGTAAACAGCTTTCAATTAAATCATCAGTTATCTCATCTTTAGATGACATTACTTCTAGTATGTATGTTAAATACTTTTCAATATTTAGTTTATTAAGTCTAGCAGAGATGATTAAACTAAACCATATAGAGCTTATTTGTGCTCCATTTATAGTATCTGCGAAAAGAAAGTTCTTTCTTGCCATGACAAATGGTTTAATACCTTCTCTTTCAGCTAAGTTATTACTAGCTGGTATTCTTCCATCATCTAGATAATAGATTAAAGAAAGTACTTCATTATATAGTTCATCTAATAATGGTCTTTCTAATTCATTCCTTATTTTCTCTTTAGCTTTTATATCAAGCTTATCAGCCTTAGTTTTTCTTTCGATCTTAAAGTTTGCATTTTATGAATATGAGAAAAACTTATATGTGACTATGATAAGTATACTCGCAAGTATACTACTCACGAGTATACTTATCACCATCCACTTTATATAGACCGTTTAAATCGTTATATCCAATAAAGTAAATACAGTCATAATTTTTATAATCAATTAATTCATTAGAATAATCATAGTTATAATCATCTTCTAAATAAAAATGGATAATTTCGTAACCATAGGTGGTATCATTTGTTATCACAAGAGTGTTATTGTGAGATTTTATTATATTTGCGCAATCTTTATATACTTTGCTAGAAGGTGAATATAATATAAAATGTGGTGTTTTTTGCAAAAAATCGTATGGTTTAATAGTTATTATTGTCACAAGAGAAAACACTACTATATACTTATAATTAAATTTAATTAACAATAAGGAAATTATTAGTGATGCACACATAAAAGATCCCATGTATCTAGAATATGATGCGAGTCTTGCCATTTCACTTTCTGAGAAACAAAACATATACATAACATACATTAATAGGGCATAGCCAATAAAACTAATGGTCATTGAAGATATTAGTGATAGCTTGTATCTTTTGTTTTCTTTGATAAATAGCATTAATAGGACGATAACAATAATGCTTAATAAAACATAAGGCAACTTAAGTGGGCCATTGGTAAGTCCTGTTTTAATTAGAGCTAGTAAGTAATTATTAGATGTACTAGTTTGTATATCACTTAAGCCATTAGATAAAGATAATACATCACTTATACTAAGATCAAATTGTTTTGATAGATTGATATCTCTTATCACAATACTCCATGATTTATAGGCTAATAATGGGAATATAACAATTAAAACTAGTTTAATAAAGAATTCTTTGCTTTTCTTAAAATATAGACAAATGAATAGGGATAATATAACTAGATATAGGGCTATACTTACTTGTTTAGTTAGTAAGAATAATGAAAGAGATATTACAAATAATATATAGTCATAAAGATTATTGTCCTTTAATCTTAAAGTTAATAAGACAAGATAGGCATAATATAACATTATTGGATAGTCGACATAGATTGATCCTAGAGTGTTTTCTTGATAGTCAAAGCTTACCATTAATAGTGCACTAATTATCATTAATAATAGTGTTTTCTTTATATCTTTTTTATAAGAATCAATATAGTAAACAAATAATGTTGATACTTCAAATACATGTATTGATAAAGTAATAATAGCTTCATTAAAGGAATTACTTAGATAGCACCATAATAGTTCAAATAAGGAAAAGAAAGGTGGGTACTCTTTATGGGCAAAAGCAAATGTATCAAAGCTGTAGAAACTATTTTTGTAGTACATACTTTTAACAAAGTGGCCCCAATGAGAGAATTCATCATAGATATTAAATTCTCTTTTATAGTTATATAAGGCTAATACGATAAATATGATTATGAATAAATAGAAACCGTTTGTTAGATATCTATTTAAAAAATCTTTATTTTTGATGTTTCTTACTAATAGGAATAGACCAAATAAAGCTAGTATTAATAGTAAATAAAAGCCAATTAAAAAAGACTTAAAGATTATTTGCGATAAGTATAGTACAAGCACTGAAGATATAAAGACTAAGGGTAAGCTTTTACCATGGTTGCTTTGTTTAATATAGTTAGTTGGTATAACTATCAATAGATTAAAAAATAGATAAGTTACTATTAGTGAAAAGACATAATGCATGAAACTATTTTATAATACTTATATGTCAAATAAGAAGAATTTACTTATTATCGCTCATTACTATTATCCTGATGTAGCTAGTACTGGACAAATTTTAAAAGATATTGCCGAGGGGGTAAGTGATAGCTTCAATGTATCCATATTATGCACGGTGCCATCTTATACTGGTGAGATTGATGATAAATATAAAGACAAAGATGTTTATACTGAAGATATTAATGGTATTAAAGTATATCGAGTTAGGGTAAGTGAATTTGATAAAAAGAACAAAACAAGTAGAGTTAAGAATATTCTTGATTATTTCTTTAGGGCGAGAAAGCTTATTAGAAGCTTAAATAATATTGATTGTGTATTGGCCTTATCTCAACCTCCTATACTAGGTGGCATGATTGGTGTTTATGCTAAGAAAAGGCTAGAGTGTAAGTTTGTTTATAATATGCAAGACTTTAATCCTGAACAAATAATGGCTGTGAATTTTAGCAAGAGTAAGTTATTAATTAAAATACTTATGTTATTAGATAAAAGATCATGTAAAAAGTCTGATTTAATTATTACGGTTGGTAAGGATTTAGTGGAGACGATTAATAAGCGTTTTAATTATCAAAATGTTCCAAATTGTATCATGATTAATAATTGGATTGATGAAAAGGAGATTTATCCTTTAAGTAAAGATGATAAGAATGTTTTAGCTTTTAAGCATAAATATCATTTAGATAATAAGTTTATTATTATGTACTCAGGTAATATTGGCTTATATTATGATTTAGATAATTTAATTAAAGTAATTAATAAGATTGATGATGATAGAGTATTATTTGTCTTTGTGGGCGAAGGGGCTAAGAAAAAAGAATTAGAAGATTATGTTTTAGATAATCATATGGATAATGTTTTATTTGTCCCTTATCAAAATAAAGAAGATTTAATTTATTCTTTAAATGCCGCAGATGTGCATTTTTGTATTAATGCCAAGGGTATAAAAGGGGTTTCTTGTCCTAGCAAATTTTATGGTATTGCCGCATGTAGTAAGCCGGTAATTGGTGTATTAGAAAAGGGTTCTGAAATATATTCAATAATTGATGAAACAAAGTGCGGTTTATTAAGCGAGCCAAATGATTATGATAAGTTACTTTCTAATATTAAGGAGATTGTTGATAGAAATGATTTGGATGTAATGGGAAGTAATGGTTATAAATATTTAATTAAGTATTTAACTAAGGATGAAGCGGTGGCTAAATATAAGAAAGCGATAAGTGATTTATTATGAAAGTGTTATTGATATCACAATTATATCCTTATTTTGGTGGCGTTCAAACTTGGGCTAGGGAATATATTGCATATTGTAAGAAACATAATATTGATGTCCATGTCGTGGATGCCTCGGTTATTGGCAAAAGAAGTGCTGACTCTAATGATAGAGTAGATATTAAAGAAGAAGTTAATAGGTGTTTTAGTATTTGGAAGAATATTAAAAAGGAGCTAAAAAATAATAAATTTGATATTGTGCATCTAAATAGTGCTTGTTCATCAAAGGGCATCGTACGAGATTATATTAGTGCAAAATTAATTAAGCGTTTTAATAGTAAGCTAATAGTGCATTGTCATTGTAATATTATTGATCAATTAAAGGGTAATACTTACTTCTTCGATAGATTAGTTAAATTGGCTGATAAGGTTTTGGTTTTAAATGAGGAATCATATAATTTTGCATTAAAGTTTAAAAAAGACAATGTATTCAAAGTACCTAATTTTATTGATAAAGGTTTTATTGTTGAGAAAAAGGAAATCAATGATGAAATAAAGAATATTTTATATGTGGGTCATATTAGACATACTAAGGGCGTTGGTGAAATATTAAATGTTAGTAAAACTTTTAAAGATATTAACTTTATATTAGCTGGGCCAATTGTTGATAAAGACTTAGAAGTAAAATTAGATAATATTTCTTTTCTAGGGCCTAAAAATCATGATGAAATAAAGGGTTTATTAAATAAATGTGACTTATTTTTATTTCCTAGTTATACTGAGGGCTTTTCATTATCTTTATTAGAGGCTATGGCTTGTGGATTACCAATTATTACAACCGATGTAGGAGCTAATAAGGAATGTGTGGGTGATGGAGGAATAATTATTAATACAAAAAATAGTGAAGATATAGTACGTGCTATTGATAAATTAAAAGATAAAAAAATAAGATCTTCTATGTCTAGATATAATATTGAAAGAGCAAGAGTTATGTATACTAGAGATGTAGTATTAGATAAGCTTTTTAAATTATATGGAGATGTGCATGAATAAGGTAAGTATAGTTGTTCCTGTTTATAACACCAATATTAATGATTTTAGAAGATGTATAAATAGCATTTTAAATCAAACCTTTAATGATTATGAAGTATATGTAGTAGATGATGGAAGTAAAGATGAATTAAGTGATGAATATAAAAAAATATGCTTAATGGATAAACGTATTAATTATTTAAAAATAATTAATGGCGGAGTATCAAATGCAAGAAATGTTGGTATTAATAAGGCGACAAGTAAATATATTTGTTTTATAGATTCTGATGATACGGTAGATAGAGACTATTTAAAAGAATCAACTTATTACATGGAAAAAGAAAATGTTGAATTAGTAATAGGTAAACTTGACTATGTAAATTACATCGATAATCAAGGGAATGATTATATTACTATTTTAAATAAAAATAATATCAAAGATTTAAATAGAGCTTTTGATATGTGTCCACAAGATACTTTTAAATATTTTATTAAAAGTACTTTTGCAGGAAAAATGTTTCTTTTAGATGTAATCAAAAATAATGGAATATTATTTCCTATAGGTATCAAAAATAGTGAAGACTACTTGTTTTGTAACTATTATGCAGGTGTGATAGGAAGTGCTATATTTGTGCCAAAAGTTTGGTATCATTATTACCAAAATAACTATTCTTTCATGCATTCTTCTTTAGAATCAAATTATATAGAAGTTACATTACCATATTGGAATAAAGTAATTGAAATGAATAAAGAAGAAAAAGATAATATTTTAAAAGAATATCGTTATAGACTCTTTGTAAAAGATTTTTTTAAAGCTATTAGAAAAGACATTATAAAAAGAGATAAATCATATGATGAAAAAATAAACGATATCAATAACCTATATAATGAAAAAGCATTAATTGAAATATATAAAAATGTTACATATAGTAAAAATATATTAGATAATATTCGTATATTTCTATTTAAAAATAAAATGTTAAAGACTATGTATGCATCACAATATTTAAGATATAGAGTAAAAATGTTATTAATGGGTGAAAAATGATAATAATTAAGATAAGTGGTGGACTTGGCAATCAAATGTTTCAATATGCTTTATATAAAGAACTTTTATATCGAGGGAAAAAGTGTAATATGGATAAACTTTCATACTTAAACGATTCCTTTGGGAGAGAATATTGTTTGGACATTTTTTCAAATATCAAAATTGATTTCTGTAACAAAGTTGAAAGCGTGTTTTATAGAACAATAGGTAAATTAAATAAGAGCTATTATTTAGAAAATGAAGCATTATCGTTTGATAAAAATATTTTGGAAATAGATAAGGGCTTTATTAGTGGCTACTTTCAAAATGAAGAATATTTTAAAGATGTTAAAGAAAAGGTGGTTGATGACTTTTTGTTTAATATTAATGCTAAAGATATACTTGATATCTCTTCTAAAATAAAAGATGATAAGGGTTCTACAAGTATTCATATTCGTGGTAATGATTATTTAAAATTAAATGATCGTTATGGAAATATTTGCACCAAAGAATATTATCAAAAGGCAATAAGTATTATTGAAGAAAAGATAGATAATCCACGTTTTTATATTTTTTCAGATGATATGAAATATGCCGAAACATTATTAGAAGGACATGATTATACTGTTTTAGATAAAAAAGAAGGCTATAAAGATTACTGTGATATGTTTTTGATGTCGCAATGTTCACATAATATTATCGCAAATAGCTCTTTTAGCTTTTGGGGAAGCTATCTAAATAAAAATAAAGATAAAATTATAGTTTGTCCAAAAAAATGGGATAACAAATTTGAGAATAAGAAAGTATATTGCGATGGATGGATTGCATTATGAAAAATGAGTTAATTTCCGTTATAATGAGCGTTTATAATGAGACGATTTATGAATTGAAAAGGAGTATGGATTCTATTCTAAAGCAGTCATACTCAAACATTGAATTTGTAATTGTGAATGATAATCCAAATAATAAAGAAATAAAGAGATATCTTGATAGCATTGATGATAAAAGAGTCGTCATTGTTGAAAATCCTAAAAATTTAGGTTTAGTAAGTAGTTTGAACTCGGCGCTATCTATATGCAAAGGTGAATATATCGCTAGGATGGATGCGGATGACTTTTCGTTTGCCGAGAGATTAGAAAAAGAAAAAGCTTTCTTAGAAAATAATGATTACGATGTAGTTGGCTGTTTTGATATAGAAGTTAGCAATGATAAAAAGCACTATTATAAAAAACCAGTTTACTTTAAAGACGTTTTTAAAATTTTGAAAAAGAGAAATTGTCTCTCTCATCCAACATGGTTATTAAAAAAAGAAGTTTATAAAAAACTAGATGGATATCGCGATATTAAATATTGCGAAGATTATGACTTTCTTTTAAGAGCAATAAACAATAACTATAAAATAGGCAATTGTCCACAATATCTTTTAGAGCACTATATAAGAGATACTAGTATTTCTCTTCCTAATAAGTGTTTGCAGCTTCTTATCACTGATTATTTAGCCAAAAGAAAGGCTAATATAAGCACTGATGATCTTGTTGTTTTTATTAATTCAAATAATACAAAAAAAGAAATAGAAAAATATAATAAATGTACTGATGATTTAAAAAATAAGAAGGTAGTTTCTCTTTTATTAAACAAATGGTTTTATAAGCGATTGCTTGATAAAGTTAAATATATTTTAAATTTTTAAATCTATTAGTGCATCGCTTAAGAATAATAGAGAGATGTTGAAACGAATATTTAATCCATAATTATCCATTAGAGCGTAAACCAAAAAGAATAATGATATTGCCAAAAAATGATAATTTTTTTGTTTTATTAAATGTTTATTTAGCATAGCTAAAAGCGACATATAAACAATTGAACAAACAATGCCAAAATATTCTAGTAAAAACATGTACATATTATCTAACCATAGTTTTGAACTCTTAAAGAAATGTATTCCACCATTTAAATAATAGTCATGAGCTTGAGTAAATCTAATAGTAAATGTTTCTAGAAAAGATGTTGGTTCAGCTGGTTTCACTATGAAAGTAAGTATTAAAGAGAATATCAATAGTATAAATGGCGAATATATTACTAAGAGCTCGAATGTGAAATTTTTACTATTTAAAGTAAATTTTGAAAATAACAACGTTAAAGGAAATAGAGCTAATATTATTGCGCTAGTTCTAGTGTTTGGAACGAAATAAAGAAAAGCTGCACTTAGCTCGAAAATAATCAAAGATAGTGTTTTATTGTCTTTGAAATGTAAATACCATAGACCGAATAATATAGCACAAAAATGCATACTAAAGAAACTAGGATGTTTAAATCCGAAGTAACATCTAAATCTAGGTGGTTTAACAAATTGCACATATACAGCATTACTTAAAATACCAATTAAGGAAACCAAATAAGTTATTATTGAGCTACATACAATGATTTTAAGAACTTTATTTTTATCTACTTTATACGCTGCTAAGACAAATGCCAGCGATTGTAAAAGATATATAGATCTACAAAAATAAAATGATATAAGAAATGGTATGGTAACTATACTGGACTTTATAAAGTAATTTTTATCGATAAGAAATAATGATAGTATTCTTAATAAAAGAAAAAAAGAAGAAACAATCATCCTTACATTATCAAAAGATTCAATATAAGGCGTTACATTATCGTAAGTACTAAGCCAGCTAAATGACAATAGGCCAATAAATAAAGAAATATAATAAAAATTATTTGAATTTTTTTCTAAAAAATACTTTATTTTCATGCTTAATAATTATATGACAAATCAAATAGTAACAATATCGCAAATATAGATGAGACTAAACATTTATACGTAAAGAAAGCATGAATGTACGAATGGTTCTTTGTGAAGGCGTACCAAATGAATGGTAATATAAAAACATATAATAAAGAAACAACTGTGTTCTTGTTTGGTATTGTTATCTTTTTCTTATCGATAAATTTAAATAACAGTGTAAATATTAATAAAATAATGTTGAATTTTTGTAGACAAATAAAACATATATTTTGTTTTGTAACGTTGAAGATGTTTAATGAAAAACCTTGACCAGTATCACTTGTTCTAACGGCGATAGCTGTAATGGCGTTTTTAATAATATCTTCATTTAATATGATACTTGATATTATCCATTTAGATGCCCACATGCCACCATAGCCAATAAACCAGCAAATTGTAAAGATGATTAGATTAGAAATTTTAGTTTGGTCTTTATTTAAAAGAAAATGAAATACTAAATCCATTGTTAAAGTTAACAATGGATAAGTCAAAAAATCTAGGTAGGAACATAATATCCCAACAATTAAGAATAAAAATGGATAACAATCTTTTTTAATAAGGTAATCATTATGCTTTAAGATGATTATTCCAGATAATAGCACAATAGCCATTATTGGCGAATATTGTAATGAAAAAGGAGACATATATAGTGTTCCGCATATATAAGGAATAATAAAGGATATCACAACCTGGATATTGGTCTTTTGTTTAAGCAAATATAACAAAGTAAACAATAAAGTTAAGTGAATTATAGCAAATAGTATTCTTATAAGCATTATATTTCCAAGCATTAATAAAGGCCTTATGAATATGATATATCCATGCCAATACCTTTCATAAGAAACGGTTTTGTCGTTATTATTTATAAAATAATCATATAAAGAATCTAATGGTTTCCCATAAATTGTTTCGCTTCTTTCTGCTTTTAGAGCTTTTTTAATAATTGCTGAGTCACTATTATAAGAAGAGTTAGCGATGATAATTGCGTCAGTAAAGTTATCTAATTCGGTAAAAAGAAGCTGATTTATAATTTTTGGATATTCTCCCTCTGTGCTTAACATTTCGGCGGATATAGCCGCATTGTTTTCTATTTTTTCATTTGGTAGTGTGAAGCTAGCACATAAAAACAACGTCCCAATTAAACAAGAGACACAAACCATCATAATGCTTTTTACTAATAACTTTAAATATCTCACTACATTTATCTTATCAAATTTATATAAGTATAAGCATAGTTTAAAAAGTATTATAAAAACATCTAATACATGAGATAATACTAAATAGTTTATGGATCGTGTAAAATGGTTGGGGAATTAAAAAAAGCGATATTCCTTTATAATTGAAT
>CAVCDR010000121.1:0-9850 GCA_963601025.1 Agathobacter sp. | reverse complement strand
TCTTAACTCTGCTTAAATCTCCTGTTCCATCATCATATTTATTAACATAGATAAAGCCATAACGTTTTGCCATTTCACCTGTTGTTGCACTAACTAAATCAATACAGCCCCAAGGAGTATAACCAATAAGTTCAACGCCATCTTCAACAGCTTCCTTCATCTGTTCAACATGTTGACGAATATAATCGATTCTATATGGATCATGTACACTTCCATCATCTTCCAACTTATCATATGCGCCCATACCGTTTTCAACGATCATTACCGGAATTTGATATCTATCATAGATTTCGTTAAGTGTCCATCTTAAGCCCTTAGGGTCAATTTGCCATCCCCAGTCTGTAGCTTTTAAATAAGGATTCTTTGCACCACCCATAATATTGCCTTCAACTTGAGCAGCTGATTTATCGGCAGTAACACAATTACTCATGTAGTAACTGAAAGTAAAGAAATCAACGGTGCCTTCTTTTAAAGTTTGTTCATCGCTTTCATCCATCTTAATTTCAATACCATTTTCTTTGAAATAACGTTTAGAGAATGCTGGATAAGCACCCCTAACTTGAACATCGCCACATAACCAGTTTACGATTTGCATATGTTGTTGAGTCAATAACATATCATCTGGATTACATGTAAGTGGATATGATGTTAAGAAAGTAATCATATTGCCTACTTTGTATGTAGGATATTTGTCATGAGCTAATTTAACAGCCTTAGCACTAGCTACAAGTTGATGATGTAATGCTTGGAAACGAATCTTAGGATCATCTGGAACATTTGTAAATGGACCATCATATCCCTTTATAGTTCCTAGAGATAGTGGGCTACCAAGTTTCATTGTTCCCGCATTAATCTCATTAAATGTTAACCAATATTTAACCTTTCCATTGTATCTTTTAAATACAACTTCAACTAATTTCATAAAAAGGTCAATCAATTCTCTACTATACCAACCATTATATTTTTCAACAAAAGTATATGGCATATCATAATGAGACAATGTGATTAATGGTTCAATGTTGTACTTAACACATTCATTGATAACATTATCATAAAATTCTAAACCTTTCTCATTTGGCTTTTCTTCAAAACCAGTTGGGAAAAGTCTTGTCCAAGAAATTGAAAATCGGAATGTTTTAAAACCCATTTCAGCAAATAGAGCAATATCTTCCTTATAATGATGATAAAAATCTATAGCCTCATGGCTTGGATATAAAGTGTCAGGTTCAATATTAACTGTTATTCTTTTTGAAACTGTATGCGAACCATTTGTACAATGGTCAGGAATTGATTCACCTTTTCCATCAACATTCCATGCACCTTCGCATTGGTTGGCGGCAACAGCACCACCCCATAAAAAATCTTTAGCTAAACTCATTTTTATTCTCCTTCTTTTACTTTAAAACCTCTTTTAATCATGGAAGTATAATAAGCATCCATGTTTTCATTAAATGTGTTGTATAGACGATGATGGTATTCTTCCTCGCCTTCATACCATGTTCCAAATATTTGTGATTGGCCATGTCTATCAAGTCTAGGGGTATCCACAAATCCTTTTGATCCCCATTTTCCTTTAATATGGAAGGTTTTTCCACCAAATTCCCAAATATTATCAACACAGACTACGGTATCATCATCAACATATGGTAATTTCTCCCAAATACCTTTATTGGTTATTTGATTAGAAATTATTGGCTCTTCACCATCAATCCAATAAATGCCTAGTCCCTTTCCGTTTTCATGGCATATAAGACCTAAAAGCCATTCTCTTCTGCCGTCTTCTCTAATTCCTGAACAGTAACTCGAGATATAACTAGTTGCATTCTTAATTATTTCCATCTCTTTACCAACAGGTGAAAATATTCTATCTATACATGCAAGAAACTCAATATTTTGTCCTTTATATGTTCCTTTTAAATGAACAGGTAGATGCATAAAAGGAATATTATACTCACTTTTTAAATGGCAAATTAAGCCATATGGAAACCATTCTCCCTTTACATCCAAAACATCACCATCGATTAGATGACAACCTTCTTTTAAATATTCAAATTTAAATGGCACACTTCCATTACACTCAATTCCATATACCAATGGTTCATTAGATATAACCCCATATTTATCTTTTAATTTTTCATTTTGGCATAACTTTATACCAATTGATTTTTGTAAAGAAAGCGGTGTATCGCCTAGTCGAATTAATCCAGACCATCTTGAAGAATATTCATCCATATTATGAAAATAATATAGGTGCTCATCTTCCAGATTAAGCATTCCACAATTATCGTGCCTAATAAGTCTTACATTCTCGCCATTAAAATCTTCTTTAAAACAAGCTGGACTATTAGAGAAGTCATCATCGTTAAATTTGCGAAATTCTATATTATACATGCGATAACATCACCTCTTTTTACTGTGCTATTATCTTTAAATTCAACTTCTTTATTATTTGCATTTGTAATTATAAACATTATCGACATGTCATATGTTTTTGCTAGTTTAGCAATATCTACTTTAACGATTGGATCGCCAGCTTTAACAACATCGTCCTGTTTGTGTAATACCTTAAAGCCATCTCCATTAGCTTCTACAGTATCGACGCCTATATGAACAAGAATTTCAACCCCATCTTTTTTTGTAATACCGAAGCAATGCCCTGTAGGATAAACAACACTAAGTGTTCCATCACATGGTGCATAAATAGTTGCGTTATCACCACTTGTCTTAAAAGCTATAGATTTTCCCAACATTTCTTGTGCAAACACTTCATCGCTTACGCTTTTTATGTCAATTTGTTCGCCATCTACAATTGAAACTAGTTCATTATCTTTACAGCTGACCGAAGATAAAGTTTCTTTTTTAAATAATCCACCAAACATATTCGTCACCTAGTCCACAACATCAAATCCTAATTCTTTTAATTTATAGTCGTAAGCTTCCATGTTTTCGCCAAAAGTCATATATAGTCTGTGTTTATATGGTTCCTTACCTTCATACCAAGTACCAAATATTTGTGATTGGCCATGTTTTGAAACCCTTGGTTTTTCGGTAAATCCTTTAGTTCCCCATTTGCCTTCAAAGTGGAATTCTTTACCAGCAAATCTAAATATTGCATCTTTATATACGCAAGTTCCATCATCAACATAAGGTAAATGATGCCACTCTGTTTCTACTGAAACTTCATCAGTGATAATAGGCGTTTCACCATCAATGTAGTAGTAAGCTAAGTTTTTGCCATCAGCTAAACCAACAGAAACAAGAGCTTGTTCTCTTCTTCCATCTTCTCTAATGCCAATCATATTCATGTAGAAATAACCAAACTTATTAGTTATTCCATCAAAACCGTGAACCTCAGTTGGAATAAATAAACGATCGTGTTCACCTACACCTAAGCATGGTTTTCCTTCGTACAAGCCATATAGTGTTCCAGCTTGAATGATTGTTGAAACATTTTTATACATTGATTCATGTTCAACAATAGCGTTTGGCCATTTGTCAAAATTTAAGCTTAAGAAATCTCCTTCTTTTGCACTATAACCATCTTTATCAAATCTAAATTCAGCTTTAGGGTTAATACCTTCAAAACCATAAGTTTCTTCATCAATTTGATGATACTCAGTTATAGGGGAACCGCCTTGACCAACTTGATCAATGTGAAATGCACCTTTTTGAGTATCAAGCCAAGTATCTCCAAGTTCAACTAGGTTGCCAAATCTAAATTCTTTTTTAAGCATATCAGTATGTCTTATATATAACATTGGTTTTTCATTCGCATCACCATTTGGGAAAACGAAGCCAATAATATCGGCTAAAGACAATATTGCATGTCCATCATAGTCAGTATCAAAACATTTTGGTGTAGGAGCTTTTAAATCCTTTGTCTCTAAAGGTCTAACGCTAGCACATAGCCTAGGTCCTTTACCTTGTTTAAATAAAATTTCTTTGTTCATTATCTTACCTCAAATCCCATCTTTTCTAATTTATAATCATAAGCTTCCATGTTTTCACTAAATGTAAAGTACATTTTGTGCTTATAAGGAGTATCCCCTTCATACCATGTTCCTAAAACATGTGATTGTCCATGTTTTTCAACTCTTGGTTTTTCAGTTACACCCTTAGTACCCCATTTTGCTTTAAAGTGAAGCTCTTTATTTGCGAATTTAATTGTTGCATCACCAAACACACAAGTGCCATCATCAACATAAGGTAAATGATGCCAAATCGCATCAAATTCAACTTCATTTGATGTTACTGGTTCCTCACCATCTATATAGTAATATGCTGCAACTGTGCCAGTTTGGTCTATTGCGATAAAGCTGTGTTCAAATCTATCATCTTCTCTAATTCCCATCATATCTAACGTGATATAACCTAAACTAGCTAATATATTTTCTTTTTTATGAGCCAATTGATAGTTTTTAGCCCAATCACCCATACCAGTTACTTTCTTTCCACGATATGTTCCTTCGTATACACACCCAATAAATACTTCAGGTAAATTTTTAAATGCAGCTTGGTGATCAATTATCGCTGGTCCAATATGTCTTACCTTTAAATCTAAAATTCCATCACCTTCATTCCATGAAGCATGATCTTTATAAAATTTAAAATCAAAACTTGGATTTTTTGTACTATACCCATATACAAATTCCTCATTTTCTTCATCAGGTAATTTTTTATAAGTATCTTTTATTTCGCCCCTTTGATAGAAATCCTTTGTATCACCAGAAATTTGTGGCTTTAAAAAATCATCTCCTAGTTTAATAACACCTCCAAATCTAGAGTCATCAATAAGAGCGTGACGCATATAATAGTATGGTTTGCTTGTAATATCGCCATTTTCAAATAATATGCCATATTGATCAACTAATACACAATGTGCATTATCATCATCTTCATTTTGGAAGGCTGCAGGACTAATAGCGAAATCATCTTCACTAACTTCTCTAAATTCAAATCTTCCAGATGGATTATTACTTTTAAATTTAACTCCACTCATAATTTACTTAACAACATATCCTTTCTTTTTTAATATGTAATCGTAACACATCATATTTTCCATAAAAGAGTTTGATATGTGATGTTTATAAAAAGTATCACCAACATACCATGTACCAAAGACTTGCGATTGACCACCACGTTCAATTCTAGGCTTTTTAGTAAAACCCTTAGTACCACACTTACCATTTATATGAAGCTTGATTCCTCCAAATTCAAATAAGGCATCTTTGTAAATACATGTACCATCTTCAACGTAAGGAAGTATTTCCCATGTTGTATTAAGTTTTACATCATAGCTAACAATCGGTCTTTCATTTTCTCTAACATAAATTCCACATGATTGGCCATTAAATGATATTGTTGCGATAGCTAATTCATATCTTCCATCATCTAATATTCCGGATACACTCGCGCAAATATAACCCAAATCTTCACCCATGTCTTTTTTATTAGAAGATGGCATGAAATAACGGTCATAACTTCCAAGCCCTATTATTTTTTTACCTTCATACAAACCTTTAAATATACATGGTTGAGATATTTGGCTCATAGGTGGAAAAATACTGTGATGGTCAATTATTGTAATTGGAAGTCTAGTTGCTTTAACATCAAAGAAATTCGACTCTTTCATTTCAGCATGATCAACATAGAATCGATAATCTGAATAAGGTTCTTTTGATGAAAAGCCGTAACATATAGGATTATCACTTATTTTTTGATAGCCTTTGATAATCGTATCTTTACTAGCTATATCATCATGATGATATCCGCCTTTTTGATAATCTAGATAAGTATCACCAAGTTCTGTAAAACCACCAAAACGATAGCTATTTTTATTTGAATGTCTAAAATATGAAATTGGTTTTTCATTTAATTTGTCTTCATAGTATAGAGAACCCCATACATCAGTTAAACAGAATTTTGCAAAATCATCTTCTTTATTATTAAAAACTAATGGATTATCTTTTAGAAAGTCTTCATCATATTCATCTTTTATTTCAATATAATTTTTCATAATTTAAGTTAAGAGATAGCTTTCGCTATCTCTTATAATTAGAATTCTTTATGATCTTTATAACCAAATAAGTAAGTTAAGATAGCAGCTACGACAAAGGCAATAGATAGACCAATTACACCTAGGATAGCATTTTGATTTGATCCGCCAAAGAATGCCGATACGGCAAATACGCTACTTGAAGCAACAACGGTATAAACTTTTGTTCCAGTGATTGCTAAGAATAAAGAACCAATACCAGCACCAATACAAGAACAGATAATTGGTTTTTGGTATCTTAATCCTAAACCGAAGATAGCTGGTTCAGTAATGCCACCAATCATGTGAGTTACAAAGTATGAAATAGATAATGCTTTGTTTTCTGGATTTTTAGCACGGAAAATTGAACCTAGTTCCATACCAGCTAAAGCAAATACAGAAGTCATCATACCAGGAATGATAAGGGCATCGCCACCATCAACACTAGCGCTCATAAGACCGATAGCAATCATAAATAGAGGGACATGCATACCAAATACAATCGCAAAGATAAATACTGCACCAATAATAGTTGCTACTAGGATTGTTGGAATAGCGCCAAATGAAGCTAACCATACAACAACATTAGCTAAACCATTACCAATTAATGTTCCTAGAGGACCTAGTACGCAAAGTTCAATTGGAAGCATTAATAGAATTGTAACAAGTGGAACAAGCATCATTTTTAATGAATTTGGACAATGCTTTCTCATGAATTTTTCAATGTATGACATTACCCAAACTGATAAGAATGCTGGAATTGTAGAGCTTGAGTAGCTTACAAGAGTCATTGGAATGCCATATACAGTAAATGCTGTGCCATTATTCACCATATCAATTAGTGTTGGATGAAGCATGATAGCGCCACACAACATGCCAAGGAATGGCGAAGCTCCAAATCTCTTAGCTGCTGACATACCCATATAAATAGGTAAGAAATAGAAGCCAGCATTGCCAACAAATGTAAATAGAATATATAAATCAGAATCGGCTGATAATACATTTAACATTGTAGGGCCAAGAACTGTTGCAAACATACTAATAAATGATGTAGCAACAATGATTTCAATAATTGGAATAAAGCTTTCAGAAATTGCCGCAACAATATTCTTTAACACTCCCTTAACCGTTAATTTTCCTTTACTATCAAGATTTTCATCAATGGCTTGTTCTTTCTTTAAATTATAAGTTGAACATAGTTCATCATATATTTCCCCAACTCCAGGACCGACAATTATTTGAAGTTGTGAACCAGCAATCTTTTTGCCCATAACACCCTTGATTTTATCGATGTCGGCATTTTTTACTAATCCCCAATCTTTTAATTCAAAACGTAAACGAGTTGCACAATGCCAGCAGCTTGATACATTATCAGCACCACCAACAGCATTGATAATATCGGCAACTAGCTTTTCATTTTTTGCCATAATACTTTTTATTCCTCCATTATTTTAAGTATCTAGTTCTTAATTTGTTAATGTGTATTGTAAGAAACAACACATCATCATTAGAGAATGGTCCAAAGCCATTAGCTTTCAAACAATCTCTTACTTTTAAAGCACAATCAAAGTCTTCCTTGTAATTATTTTTTACTGTATCAAGTAAATCAGGATATAAAGAGTCTTCTTCTTTAACTTTTCTTACTTTTAATAGATAGCGCATATGTGATTCAAACCTTGAATAACTAACACCTTCTCTATCGATGGTAATATTGGTTTCATCTTCGATTATCTTAACAATATCATTAATCATCTTTTCCTCACTTGCTTGCTTATTACTAACTTCTCTTTCAGAATTAATAATATTCATCGCAATGTAGGCAGCCTCTTCTTTTGGAAGCCTAATTTTCTTAACTTTGTAGATTAAATCAACTGCATGCTTTCCTATTTTCATCTCATTAGGATAAAGATGAGAAATATCATTTGATAGTAGAAGATTGAAAAATACTCCTTCTTGACTACGCTGTATAGCAAATGTAATATGATCAATTAACGAAAATAGTAAGTTCGAACTAGTTACTATATTCATTTCATCAGAATATCTCTTAATCTCTGTAGCGATATTAATGATATCCTCATCTGCATTGGCCATCATTTCTATGTAGCTTGGATTAACATCATAGAATGAACGTTGAATTTCGCTTACGTCAATTTCATAAGGTGGTTTTTTAAATCCAATTCCCTTAGCAAACACAACGACATCAAGTCCATTAGAATCCAAACAAATCGCTACATTATTGTTTATATTCTTTATTACCTTCACTATTTTTCCTTTCTAACTTTATGTTGTACTGTCGCGACAATTAAAAATAGGAGCCTTTCTTAACCATAAATACAAGAACAATATATCTACTATTGTCCCAATGTATATATAGCTTAGAAAAGCCCCTATTTAAGAGTAACAACCTAAGTTCAAATTTATTCTATAACTTTAAAATCAAAAGTCAACAACTTTTTGTAAGCGCTGTCATAAAACTTTATAGCTATGTATGAAAAGTTAAGTTTTTACATCAAGCTAGTGCAAAAAACTAGCCCAGTTATTACCAAATAAACAAAATTGTCTTAATTTAATATGGCAGCTTTGTCTGTACTATCATCTTCTATTTCAACTTCTGAAATAATAGCGTCAAATATTTCCTTTTCTTCCTTTGTTTCAACATGTGAAGAATTAGATAGTTTTGTATCTTTCAAGCTGTTTCTCAATCTGTCACAAAATGGTTTAAATGATACATAGGTAATACCTCCGCCAACTACACCACCAACAACTGGAATAGCTTTTTTAAAGAAACCCGAGAATACCTCTTTAGTCATCTTTGTTCCAAACCACTTAGCAATACTTTTTACCAACGGATAAATAGTACCCTTTGTCAAAGCGGCTTTCATAAGCTGTTTTTCAACACCGACACTAAGTCCTTTAGCAACAGCTTTAATAAAGTTATTTGCACCAGCAACACCAAACATACAACCAAGCGCAATAATCAATATATTCATTGTAGAGCTATCAATTTCAGCATCCCCATCGTTGTTGATAATTTGTGGAAAGCCATATAAATACATTAACTTTTGAGCAGCTCTTAAAGTATACCCATAATACTGAGTGATATCAGCAGGAATAGTCGCAACCATCGCTGCACCCCCTGGTGTACCTAAAGCAGCTGAAATTCCAGAAACACAATACCTTTCTTGTTGAATCACTTCGTCAGCTATTTTTTCAATATCCTCAGAAGGTATTCCAGCATTTAATGGAGTTGTCCTTATAGCTTCATCAACCATAGCTGAATCATAATGTATTTTAAATTCACTTCTTAAAAATCCTTCTCGATCTATTTTTATTCCCGGTACCTTTAAAGCAAGAATAATTATGTCATTGATATCTATAGAACCATCGCCATTAACATCCAGTTGCTTCATTACAGCATCTTTTGCTTGATTAGCACCATTCATAACTATAGTACTTCCAGATTTAGCTAATTCGCTTGCTTTTTTAGCAGTGTTACCAGCTCCTTTGGCAACTTTTGGCGCTATATCTTTTTGAACTTTTTCAGCACCAACCTTAGCGGCATTCATTCCCTTATTTAATAAATCCTTCGCATTTAACTTTCCCATCTTTTATCTCCTAACCAAAACATATTGTAATGCTAATTTTTTGTGATCTGTAGTCAGTTCTAATAATACAAATTACAGCAATCCCCGAGAACATATCTAGACTTATCATTAAGTCTATCTTCGTTCTAACAATACAAATTACAGCAATCCCCGAGAACGCTTGGTTTATACGGTTTTATTTGCCATTGGTTCTAACAATACAAATTACAGC
>CAVCDR010000120.1:0-10105 GCA_963601025.1 Agathobacter sp. | reverse complement strand
ATTTATTTCCGCCATATTTATCTATTCATCCACGACTTGCTTTATAGCTATGTAAATAAAAACTCTTTATAGCCTTCTTATCAACTTGATTAGACAAATAGTTGGTTTTTGCCTTCTCCCACTTATCTTTATATTCATCTTGAACAAAGAAGTTCTTTAATTCAGCGGGAGTAACTTCTCTATCTTCGTCAGCTGTTCTTAAATAATATCTACCATTAGCGCTATATGGTCTATCATCACCATTAAATTCTACTTTTATAACATGTAAATCATCTAATATCTCTTCTTTAATAACAGGATAAATTCGAGGCCTAATGGTCTCATATATAGCCCTAGAAACATCTCTTAGAGAAGATTCTGAAACATTTTGGCCAACGACATCACCATTTGGCTTAACACCAAAATATAACGTACCAACACCATGTTTATTTAAAATAGAAGAGATTGAAACCCTCCCCTCTTTCAGTTCGCCAGTGGTCTTTTTAAACTCTAAAGTTTCTGATTCTTTGCCTAAATTCATCTCAAATTCCTTTTATATATGACACCAAAATGTCACCGATAATGTCACTGTAAATTACTTTTTGGACATATACTCGGCATTATTCTTAGAAAGAAGATATAAACAATATTGATTTAAACTAGTGCCTTCTTTCTTCGCATTTAAAGTTAAAGATCTATGCAAACTTTTAGGAATTCTAAGTTTAAATTGGCCAGAATAATCTTCATTAGATCTTGGTTCATTTATCTCTATTCCATCTTCTAATGCCGCAATTAACCATTCTCTTTTAGCATCCTCACTATTTTTAATAGCTTCTTCAACAGTGTCCCCAATTGTTAGACAACCAGGTAAATCCGGAAAAGACAAAACAAATCCGCCTTCATCTTCATCTTCTACAATCTCCATTGTATAATGTAGTTTCATGTAATCATCTAATGTTTTCATATCCCTTCTCCTTCAATTACTTTCTTTACCATTTTCACATATACCTTTTTAATAGGCTTATGCTTTGGAATAGTAATAGGCATACAATTAGGCTTCCTAAAAGTATAATGACTGCTTCCACTATTAGGGTAAGTCATTGTATAACCATAAGCTTCAAGTATCTTTTGTAACTCCTCAAATCTCAAGTCATTAGATAAATTACATATCTTATTAATTAACTTATCGAATTGAGACATTACTTAGCTCCCTTAAATTATATTTGGTGTCATATTTGGTGTCAATCATATAAAATCCTCCTACATCTTTATTGACAACAAACTTATAAATTCCTACGTCAATCACCAATCACCTAAAGGTAATTGGCTTGTAACTATCCAGTAGTACTAACGATTAATATTAATCTCCTACCTTTATACAAATATTATTAAATTATTAATAATATAGTGATGTTACATAAGGGTGATTGACATCACCCCTTATAGTAGAGTTTACTCTACTATAACTGGTACTTTATTATCTATAAGATAATTTATTCCCATTTGATGTAAATTCATTGCAGCAATTCGATCATCATTTGATTTATAACTGCAATTCTTACAAGTAAATAAGTGAATCTTTTTGTTACGATTAGACTTATCTATGCATCCACACATCGGACAAGTTTGACTTGTGAATCTAGGGTCTACTTTAATAACTTTAGATTCATTTAATTTAGCTTTATATATTAGTTTTTGTTCAAGGTCTAAGAAAGACCAAGATACACTAACATATCTATCTTTTACTTTAACTTTTTCAGTAGCGTTTCTAATACCTTTTAAATCTTCTAAGACAAATAGACTGTGTTTAGGATTATTATTTACGAGTGCCTTTGATATTTGATGATTAACATCCACTATCCAACGGTTTTCTCTTTGACCTATAGCTTTTAGTCTTTTTCTAGAAGAAGGAGTCTTTACTTGTTGAAGATGTTTTCTAAACTTAGAGCACCTAGCTCTTTTTTGTTTAATAGCTTTACCACTTATTAACTTTGTTTTATGCTTACTATCATAAGTAGCTACTACAAAATTAATACCTCTATCTATTCCTACTACATTACAAATATCATCAAGACTTGTTTCATTAACATTAATGGTAATTGGTATATGTAAGAAATACTTATTATGTTTATATACTAATTTAGAAGTACCAAACTTATATAAATCATTATTAAAGTATTTATCAAATCCTTTAGAGTAATAATTAAGCTTAATTCTTCCATTTAAGGTATTAATAGAAAACATATTCTTATTTAAAGAATAATCTCTATTCCATACAAGATCATATTGAGGTTTTTTAAAAAATGGTTTAATCCATTTATTATCATTTTCAAGTATTGTCTTATATCTAGCTATTACTGTTTTTAATACTGATTGAGCCATTTGTGATTTAAGATTAAACTTATCTCTTAAATTTGCATATAATGCCTTATTTAAAGAAAATTGTTTTAAATCATGAGTCTTAAATACATAATCAGAAACATAGTTGCAAGCTTTCTTATAAGTATACATAGTATCATCTAATAATTTCTTATCATTATCATTATTTACTATTATTTGTATCTTACTAGTAATTGTAACTTGTTGCATGATTTCTCCTTTCTATATTGTGGGAGCATTATATCAACTAGTATTATCTATATGGGCTAATATAAATAACTTAAGCAATCTATTATCAGTATTTACAGAAAATTACCATGAAAGATATCTATATCTTGTGTAAAACATTACATAGATAAAAGAAACAACATAAAAATATTATGACTTACTTATTAAACAATATTGGAAGAAAAAGATATTTTGGTTAGATGGCTACTTTGCATGTAGCATAGGAGAAGTCTCTACTGATACAATTCAAAAATATATTGAAAATCAAGGTTAATAAGACAACACCCACCACCTAAAGGTAGTGGGTTTCTATCTTAAAGGTTTTTTATGAAAAGTATAGTTTTCTCTATCCGCATTTTTTAACGATATTTAGAAAATATTTCATTACTGCTCATCATGATGTTAGCTAAATCATCACTACTTTCTTTAAACCCTCTTAGTGACCATTGTTCTAATACCTTCAACAAAATCGCATTAGCCAAATGTGGATAATATTCTCTTAATAGCTTATTATCTTCAAACTTATTAAGATCATACTTTACACAAGAAAACTCTCTATAGTTTATATAATCGGAAAACTTATATAACAAACCTTGTTTACACATTACTTCAATAAAATGTTTATTATTTTTATTAAACCAAAACTCAAAGAACCTCTTATAGGCAAGATAATATTCTTGATATGTAATATTCTCCTTATTAATAACACTATTTTTCTTGTCACAATATTCTTGAAATTCTATTCCCTTATTCTTCATAATTAATTCTAAAATCTCATTATTGTTTTTAAAGTGATGATAATAAGACTTACGTGATACATTACTATATTGGCAAACTTGGGTAACCGTAATATCTTGATAAGTATCAATTTCCAACAATTGATAATAGGCTTTAACTAATAGACTTTCGACTTCTAAATATTTCTTATTCATAAAAAGGTAACACTTTGTATATAATTGTTTCTTTAATTCTAAACCTATTGCCCAAAATTTCACAAGTATTATAATCTCACTAAAGGAGGTCCAATATGGGACAATTAGAAGGAAAAGTTGCTGTTATAACAGGATCTACTTCTGGAATGGGAAGAGAAACTGCTTACTTATTAGCTAAAGAAGGAGCTAAAGTATTAATCACTGGAAGAAATGAAGAAAGAGCTAAGGCTGCTGTAGAAAAGATTATAGAAGATGGCGGTATAGCCGACTATGTACTAGCTAATACTCAAGATTTAAATAGTGCTGATGTAATATTTAATGCTTGCATGGAAAAGTTTGGCACATGCGATATCTTGGTAAATAATGCAGGTCAATTATCAGTATCAGGCTACTTTGATACATCACTTGAAGAATGGAACCAATGTTTCAATGTCAATGTAACAATGGCCTTCCTATTAGGCCAAAAGTTTGGTAAAGTCATGATGGAAAAGGGCGAAGGACATATCGTCAATATCTCTTCTATTGCTGGTACTGCAGCCCACTGGGGTACTGCTGCCTATACTTCAAGCAAATTCGCTATGAAGGGTCTAACAAGAGTGCAAGCTAACGAGATGGGACCAGCTGTACACGTTAACGGTATATGCCCAGGCGCCATTAAAACGGCTATGCTAGATTCAGCAGGTGGGGTAGACTCATGTGGCTTCTTAATTGAAAGATCACCACTAAAAAGAGTTGCTGAAGGAAGTGAAATCGCAACTACTGTATTATTCTTATGTACTGAGGCATCATCATTTATCACCGGTCAAATCATTAGAGTTGATGGCGGTGTAGATTGCTAATAAGATAATGGTTTATTAATTAAAGGAGCTAGTAAAGCTCTTTTATAATATCTTATTTGCAATATATTTTACGAAATATGAATTTTATTTACGTATATTATCTTTCGGATTGTAATATAACCCCCCTACTTCAAGAGGTATCAAATGGCAAAATCATACATTGAGTACATATGCGATATATTACAAAAAGAACAGGTAGGAAAACTTATTTATATTCATGAGATTGGTGAATACTTACATCTTACATACAATCCTTCAATAAAGAAAGCTGAAAATGCTATATCAGTAGCTTTTAAAAGAATTATGGATGGAAAATTAGTACCAGATCTAAGATGCTATCAAAAAGGAATCTATTACAAAGCTATACAAACCCCTTTTGGTGAGACAACAATAGATAAAGAACAACTTATTATAGATAAATATCTTAAAGATGATAACGGCTATGAAACCGGTCCTTTAATATTACATAAACTTGGTCTTACAACTCAAATGCCTAATCAACGAACAATCGCTTCAAATAAAGCAAAAGATTGTGCTAGAATAGATGAAAAACTAGATATTATTGTAAAACCCGGAAAGATAGAAATAAACTCTAGTAATAAGCAATACTTGATAGTCTTAGATATACGAGCAAGCTTCGCCAGAACAGAAAAAACTGTTGAGCGAATCGTATGATGTTAAACCCTTTATGGTTAAAACAATAACTCTTGAAAGGATATTTATCGACAAATTGTTCGCAGCCGAAGCATACGTAAGAAATGCTCAAGTAAAAATAGGACTTTTGATGCAGCGAAACCTATATATGATCTAGCTATCATGTCTAAACTGTCCACAATAATAAAATTTATAACTAATGAGACAGTATTAGAAAATATACTTAATATTAGAATCAAAGAAGAAATAAATAGGCTAGATGGCATACCAGGAATAGCACCCAAAGAATTCATCTTTTTCAGTAATATAAAAACCAATACGTTTTAAGAGAAAAAGATAGGGTTCTATATAGTGATTCAGTCGCGCGTTTAGAGCACATACACGATATTTTGAAAATAAGCGTTACATGGAACAAAGATATAAATGAATTTAAATAAGCTGAAGCCAAGAAATCTCTATGTATATTTTTAGATTTTATTTTTTTTGATATAAGTATTTTTAAGACAGTTATGTCATTTATCAACGTTTTGTATCCATTACTAAAATAAGCGTTTATGCAACGCTTATTTTTTTATTACATTGTTTCTAAAGCCAAACCAAATAATAAAGGTTATCACTATGAATATAAACTCCCAAATAGTAACCACCCCTTTAAAGACAACAACTATCGAAAGAGCTAAAGCAATTCCTGATACCACAAGCACAAGCATTGAAAACACCCTTATATACTTGTTCACATATCCCTTCAATCCATTTAGGCCGACGTATAATTTAGATAAACAAATAAAGGCTACAATAAGTATTGAAATAATTAATGCGATTGTAACTAGAGAACCATCCGCACTTGGATAATCGCTTAGAATATCTTGTTTATAAGAACCGGTGACTATCGAATATATTAATTTAGCTATATCAATAATCGCTAAAATAATAACACCAATTGAAAAGTACTTACCATTCTTATTTTCCATTTACAACCTCAATAATATGCTCGCTAGTAAGACCATATTTCTTTAAAACATCACTAGCCTTGCCACTTTCACCAAATGTATCATTTACACCAATTGGATAAATAGGTGTTGCAATATCAGTCTTAGCCTTAACTTCACTTATAGCACTAAATAAGCCACCATAGATATTATGTTCCTCTAGGGCATAAGCTACTTTATGACTAGCTAATAACTCCTTAATTGACTCTTCATCAATAGGCTTAATAGTAGAAACATTTACTACTGTAGCATCTAAAACTTCAGCTGCCTTTAAAGCTTCTTGAACCATTAGGCCCATCGCAAATAAGACTACATCTTTGCCTTTTCTTAAAACATCAACCTTATCAAAGTTAAAGACAGTGTTTTCATCATATACGTCCTCAACCTTACCTCTACCAAGTCTTACATAACATGGACCATTGGTATTTGCCACATGTCTAATTATAGCCTTAGTTTCATATTGATCGCATGGTACGTAGACACGCATATTAGGAAGGCTACGCATAATTGAAACATCTTCAATCGATTGATGACTCGCGCCATCTTCTCCAACTGAAAGGCCCGCATGAGTAGCACAAACTTTTACATTTAACTTAGGATAACAAATAGAGTTTCTAATAATTTCAAATGCTCTACCTGTCGCAAATACAGCAAATGAGCTAGCAAACACCGTCTTGCCACTAGCTGCTAGACCAGCCGCCATACCCATCATATTGCCTTCCGCAATACCTGCATTAAAGTGTCTTTTTGGACAAGCCTTCTTAGCCAATGCTGTCTTAGTTGATTTAGTAAGATCGGCATCAAGCACAACTATCTTTTCATCTTCAACAATTAACTTAGCTAATTCCTCGCCATAAGCGTTTCTTGTCTCTTGAGCCATTATCTTACCTCCTGAAGTTCAGCCATTGCTTTATTGTATTCTTCAACACTAGGAGCCTTACCATGCCAGCCATAGTCATTCTCCATAAAACTTACACCCTTACCCTTAATAGTATGAGCCACAATAACAGTAGGTTTATCTTTTGCTTCCTTAGCCTTATTTAAAGCCTCTCTTATAGAATCAAAGTCATTACCATCACATTCTAATCCATTACAATTAAACGCTATAGCCTTCTCCTTT
Source organism: Agathobacter sp. (assembly GCA_963601025.1). Taxonomy (GTDB): domain Bacteria; phylum Bacillota_I; class Bacilli_A; order Erysipelotrichales; family Erysipelotrichaceae; genus Colivicinus. Next base: position 2,985 of record CAVCDR010000120.1, on the reverse strand, counting down.
AATGGCAAAGGGCCAATAACGTCCTCTACATTACCATCGATTTGTAGATTATTATTGTCAATAATGATAACTAAATTATCAAGCTTATAATGGCTAGCCGCCATCATAGCTTCCCAAACAATACCCTCTTCTACTTCACCATCACCAAGTAAAGCATAAACACGATTATTATTTCCATCAATCTTATTGGCGATAGCCATACCAACAGCACAACTTACACCCTGTCCTAAAGAACCAGTAGACATATCAATGCCCTTTAAATAATTCATACTAGGATGCCCTTGTAACTTAGAACCAACTTTTCTAAAAGTCTTAAGTTCTTCATCAATCAAACCTTTTTCACTAAGTACCGCATATAATGCTGGAGAACAATGTCCCTTAGACAAGACAAAACGATCTCGATTAGTACTAGCTAAATTATTTTTATTGATATCCATCTCTTCAAAATACAAGAAGGTTACAATATCAGCGCAACCTAAAGAACCACCCGGGTGACCACTTTGTGCAGCATAAACCATCTCAATAATGTTTCTTCTTACATTTAAGGCATGAGTCTTTAATTCATTATTTTCCATAAGATTCCTCCACTTCAATTCTAACATAATGCCTTATAATATTCTTATGACGAAACTCGCAATATTTGATGTTGACGGAACACTTGTTGACTCTGAATCGGTTTACTATAAAGCCGCCCAAATAAACATTGAAAGAAACCATTATCCATTAAATATGGAAATCATATCAAAGACATTTGGTGGCACCAAAGATTACATTGAACAATTAATCTCAAGTTATTTAGGAAAAGACTATGGTTATAAGGATTATCTAAATAATCTAACTAGTATTATGAATGAGATATATACTAATGATCCGGTTAAACCAATGAAGGGTGCTTTTGAAATATTAGATTATTTAAAAGAAAAAAATATAAAAATAGCTATCGCTACTTCAACCTACAAAGAAAAACAATTGCCGGTTTTAGAAAGCACTAAACTATTACCTTATATTGACTATATGGTCTTTGGTAATGAAGTAAATAATTCTAAACCAGCACCTGATATCTATTTAAAAGTATTAGAAAAAGCTAATATTACAAATGATTGTGCAATCATTTTTGAAGATTCAATTAATGGTATTTTAAGCGGCTATAACGCAAAAATAAAAGTAATTGGTATACCAGATCAAGTACCTATCCCTTTAGATGTACAAGAAAAAACTTATAAAATGGTAGATAATCTAAATGAAGCATTAGCTTATATAAAGGATATATTATGAGTAAACCTTTAGCATATCGATTAAGACCAGAAACATTAGATGATATCATTGGCCAACAACACTTAGTTGGACAAAGTGGAATCATTAGAAAATGCCTTGAAAAAGGAAATATCTTTTCAAGTATCTTTTATGGTCCTCCTGGTATTGGTAAAACCACACTTGCGGAAGTAATTGCTAAAGAATTAAAGAAGCCCTTTAGAAGGTTTAATGCCGTTACTGGAAATAAAAAGGATTTAGACGCAATATTTGTTGAAGCCGATTTATCAGGACAATTAATACTTATATGTGATGAAGTACATAGATTAAATAAAGATAAACAAGATTTATTGCTTCCTCATGTTGAAAAAGGAAATATTATTCTAATTGGTTGCACTACTGCCAATCCTTATCATTCCATTAATCCAGCTATAAGAAGTAGGTGTCATCTTTTTGAACTAAAAGCTTTAAGTAGAGATGATATAAAAGAAGCTCTATTAAAGGCTATAAAAAATAAAGATGGCTTAAATAACGAAGTATCAATTAACAATGATGCCCTAGATTTAATAGCTGAAGTATCTAATGGGGATATTAGATATGCACTTAATATCCTAGAATTATCTTCTTTAATATGTGAAGATAACATAATCAAGTTAGAAGATGTAAAGGAACAATGTAAAGTAACTAATCAAAGATCATTTGGTTCTGAAGATGGCCATTATGATTTATTATCAGGATTACAAAAATCAATTAGAGGCAGTGATGTTAATGGCGCGCTATATTATCTTGCTCTATTAGCTCAAGGAGGCGATGAAGCTTCTATTTCAAGAAGACTACTTGTAATTGCTTATGAAGATATTGGTTTAGCTAATCCTCAACTTATCGCAAGAACTATAAGCGCAACACAAGCTGCTGAAGCGGTCGGTTTTCCAGAAGCCATTATCCCACTTGGTGTCCATATTATTGATTTATGCCTTTCTCCTAAATCTAGAACAGGAGTTGATGCTGTACATAAGGCCCAAGCACTTGTTGAAACAAAAGCCTATGATATGCCAAAGTATCTTAAGTTTACCCCAACAGGGCTAAAGGATGATGAGAAATATTCATATGACAGATATGATTGTTTTCATAAGATACAATATCTTCCAAATGAAATAAAAGACGTGGAATTTATTGATAGCTTTAATGTCAATAAGTATGAACAACAACTTAAGCAAGTCTATGAACAACTTAAGAAAAATAAGCGAACAAGTAATTTAAAGGAACTATATAAATAGTTCCTTTTTATCTTCTTGAGCATCTTTTTTCAAGAAGTTCAATGTCTTGAATTTGTCTACCAAAATCATCATTACCACAAATATTTAAAAGTTCATTATCCATGCCATTTAAGGCATGTAAAACCGCACCATATATGCCAATCGCAACAGATGGATCGCCTTTTTCAACTTTCCACAATGATGTTCTACTAATGCAAGCTTTTTCACAAACAAGTTTAGCAGGTAAATTCCTTCTAAGTCTAGACAACTTAATTTGTTCACCCATAATTTCAAGATTTTTCTTTGTTGACCTACCTACGGTATATTTTGCATCCTTCATATGTTCACTATTATAAACATTAACATATTCAGTGTCCATAATAGTGAACATTCTTTACCAACTTACTTCAATCCGTCTATATCTAATTTATACATCATGGTTTTAACATCCATATTTTCAAGAAACATCGTCATATAT
>CAVCDR010000119.1:0-10779 GCA_963601025.1 Agathobacter sp. | reverse complement strand
AATATTATACTTATTTGGTATTTTATTTGGTTGTTAATTTTAAAATATTTTTAAAGTTTTTATTTATGTGCCATTTGGCACAAAAAAAGTCGTCACTCTTACTTGCACGGCATCGGCAACGACTTTCTTCTTTTTTCTTGTCTTTAGAAATAGAGAACCTAGGCCCTCTTTTCTTAAGTTCAAGTGCGTATAGTCCGTTTGCACGGGTGGTGCTCGATACGCGACGAGCAGTATTTGTTTTTTGCATCATTATCCTCCTTTAAGCAAATAAAAAAGGCTTTGACACACAATTATGCAACAAAGTCCTTTAAATGTTAATATTATACCATTACTTTTGAATGTAAGGAATCATTAATTCTCTTAGCTCGTAGATTTTTTGAACAATTTCATCAGGCAACTCTTCATCATAGTCTTCGGAAAGCATATGATTAAGTTCAAGAACATTAGCCTCACAGAATTGAGCGAAACTTCTTTGTTTGCGAGCCTTCTTTTCTTTTTTAGGCGTTTCTTTAATATCTTCTGTGCCAACTTCCTTTGGTTCGTTTAATTTTCTAGCAAGCGTACGATTTGAGACATTGATACCTGTTCTAAAGCGAATGAATTCTTCGCGTGGTCTAAATTCGGTTAGTGTGCCACCGTTTGCTTCTAGCGCTTTTTCCTTTAATCTAGCGGTCAATTCATGTCTGACATCATTTTCCATGTTTTCCCAAAGATCGGCTGCTGTTTTGATTAGCGTTTCGATGTCTTCTTGTGAATTACGGCAAATATTGCCTTCGCACATTGCTTCTATTTTTGCTGTTTCGCTTTTTGGACAATCAACGATAATGCAAGGCACCTCAGTTAAGCCAAGTCTTTTAGCTGCCTCAAAACGTCTGTGTCCGGACAAAATAGTATAGCCTGAAATGGAGTTATTTGGATCAACGCAAATGGTAATTGGCGAAAGCATACCATTTTTTCTAATTGATTCTTCTAGCACATCAATATCATGCATACTGTAGTTTTGATTAGCTTTGTTAGGCTTAATACCTTCAATTGCGATAAATTGTAATTTCTTTTCTTTTTCTGTCATTTTTATACCCTTCTTTAATGTTTGCTTAAATTTATGTGCCAAATGGCACATTTTTAATTTATTTTAGAGGGGATTCGTTTCCCCTCTAATTAACGATTTGAATTATGCGGTTGCTTTGTTTTTCTCACCTTGGAAGAAAGTGATTAAAGCAGATGCTTCGGCCTTAGAACATTCTCTAAGTTTGTCCTTGCCGGTTATTGTTTTGATGTGTGTTTTCATTAGTTCATCAGTAATGTCTAAACGCTTTTTTAAATCAAGAATTAGATTAAGTTGCTTTTCACTCATGCCTTGAACGGGAGCAGCCTCTTGTTTTTGTACAGGAGTAGCTTCAGAAGCGGTTGTAACTTCACCGGTATCTGGGTTTACGGTAACTGTTTCTTGAGTTTGAGATTTTGAAACAGTTTCATTTTCAACAGCGTTTTGGCTAAAGTTATCTGATTCAACTTCAGAATAAATGCCCGAGAAAGCAAGTTCAGATTTTTTAAGAATAACTCTATCCATAACACGCTTTAGAAGCATGGCCATTGGATAATCGTTTTTGCAATTAGTTTTACTAACCTCGCCATACTCACGCATTTCACCATCATCATAAGTAATGATAATTGCATCATCGAATGGACTTGGTTCAGGTTGGCCCAAATATTTAGACATAAAACGTTTGTCTTCTGGAAGTCTTGAGTTAACTTTCAAACAACCGTTATGACTTATGATTAATGATGTATATGCGATACCACCGTTTCTCATTTTGTTTTTCAAAATCCAGAAATCAGAGTCACATAAGCCATATTTGCCATTATCAATCATTTCAATAGCTTTGTTGCGGCTTGTAATAAATGTAGGCGCTAACCACACTTTCACGCCGTTTTCAATCTCTTTTTCACCAAAATTATGAGTTTGTTTTGTCATATAAATACCTCTCCTTATCTTAATTGAACCCTTTATCAGGTCAGTAATATTATACCTAGATTTGTACCTAATTGGCTGTGATTATGGGCCTCTTTTTAATTAAAAAATGACATAAATAAAGTATTTATCATACTTTTGAGTTTACACAGAAAAAGGTAGAATGTTAATAGAATAAATATCTAAAAAATATACCAAATACTGCTCGAAAATGCCCCCCCCCGATTTGTTACTATAAATTTGTTAAAGAGTTTGTTCATGGATTTATATCTTGAACTAACTCTTTTTTTTATTTTTAAAGGATTGAAACAAAGAATTAGTTCGAGATTAGAATTTAATTTTTGCCGTTTCAATCCTTTTTTATCAGAAAGGGAGGAACTTAAAATGGCAAAAATTAAAGATTTTGACAGCGATGCTGTCATTTTAAACGCTTTATTTAAAGAGGCGTTTATTGGGGACGTTTTGTTTGCTGGCGTCCCAGAAGATTGCGCGAAGGATTTCCGCGCAGGAACAAGATTCAATGAGAAGACCAAGCTTTTCGTTGATAAAATCGGCGGTAGACCGGAAGCCCTTAAGCTTCTTGGCGATTTTCTAGGAGTATTTGCTTCTAGGAAAGAAGAAAAGTTGGAAAGGCTATACGGCAGTAACTTACTCCAACTTGATGTCTGCTACCAAATTAAGCTGACGAAAAGGGAGAAAGAAATTTTAGGTAGGGATTTATACCTAAAGTTTGCCTTTCTCCCTATGGCGGTTGACGAAAATAGCGTTTGTCTTAATGATGAATACGTTATCGTAGTTGATTTCCACAATTAATAAAAGCCCCGAAAGTATCGGAAGGTATTAGATTTGTTTAATACCTTCGGGTAGCAATCTAGGGGCTTTTGTTTTAGTTATAAAGCGGCTTTGACTTTGCGATAATAAGAATCAATTAAATATTGTTTCATATCGAAGTTATGAGAAATCATCCAACATGAGCAGAAATTACACATTTTTTGCTTTCCTGTTTTATTGCGTTCATTGATAAAATCAGATTTAAAAGCAAACGGAATAAGATTATCGAATGATCTTGGTACTGAAACAACGTTATAAGTAACGAATTTGTTGTCATTTATTTCTTTTCTTAAAAATTCATACACTTCCTTCATCGAAACCATGCTTTCAAATAAAGTTTCAGGATATTCTTTAGTCACTTTGATGTAGCGTTTTGTTAGATATTGTTTTCCAAATTCAATAGCTGCTTTTTCATCGTTCCCAAATGATTCAACTTCTTTGCAAAATGCATCGGTTTGTTCTTTCGAATCAAGGTTTTGTAAATATTCCATAATTAATTTTTCCATATAAATACCTCCATAATTAATTAAAATAGTTGTTTTTATAAAGTTAAAAATAATAAAAACTTTAGTTTTTAGATAAATAATATTAACGATTTCAAAGAACGAGGTACTATACGCCTATATACTTATTAAAGCTATAAGCAAGCACCTCGTTCTTTGTTGAATCAAATTTTTACATAAATATTATACTGATTTAGTATTTTATTTGGTTGTTAATTTTAAAAACTTTTATTTACGTGCCATTTGGCACATAAAAACCGCCAACATTAATTGACGGTCTTTATGGCTAGGCGAAGGGACTAGCAACACCTAGCACAAAGATGCGGTTGCTATTTTAATACCGCCACTGTTCATGCCGTTTCCTTAGGAATTGCACCTAACCAATGTATCCGTGCTTACATTAGATCACTAGATGGAAACGATGTTAGCCCCTTTCGAGGGCTAATAACAGAAATAATGGAAGGAACTCTCTTGTTGGAATTGCACCAACTAAGAACTAATAGGGAGATGTTTGCGCTTTTGGCAAGGTGCGCTAACCGTAGTATAGAATTTAGAGTGCCTTGTTTGCGAAAACAAGAAAGATCAAGTAATTTTGCAAAACTTTAGCACTATCTATTAATCATACAGGGAAAGTTTGGGAAGGCTGCCCTGTATGTTAACAGCTTTTAGAATGGCAAATCATCTGTTGCCAAATCAAATGGCAATTCTTCTGATTCGTCACCTATCGCCTCTTCTTGAGGTGCGGGTACTTCATCGTTTTTAGCGAAGAAGTCTTTATCGAAAGCAGTGGCATTTAAGGAAATAGACACATTTCCATTATACTCACTTGCAGATAATGTACCAATAGCTCTTAAAGTATCACCGGCTTGAATATTCTTTTTTAAATATTCAGCGTTTCTATTGAAAGCCACAACATCAACGAAGATTAGCGGTTTAGTATCAGCCTTATCGCCACCTCTTTGGATGTGCTTATCTTTTAAACCTAGAACGTATTCGGCATTTTTAACATCATAATCAGTACTTCCTAGAGCAAGAGAAACTCTAGCGTATTCAGAACCTGATTTAGTAGTACCAGTTACAACGCCCTTTTTAGTTACCTTACCAGTGATAGCACCGATTGCAACATTTTGCTTTTCAACATAAATTTGTGTAGTTAATAGTGATTTCATTTGTTTTTGATTACTCCTTTGATACGCTCCTATGTCGTATCTATCTAACCATTTCTAATGGCACAAATATTATACTTATATCTTTATAAAAATGGTTGCGTTATTGAACAAATAATTTAACTTTTACCATGCCGTTATTTGTAGCGGTCGTTTTATCATCTTTATAAGGTTGAATTAGTACGTAAGCATCATATTCACCTGCCTCAAGTGCTCTAGTTAGTTCAATGTCTTCAATATACTTGCCCGGCGCCACTAGTTTTGATTCGTATAATAGTTCACTTGTTTCGCTATTATCAGCAGAATCGATGTATAGGCCAAAAGTCATATAATAGTTTCTTTGATTGCAAATTGCTATAAGCGTACGAGTTTGGCCATCGGTACATTTAACAGTAATTTCTTGGTTGCCTTCAAATACAGCTTTTGAATGGATACTATAATCATCGGTATAACGTTTTTCAATGTCGAAGTAATTAGCGTCATAACTAACGATTTCGCTAATGCCTAAATCGGCTGTGTTAGTACCAACTTGATATAGATTGGCTAGGCTGACTAAACTGCCATCTTCAACTTCTTCTGATACTAAAGCTGACATAATAAGCTCATCTCCATAGTAGTAGCCCACTTCGTACCAACAGTTAGCCTCAGGATTATAGAAGGAAATACCATCATTAATCTTAGTGGTTCCTGCGGGAATAGAAATTGTACTCCAACCCGGCAAAGTGATGTTTCTGTCATACGAAGAAGTAGATAATTCAACGTGATCGCCTTGGTTTTCGTCCATTTCAAGCGGTGTTTTACTTGTTACAGATTCGGAATTTGTGCCATTTGGCACATTTTTCTCGCAGCTTTTTATACAGAATAATACGATCGCGATTAGCACCAATACAACAATAATTATTAATTTAGTTTTTCTGTCTAAAGGTTTTCTTTCTTCCATAAATATTCCTTATCTATTCTTAATAACCTTATAGGCAACGATAATAGCGCCTAACATAATAGCGGCACCTGTAATAACAGCAATTTTCTTTTTCATTTTTCAAATCTCCTTTAAATATTGTTTTAATTCAAAACTATCATCAAACGGCACAGTATTAACTTCTATGTCGTTTCTTACTCTTATCAGAAAGCCTTTGTTTTTATAGCTTTCTAGATATTGCATTTGTTTTGCACAAGGCGGTAAATCATCGCTGGAAAACGACCATATAGGTTTATCATCTTGCAATATATCAATAGCATATCGAAGGTTTATACCCTCAAATATGCTAGTGATTTTCTTTTTTCTAGCCATTAGTCGTACCAAGTTTTTAAGGCGTCTAATTTGGCTAACAATTTAGCATAAATGGCTTTGTGTGTAATCTTGTCGATTTTGCCACTAGCTAAATCTAAATCAGCTTTCTTCTTTTCACGTTCGATACGGGCAAACTTCATCTTTTCGCCAATCGAACATTCATCAAAATACTTTTCTAACATGAGCTTACCTGCAAATCATCAAACCGTAGTTACCTTCAAAACGCCTATATAGCACACAAACCATATCGTTTTCTTCGGCGTTTCTAAAGACGTACCAAGCATGACCTAACTCATTCGCTTCTTTGATTGCTTGTTCAACAGAAATTGATTCAAGTACGATTTGTTTAGTCTTGACAATTTCTTTTACATCAAGTGGATATTCGTTAGGTTGGCTTAATGGTTTATTAACGATTTTGTTACGATGCTTTCTTGCTAGGCTATTAATCTTATCTTTAAGCTCATCTACAGCCAAATAGAAGTCATTTGAGCTACATTCGGCTCTAATGTGCTTATTATCTTGAGAGACAGCTTGACACTTTAAAATCAAAGGTTTATTTCCTCTTGAGAAGGTCTCTAGCGAAAACTTAATCGTTTCATTTTCTTTTAACTGCCTTTCAAGACTGGAAAATCTTTTTTCAACATAATCCTTCATGGCTTTAGTAAACGGATTTTTTGATTTTGAAACGTTATAGATATATTTCATTTTTTAAAATCTCCTTTTTATTAATTAGCTAATTCAATTTTTACAAATTTAAACGTAAAACCATCCGGCAAGGTTGTAACACCTTCTGGAAGCCTGCCACCTACAAGTTGGGCAACATATAGCACATCATGTGACTCTAGTGCTAAACTCACACGGTTAAACGCAACTTCTTTGCCTAATAGACTAGATAATACTTTTGCGGTATCAGGATGGCCTACAACGGATAAAAAATCGCATGAAGCAACTTCTTTTGCGCTAACCGGTGTTACTTTGATGTTGCTAACGCGTTCAAGCGGAAACATTTGTAACGAAAAAGCGTTTGATAAATAAGTCATTTCAAATCTCCTTTTAAATATTTTCTTTCTTCAACTTCTTTGGCATGTAAGGCCTCACCTTCATTTGAAAACATCGCAATCGGATAGCGAGTGCCTTTAACGTCAATAAGTTTGATTATGTAGTAATGGCCTTCTTTAATCATTTCAATATCGGTGTATATTTGCTCTTGGTTAATCATCATATCCCCTTCCTGTACTAATATTATACCCAGCACATACTAATAATGGTCAAAACAAAAGCGAGGTTTAATCCTCGCTAATGTATTTTGCTAATCCAATAATTAATTATTGAGCTACAACTTGTGCTGTGTAAGTTACAGTACCTGTGTAAGAACCAGCGATTTCAGAATCTCTATCAGCTGTTGATAAAGTGAACTTTAATGCCTTTGAGCCAGTGTTTGTGCCTGCGTTAACTTCTAGAACTGTGCCATCGACAGCTAAATCAGCAGCGCCATCGTTAATAGCGTACTTTAATACTTCTGTCTTGCCGTTGTTAATAGAGAACGCACCATTAGTTCCAGAACCCTTAACAGTAATCTTTAACTTGTTGCCTTCTAATAGAACATTTTTAGTAACTGCAACAGCGTTGTCTGCCTTTGCTACAGTAGTCTTAGAACCAGCGTTTTTACCAAAGTCGATTTCTGTATGGATTGACCATTCGTATGATTCTTCAACTTGGTACTTAACTTCTGTTGTTTTTGTTATGTCATCAGCAGCTAAAGCTGTAACACCACCCATAGAGCCTGCTAAAGTTAAAGCAGTTGCGCCTAATGCAAAAATCTTATTTTTGTTCATTTTGTTTAATTCGTCGGAGGAATACGACCTTTTACTCCTATATACTTTCCTCTTTGATGGCACGTTGTTTGTTCAACATTAATACTATACCTACTATAAAAATGGGGGGGGTTGCGAACGAAAATAAAAAAATGTGCCATTTGGCACATAAATATAAATATTATGCATAAAACTGCTTGAAAATGCCCCCCCGTTTTTGTAGGAGGTTTCTCGAAAACTCTTTGGTGCCTAAACTAGGCATATTTTTTTGTTTCATTTTTCATCAGCCCCCTCTTTTTTCTTTGAAATTTTCATATTTTTTTCTGCTTTCCTATTGACTTTTGCCCGCCATCGCGGGCTCGCTTTGCTCGCCTTCATTAAGAAACCATGGAGGTGAGTTAAATGCTCAAACATATTCAATCTTTTGCTTCTTATATCGATTTTCTCAATAATCATTTTTGTGATTTATCTGTTGATAATCGTTACAGAATCAAAAAAATCAAATCTTTTAAATCTGCTTATTACAAATTACGTCGCCTGAACACGGATCCTATCCGTCCTATTCTTTTTTCTCTTTATCCAATCAATACTGGTAGACCTGCTATTGATCCTGTTATCTTTATTCGTTCTTTCGTTTTGATGAAACTTCTTAAATATGTTTCTATCGATGCTTGGTGTACTGATCTTAAACATGACCAACTTCTTCAATTTCTTGTTGGTACTTCTGATCCTCCTGGTGTCGCTTCTCATCACGATTTCATCAACAGAATCATGAATGATAATCCTTCTTTGAAATCTCTCTTTTCTAAAGGTAGATTCTCCAAAGAAAATCACGCTATCATGAAGAAAAACGAAAAGTGGGAAAACTACACTGACGAAGACACTCACTCTCTTTATCTCAAATACAAAAATGGTGCAGAGTTCGATCGCTATCGTGACACTTACACCATTGAACGTATTTTTAATCTACTTGCCGTTCAGCCTTCTTTTCAAAAAGGTATCATTGACAAGGATTCTATCAACATTTCTGGAGATGGCACTTGTCTGCATATTCACGCTTCTCCTTATGGAAACAAAGTTGAAGACGCTCCTATTGCAGATATCAACTATCGTTATTCTGCACCAGATGCTAACTGGGGTTGGGACAGTGATTTAGAACAGTGGTACTTTGGGTTTACGATTTACAACCTTACCTACCACAATAAGATTCTTAAAATCGATCTTCCTCTTTATTTAACCCTCGGTTATGCTTCAGACCATGACGCACTCACTTCTTTCACTGCCACTGCTAGATTACTTGATATTGCTCCAAATCTCAAGCCTGATTTTATGTGTTTTGATTCTGCCATGGATGCTGCTTACTTTCATCAGTTTCTTAGAGAGAAAGATATTATTCCTATCATTGATTGGAACAAACGTAACAACCCTAAAGTTAATCCTTACGCAAAATACGAAGGATTAAATGAAAATGGAATTCCTATTTGTTCTCAAGGTCATGTCATGGTTCGTGATGGATACGACAATTCAAAGAAAGCTACAAAATACAGATGTCCTCTTATTACAGGAAAAATTGATTCGTGTCCTTTATTTGGAAAGTGCACTAAATCCAACTACGGAAGAGTCGTTAAAGTCTATGACAAAACAAACTACAAACTCTTCGGTCCTGTTCCTTATCATTCTGACAAGTGGAAAGAAATGTACAAGAACAGAACTTCTACTGAAAGAATAAACAATAGAATTCTAAATGACTATGGCTTACACAAGATGCATGTCAGAAACAGATCAAAGAATGTTTTCTTTACATTAATCATTGGCATTTGCATTCATCTTGATGCATGGGACAAATTAGAAAATTTCACTGAATGACTTTCAGTAAATTACTGTTTTTACAATAGGCACCCCATCGGATGTCTTTTCGTCGTTAAGATAAATTCATTTTTACGAATTATTTGTTTATCTACGTGTAATAAGCAATTAACATTTATCCAAAATCAATTACTTTTCGAGAATACTCTGTAGAATTAAATTGTTAAAGAGTTTGTTCATGGATTTAGATATCTTGAACTAACTCTTTTTTTATTTATAAGGATTGAAACAAAAGATTAGTTCGAGATTAGAATTTAATTTTTGCCATGTTTCAATCTTTTTTTTATTTGCTACAGGAGGGAAAAATATGGCAAAAATTAAAAATTTCGACATTCAAGATGTCGAAAATGTTCTTTATGTCACAGTTGGAGCGGCATTCTTTGGGAGTGATGACACAGAAGATGATCTTCTTTTTGCAGGAATTGACTGCAGGAAAGATCCTCGTGCAGCATTCTTCTTTAACGAGAAAACCAAATTGTTCTTTGAAGAAAATTTCAAGGAAAGAAAAGAGATGGTCAAGTTGTTAGGAGAAATGCTAACAACTGTGGTTCCTAGAAAAGAAAAGCTAACAAAGCTTTTCGGCGATGACAAGCCTTCAACATTGGATGTTTGTTATCAACTAAAATTAACTCAAAGAGAAAAGAAGGCTTTAGGTAGGGATTTATACCTAAAGTTTGCTCTTATTCCTAAAGAGTTGATTTTAGATAGCTTCGGCAAAGAAGCTGGCGTTAAGGATGACGATTATTATCTAATCATCGACTTTCATGATTAATAAAAGCCCCGAAAATACCGTAAGGTGTAGAATTGTGTATACCTTATGGGTAGCGTTCTAGGGGCTTTTATTATTGTTTAAAATTTAATTTTGTCCGCTTTATTTAAAACTTCTTTAGAAATGTTGCGGTGTTCCGCCACCCAATCACTATGATAAGCGAGACAATTTTTTTTTACTTCTTCCAAAAACTTTTGTTTAAATTTATTATCTGTTACATATGATGGTATCCAAGGTTCTAAACTTTTAAAATATTCTGGAATATAAACAACTTCCCAATCAACATAATTATTTTTTAGGACTTCATTGTGCATGAAATTATGCACCTCATCGATGCTTTTCATATTTTTAAATAGTTCTATTGAATATTCCACGTTAAAATAATCGGAATAATATTTTTCTTCATATTTTTTAAATAATTGTTGCATTGTTTTAAAATCTGAACCGCAAACAGAAAGTCTATTTTTAATGTCTTCCCAATCGGCGTTTGTTGCTGAACTTTTTCTAGTTTTAATAATTAATTTTTCCATATAAATACCTCCATAATTAATTAAAATTGTTATTTTT
>CAVCDR010000118.1:0-11108 GCA_963601025.1 Agathobacter sp. | reverse complement strand
GTTTTGTTGTTCAGGAATTTTGTTTAATCATGAATCAGAAAGACGTGGTGAGACTTTTGTTACCCGTAAGATTACTTTGGCAGCTGCTAGAATTGCTCAAGGTAAACAAGATAAATTATATTTAGGTAATTTGGATTCTTTGCGTGATTGGGGGTATGCGAAGGATTATGTTGAGTGTATGTGGCTTATTCTTCAACATGATAAGCCAGAAGATTTCGTTATTGCCACAGGTGTTCAACATTCGGTTAGAGAGTTTGCGACATTAGCTTTCCATCATGCGGGTATTGAAATTGAGTGGACTGGCAAGGGAATGGATGAAAAAGGCGTTGATAAGAAAACAGGTAAGGTTATTGTGGAAGTAAGCCCAGATTTTTATCGTCCTACAGATGTCGTTAATTTATGGGGCGATCCTACAAAGGCTAAAACAGAGCTTGGTTGGAATCCAACAAAGACAAGTTTTGAAGAGTTAGTAGCGCTTATGACAAAACATGATATGGAAAAGGTAGCGGTTGAAAGAGCGGAAGAACATATTCGAACTAATTTAGAGGAATATCTTGAAAAGGGTGTTGTTAAGTAGGAGATTATCATGATGGAAAAAGATGCGAAAATTTATGTAGCCGGACATAGAGGCATGGTTGGCAGTGCTATTGTTAGAGAATTAAATAGGCAAGGTTATAATAATATAATTACTAGAACTCATAAGGAATTAGATTTAACTAGACAAGATGAAGTAGAAAAGTTTTTTGAAGAAGAGAAGCCTGAATATGTTTTCTTAGCGGCTGCCAAAGTTGGTGGCATTGTGGCTAATCAAGAGGCGTTGGCGGATTTTATGTATGACAATATGACTCTTGAAATGAATGTTATTCATAGTGCTTGGAAAAATGGTTGTAAGAAGCTTGAGTTTTTAGGTTCTAGTTGTATTTATCCTAGAATGGCTCCTCAACCCATGAAGGAAGATTGTCTTTTAACTAGCGCACTAGAAAAGACTAATGAAGCTTATGCTTTAGCTAAAATTAGTGGCTTAAAGTATTGTGAATTTTTAAATAGACAATATGGTACTGATTATATTAGTGTTATGCCTACTAATTTATATGGGCCTAATGATAATTATCATCCAACCCATTCTCATGTAGTGCCAGCTTTAATTAGAAGGTTCCATGAGGCTAAAGTTAATAATTTAAGTGAAGTTACTTGTTGGGGTGACGGCTCACCTTTAAGAGAGTTCTTATATGTTGATGATTTAGCTAATTTATGTGTTTTCCTTATGAATAACTATTCGGGTAATGAAACAGTTAATGCCGGTACGGGCAAAGAATTAAGTATTAAAGAATTAACGGAGCTTGTGGCTAAGGTTGTTGGTTATAAGGGAGAGATTAAGTGGGATACTAGTAAACCTAATGGTACGCCTAGAAAACTTCTTGATGTTTCTAAGGCTAGTAAACTTGGTTGGACTTATAAGATGGAGCTTGAAGATGGTTTAAAACTATCTTATAAGGACTTTTTAGAGAATCCAATGAGGGCTGAGCGATGAATATAGTATTGTTGTCAGGTGGTTCTGGTAAAAGACTTTGGCCTTTATCAAATGATATTCGTAGTAAACAATTTATAAAGATATTTCATAAGGATGATGGCAGTCTTGAGTCAATGATTCAAAGATTTTACCGTAAGGTAAAAGAAATCGATGTGGGTGCTAATATTACGATTGCTACTAGTAAATCACAAGTTAGCACAATTAATAATCAACTAAATGAGGAAGTGGGCATTTCTTTAGAACCATGTCGCAAGGATACTTTTCCCGCTATTGCCTTAGCTTGTGCTTATTTAAAGGATATTGTAGGCGTAAAGGAAGATGATAGCGTTATTGTTTGTCCAGTTGATCCTTATGTCGAAGATGATTATTTTAAAGCTTTAGAAACTTTAAATGATTTGGTTTTAAAAAGTAAGAGTAATCTAGTTTTAATGGGCATGGAGCCTACTTATCCTAGTGAAAAGTATGGTTATATTATTCCTAAAACAAAGGATGATGTGTCAAGCGTTGATGTTTTTAAGGAAAAGCCTAGTGAAGAGGTTGCTAAAGAATATATTTCTAGAGGTGCTTTATGGAATGGCGGCGTCTTTGGCTTTAAACTTGGTTATGTTTTAAATAGAGCTCATGAGCTAATTGATTTTAAAGATTATAATGACTTGTTTAATAAATATGAATCATTAAATAAGATTTCTTTTGACTATGCGGTAGTTGAAAAGGAAGCCAATATTGAGGTAATGCGTTTTAAGGGCATGTGGAAAGATCTTGGCACTTGGAATACTTTGACGGAGGCTATGGATTCTAATAGTATTGGCCAGGCTACTTTTGATGATAAATGTGTTAATAGCCATGTCGTAAATGAGCTTAATATCCCTGTTTTATGTATGGGTTTAAAAGATATGGTTGTGGCCTTAAGTCCTGATGGCTTACTTGTTTCAGATAAGAAAGAGTCAAGTTATATTAAACCTTATGTTGATAAGTTAGAAAATAGAGTAATGTATGCGGAGAAGTCTTGGGGCAGTTTTAGAGTGCTTGATATTGAAAAGGATTCGATGACGATTAAGGTTATTTTAAATAAGGGCCATAAGATGAATTATCATAGTCATGATTTTCGTGATGAGGTTTGGACTATTACTAAGGGTGAAGGAAGGACCATTGTTGATGGGATGGAGAATAAGGTTAAGCCAGGTGATGTGATCACGATGGCTAGAGGTTGTAAGCATACTATTATTGCGGATAGTGAACTAGAACTTGTGGAAGTACAACTTGGTGATAATATTTCCGTATTAGACAAACATAAATATGAGCTTTAATAAACCATTTAGTCTAATTCCTGCTTATAAGGATTACTTGTGGGGAGGAGATAGACTTAAGAAAGATTTTAATAAAGAGTGTGATATCTATCCTTTGGCTGAAAGTTGGGAAGCTAGTGTTCATCCTGATGGTTTAAGCTATGTAGGGGATGGAGAGTATGCTGGTAAATCCTTAAAAGAAGTACTTGATATGCATAAAGACTATCTTGGTAGTCGTAATGATACTTTTCCTATTTTAGTAAAGTTTATCGATGCGAAAAATGATTTGTCGGTGCAAGTTCATCCTGATGATGATTATGCGAAAGTTCATGAAAATGATAATGGCAAGACAGAGATGTGGTATGTGCTTGATGCTTTAGATAATACAAAACTAATTTATGGACTTAAACATGAATGTACTAAGGATGATATTAGAAAAGGAATAGAAGATGGCAACATTACTAATCTTTTAAATTATTATGATGTCAAAAAAGATGATGTATTCTTTATTCCTTCCGGCACCATTCATGCGATATTAGCTGGTTCTTTAATTGTTGAGGTACAAGAGAGTTCTAATGTTACCTATCGTTTATATGATTATAAAAGAGTTGATAAATATGGTAAGAGCAGAAGGCTTGATGTAGATAAGGCTCTTGATATAGCTAATCTTAAGGGCAATGATAATTTATTAAGGCCAATGTCTATTTTTCGTTTTAAAAAGGGTGAAGTTAGACAACTGCTTTCTAGATGCAAGTACTTTGAAATGGAAAAGTTAATGATTGATAGTGATGGCTTATTATATAAGAGCGATGAATTATCTTTTAGAATTTTACTTTGTATAGATGGTCAAGGTAAGATGGAGTTTGATGGTGATTTAATTGAAATGATGGCCGGTAAATGTATTTTTGTGCCAGCTAATTCGGTTGATATAAAGTTAAGTGGAAAGGCTAAATTTTTAGATATTAGGTGTTAGTTATGAATAGTAAAGAAAAATATGATTTATGGTTAAGTAAAGTTAAGGATGAAGAATTACTTGATCAATTAAAGAAGATGGATGATAAGGAGATAGAAGATTCTTTCTATAAGGACTTATCGTTTGGCACTGGTGGACTTAGAGGTACTATTGGGGCTGGCAGTAATCGTATGAATATTTATACGGTTAATAAGGCTAGTCAAGGTTTGGCTAATTATTTAAATTCTCATTATGAAAATCCTAGCGTGGTAATTGGCTATGATTCAAGAATCAAGTCAGATGTTTTTTCCAAGTATGCAGCTAAGGTGTTTTCGGATAACGACATTAAAGTATATTTGTGGGATAGACTTCTTCCTGTTCCTACAGTTTCCTTTGGTGTACGTTTTATGAAAGCTAGTGCTGGTGTAATGGTTACAGCTAGTCATAATCCTAGTAAATATAATGGTTATAAAGTGTATGGTAGTGATGGTTGCCAAATCACTACTAAGGCAGCTGAGGAAATTTTAGGTGAGATTGAAAATGTTGATATCTTTGATGGTGTGATAGTAAAAGATAGTAATAATATTTTTAAGGTTCCTGAAGAGTGTTTTGATGAATTTTTAAGTAATGTAAAAAAACAATCAGTTTTATTTGGCGAAGAGATTAATAAGGATGTAAAGATTGTGTATTCACCACTTAATGGTACAGGTAGAGAGCCAGTTTGTAGGGTGTTAAAAGAATGTGGCTTTACTAATATTAGTGTTGTAAAGGAACAAGAATATCCAGATGGTAATTTTCCTACTTGTCCTTATCCTAATCCCGAAATAAAAGAGGCTATGGCTTTAGGCATGGAATATGCCAAAAAGGAAGAGGCCGACTTATTAATTGCAACTGATCCAGATTGCGATAGAGTGGGTATTGCGGTAAGAAATAATGATGGTGAATATGTTTTGTTAAGTGGTAATGAAACCGGTATTTTACTTTTGGATTATATTTGCAGTCAAAGAATTAAGCATAATAAGATGCCTAGTGGCGCGGTTGTAGTTAAGACAATTGTTTCTACTGATTTAGCTGATAGTATTTGTAAACATTATGGTGTAAGTGTTAGAAATGTTTTAACGGGTTTTAAGTTTATTGGTGAGCAAATTGGCTTACTTGAAAAGGATAATAAAGCCGATTCTTATATCTTTGGCTTTGAAGAGAGCTATGGTTATTTAACGGGTTCTTATGTAAGAGATAAGGATGGCGTTGATGGGGCCTTCATGATTTGTGAGATGTTTGCGTATTATAAGAGTAGAGGTGTATCTTTACTTGATAAGCTAGATGAATTATATAGAACTTATGGTTATCAAATTAATAGCTTACAATCTTATGAATTTGATGGTTCTAGTGGTTTTAAGAAGATGCAGGATATCATGGCTAATTTTAGAAATAATCCATTAACTAAGATTAATGGTATTAAGGTTGATAGATGCTTGGATTATGCGAATGGTTTAGATGGTTTACCTAAGTCGGATGTCTTGAAATATTATTTAGCTGATAAATCTAGCGTTGTAGTAAGACCTAGTGGTACTGAGCCTAAGCTTAAGACTTATGTTTCTACTTTAAGATCTTCTAAGAATGAGTCAATTAAGGCTAATAAGGAGTTGGCTGATTCTTTAAAGTATTTCTTTAAATAATATATTAATATAATTGATAAACATTAGGTGTAAATATGATAAATTTCGATAAAGAGCTAGATATAATATATACGGTTGATGATGGCTTTTTGCCACTTGTTAGTACTTCACTTGCTTCTATAATTGAAAATAATAGGGATAAAAATATAAATGTTTTTGTTGCGACAGATAAAGACGAAACAACAGAAAATTTTTCAAAGCTAGTCAACCATCATAGTTGCAATGGCGTACAAATAAGCTATATAGATGCGAAGAAATACGATAGTGTTTTTAAAGAAAAAAACATGAATAAATGGGGAAGTAATAGCTATTATACTTATTGGAGATTGGTTGTTCCTAAATTAATTAATGTAGATTACGCTGTTTTTGTTGATGCGGATGTACTGTGCTTAAAGACAATAGAATCAATAGATTTATCTGGGAAGGCTTGTGGGTGTGTTATTGACAGTGTTCATTCCTACTATAACAAATTAATGAAAACAGATAAGAATTTTTGTTTTTTTAATTCTGGGATTATATTTTTCGACATAAAAAAGTGGAAGAGTGAACATTTAACGGAAAAATGCATTGATTATATAAAAAATGTTAAAAGTGATTTTTTTATGGCTGATCAAGACTTGCTTTCTTTGGCTTTAAGGGATGAAATTAAAGTTATTAGTCCAAAGTATAATTGGTTTGCCGGATATGATTATTATGGAATCTATGAGTCTATTTTGTTGTATAGCTTAAATAAAAAAAGATTTTATAAAGAGAGTGATTTGGAATCAGCTAGCAAAGATATAGTGTTCTACCATTGTTTGGATGGCGTATTTAAAAGACCATGGAGTATTGATAATAACCATCCCGCAAAAGAAAAATATGATTATTACAAGAAAAAAAGCGCATGGCCAAATTATGAAAAAAAGGAAGAACTGCCTGTTGTTATGAAGGCTGAAAAGATATTGGAAAGAGTCTTGCCGTTTAAGTTGTATTATAAAATTCATAATTTTTCTATTATTTTAATGATAAGAATAAAAACGTTGCATCTATAAGTACAAATAAAAATATGCAAAAGCTACTAGTTTTGCATATTTTTAGACTAATATTTACATTAATAGTAAAATAGTTTAGATGAAAACACTTGTAATAATCCCTTCTTTTAATGAAAGCGAGAATCTTCCTTCATTAATAGGCGATCTTAATAAATTTGGCTATGATTATTTGATTATCAATGATAAGTCTACTGATGATACAGTGGAGCTTGCGGATGATAATGGTTATAGCATTTTAAATTTAGTTTTAAATGTGGGGATTGCAGGTGTGACAAGAATTGGCTTTAAATATGCCTATGAACATGATTATGATTGTGTTGTTTCTATTGATGGTGATGGCCAGCATCCTCCTAAGTATATTCATTCTTTAATTAAGGCAATTGAAGAGGGTAATGATTATGTTGTGGGGTCAAGGTTTATTAATGAGAAGAAACCTTTTACTTTAAGAATGCTTGGTTCTAGAATTATTTGTTTTCTAATTAAGCTTAAAACCGGAGTAAGTGTAACTGATCCTACAAGCGGTATGCGCGCTGTTGGCAAGAAGGTTATTAAGGTTTTTGCAAAGAATATGAACTTTTGCGCGGAGCCTGATACTTTATGTTACCTTTTAAGGAAGAAATATAAGGTTAAGGAAGTGGACGTACAAATGAAGGATAGAGTAAATGGGGAGAGTTATTTTATTAGTCCCTTTAAGTCTATTAAGTATATGGTTGAGATGATTATTTCAATTATCTTTTTTGAGGTATAGTTATGGGAAGAGAATTGCAGTTAACATTATTGTTTGGTTCAATTATCGCTGTTCTGTGCGTACTTAGAATGGTGATAAAGAATAAGATGAACATTCATTATGCCATGGTTTGGATTATTTGGGGAATTGGCATGGTGCTTGTAGTCTTGTTTCCTAGAATTGGTTATAAGATTAGAGACTTACTAAAGATAGAGATGCTTTCAAACGCCATCTTTTTTGTGAATATTTTCTTTCTATATTGCTTAACATTTTATATTTATTTAATTATTTCTAAGCATAACGAGGAAATAATTCGTTTAAATTATGAGATTTCTTCTTTAAAGAAGAAGTTGGAAGAAAAAGAAAATAAGGGATAGCAGATGCTTTCTTATATTCTAGTTTCCATGGTTTTAATAGCTTATTTAGAAGTCTTGGGACAGTGGTTTTTATTTAAGCTTAAAAAAAATAATTATAAACTTAGTTTTGGCTTTGGCTTTATGTTGCTAGTGGGATATGGCTATTTAACCACAGCTATTCCTTCAACTTTAATGTGGTCTTTTAACTATCTAGTAGTTGTCTATGCGTTATTCTTTATTGTTAGCATTGTTTTAATCATTAAAGATATCAAGAAAGTAAATTGGCATTTTTCTTTAGTTTCTTGGTTTATTGTGGCGGCTTGTTGTGGCGTGCTAGTTGTCTATGCTTATAATACAACTTTTGGCAACTTAAATGGCTTTGACTCAGTTTATTACTTTAATCTAATTACTTCTAATATTTGTGCTAGCAAACTAAATACTACATCTCCTTTCGCTGGATATAATTGGGGGAATCTTGAAATAAATTATCAATATACTTTTCAATCTTATTATTATTTTATTTCAGTTTTTATTTATTTCGTTAGATTAATATTAAGAAAGCTAACTTTTGATGTTTATTATGTTGATTTAATCTTTTGGATTTTCCAAATTTTATATAATTGTTTCTTATTTTCCTTAATCATTAATGGCTTAGATAAAATAAGCAAGAATAAGAAATTATTGTCTTTAACGGTGATTTTAATCTTTACTTTCTTTTATGGACGCTATTATTACAATAATGTCTTTGGTTTCTTTGGAAATACCTTTAGAACTTGTGTTTTCGGTTATATAATTCTTATTTTATTTGAACTATTTAAGGATAATAGTTTAAGCAACAAGATATTACTTTATGTAATGTGTATGGCGGCTTGTGGCTTTTCATCTTCTTCGATATTCACGTTGGCCTTCTTGTGTTTTGGTTTGGCTTTTGTTTTGCCGAATAAGGATGAACACTACTTTGTTGATGCAGCGATTTTATTATTACTTCCTTTATTCAACTTATATGTAATTTTAATAAAGGGAATTGATTTTAAGAAGTTTATAGTAGTAACTGTTTTATGCTTACTTGTGGCTATTTTGAATAAGCCTTTAACCTATCTATTTAAGAACAAGAAGTTTAAGATCATTTTGTTGATACTAAGTTTCTTGATGATGGCTTTTGTGTCTTATCGGGTAACTAATAATATTTTTGATTTTAGTGCTTTCTTTAACAATAATTCAGAAACAGCCGATATGTATTTTAATTACTTTAAACCTAGTGGCAGTCATAATAAGGTATGTTTCATTGTGTTATTTGATTTATTATTAGTTATTTATTTAATCTTCAATCGTAATGAATATACAAAACTAGCAGTAGTTTTAATTATTGTTTTATATAATCCGTTCTGTGTATCTTATTTATTTAGTGTTAATGAAGTGTATCATCGTGGATTAGATATCTTCTTTAATCCTTTAACTTTCATTATTTTCTTGGATTTCATACTTAATAAAATTAATAATAAGTATTTTTATTATGGTGGTAGTGTGGTGCTATTAGGCTTATTTGCGTTTGGCGGTAATTACGCTTTACCTGATTACTTCCATGAATCTTTTATTCCTGATAATGACTATAATGGGACGTACCGCATGGATAATGACGAGATTAATGTTATTAGACAAATTGATAATGATAGTAAATATAGAAATATATTAAGCGCTCATATCTGTACACCAAACTTATTGACAGAAGCTAATTTGGGTGGGTTTTACACATATACAAGAGAATATTTAACTTGGTATGTTCATAATGCCGAATACAACGTTTATTGTTTGTTTTATCCCGATCGTAATAATATACCGGTTTACGATTACAAGAATATGAATGAATATTTGTGGGACAGTGGTATTGATTATTTAGTTGTGGATAAAACGTATGAATATTATGATGAAGATGAGGGGATTTACGATTATTTGGTTCGTAGAGTATATGAGTGCCAAATTCCATTTTATGAAAATGATCGTTATGCAGTATTTTGTTTTGTTAAGGAGAGCTAATTATGATTAAAAGACTGGCGATAGTAGTTCCTTGTTATAACGAAGAAGAGGCTTTAGTTGATACCAATAAGGTTTTAAACGATTTAATAAAGGGTTTAGTTATTAGAAGCGTAATTAAGGATAATAGCTTTATTTTATATGTCAATGATGGCTCTAAAGATAATACATGGAGTGTTATAAAAGACTGTTATAAGAATAGTAAATATGTCCATGGTTTAAATTTAGCTGGTAATAAAGGCCATCAAAATGCTTTGCTTGCAGGGTTAATGCAGGTAAAAGATGAAGTTGATGTGACTATTTCAATCGATGCCGATCTTCAAGATGATGTAGGCGTTATTGAAGAGATGATTAATAAATATTATGCTGGAGCAGATATTGTGTATGGTGTAAGAAATGATCGTACTAGTGATAGTGGTTTTAAGAAGTTTTCAGCTGAAGCTTTCTATAAACTAATGAACTACATGGGGGCTAAAACAGTCTATAATAGCGCTGATTTTAGACTTATGTCTAATAGGGCCCTTGATGAATTATCCTTGTATTCAGAGACACATTTATTCTTAAGAGGTTTAGCGCCAGAACTTGGTTTTAAAACAGACTGCGTATATTATAAACGTTCACCTAGACTTAAAGGTGAGAGTAAATATCCTTTAAAGAAGATGATTTCTTTTGCGTTTAATGGCGTTACTAGTTTTTCTGATAAGCCTCTTACTTTGATACTATATTTAGGCTTTATTGCGATTTTTGTTTCCCTTGTAGCTGTAATCTATTCACTAGTACAACATTTTAATGGTCAAACAATACAAGGCTGGACATCTCTTTTTGCTTCAATTTGGTTTATTGGTGGTGTGCAACTTGTTTCACTTGGTATAATCGGCCAATATGTAGGTAAAACTTTTATTGAGACTAAGAAAAGACCTCGTTATTATATAGAAAGTTATTTAAATCATGATAAAGAATAAAGATAAATTATATAAAGTTGTATCTTATATAGTGCTAATTGGTGTAATGACTATTGCTTTCTTTTATATAAAGGAGCATTTATATACAAGGCTTAATAGTGATGATGCTAGTGAACTTATTTTGGGTAAACTATTGGCTAATGAAAATACTTTAATTAGTAAGAATTGGTATTATTCTACTGAACTTAGAGTTCTTAATACCAATATCTTTTATGCTTTACTGTTTAAGCTTACAGATAACTTCTTTGCAGTAAGAATGGTTTCTTATTTACTAATGTGGATAGTATTGCTTTTGATTTATTTTGGCTTATGTAAGGCTTTAAATATCGAAAGAAATAAGATTATTTCAGGTTGTTTATTATTTATTCCATTTTCTAATTATTACTATAGTTTTGTCTTAAGCACAGCTTATTATATCCCACATATTGCCATATCTTTTTTGACAATTATGTTGATTGAACTTTATTTGAGCAAAAAGAAGACTGTTTATTTGATTTCGAGTATAGTCGAAAACTCGGACCCTCTATTAATTTAAATAGTTATCAAAGATGAA
>CAVCDR010000117.1:0-11576 GCA_963601025.1 Agathobacter sp. | reverse complement strand
AGAAAATCCTGCAATTTAATGCAAGATTTTACCCATAACTATATTAGAAGAGCCAAATTTAATAGTAATAATGCACTTATAATTCATATTGTATAAGAAACTAAAAATCTAGTTTTTTGTGTTAAATATTAGAAATTATTTTGAATATTTAACATTTATGATAACATTATATCTACCCTATCTAATAACCAATCTTCAATATTAAAATGTGTAATTCCATCTTTAGACATATCATATTCATCTAAGCTAAATACATACTTAGGTGAAGGATCTCTAACCGAATCGAAAGCACCAAATTCTCTTTCAATCACATCATCACTAGATAACAAATAAGCCACTTGAATAAAACACTTCTTGCCATCCTTCATGGCAACAAAATCAATCTCGCCTTTGTATGTTTTACCTATTTTAATATCATAGCCTCTATATAACAATTCGTTATAAACTAGATTCTCTAAGGCATGGGCAACAAACACTTTATTTGAATCACCACACGCTAAAAGAAAGCCATTATCTACTACAAATTGTTTTTCAGCTTGCTTTAAAGTTCTTTTGGTAGCCACATCATATCTTTTAACTCTAGATATTAAGCACGCTTTCTCTAATTTATCTAGATATCTATATACATTTTCACAATAAATTTTATCAACATTATTTTGATTATAATAATCCACTATACTAGTAACCGAAAATTCCTTAGTAACATTATTAATAATATATTTAGATATTGTAAGAAAGTTTTCCTTGTTTATTTTTGCCTTAGCATTACATATGTCCTTTTCAATAATTCCAATATAAATTGACTTTAGATATTCTTTTATATCCTCTTCTAACTCATAATCCATACGTTGAGGCATTCCGCCATATCTAATATAGTTTTGTAAAGGTTTGTTAGGTAACTCTAAACCATTTTCCTTATAATAATCAAGAAATTCGCTATATGTAAAAGGCATGATTTTAAATTCCTTACATCTACCAACAAGTAAACTTGCGAGTCTTCCTGATAATAATTTTGAATTACTTCCTGTTACGAAAATAGACACATTTTGTGTAGCTTTTAAAGAAGCTAACGTTTTCTCAAATTGATTCACATGTTGAATTTCATCCATGAAAATGTAATATTTATCATCATCAATTATTTGTTCTAGAATATAGTCATTTAATTTAATATAATTGCCAAGCCTAGAAAACTTAATATCTTCAAAATTTATTGAAATGATATGATCTTTCTTTATTCCTTTTTCACTTAATAATTCTTCCTTAATTTGTCCCAACAAAACACTTTTGCCACATCTTCTAACACCGGTTAAAACTTTAATCAAATTAGAATCATAGAATCTTCTTATATTCTCTAGATATTGCTTTCTTTTTATCAACATGCCTGCTCACCTCAAGTAAAGAATATCATATTAAGTGTTAAATATTAAAAATTTTTTCGAATATTTAACACTTACTTATATTAACCTTGTCTTTTTAACTTTACTTATTGCCTTTTAACTTAGCTAAAGTTATAAGTGTAGTTTTTACGTTATAAAGCCCTAAAGGTTCTTTTACTTTAAAGAAAGATATACAAAACAAAAATAATTTTATAATTAAGTTATGTTCAAAGTGCCAAGTCTTACATACTTCCTGCTATTACTATTAGTCATCCCTATCTTCTATCTAGGAAAGTTAATTAAAGATAAAAATGCTATATACTATCTATCGTTTTTATTATTCCTAATGGAAATCTTTAAACAAGTATATTTATTAATAACTCATAAATGGTCAGTATGGTACCTACCATTTCAACTATGTTCAATACCTATGTACTTATTTCTTTTTAGAAAAAGCAAGAGCTATTTAAAATTTATAAAAACATACTCCCTATTAGGTGCAATAGCTGCCCTATGTTACCCAATGGACATGATAGCCCATGGCCTAGTATTATGCATTCATTCTTACTTATTTCATTACACTATTATCTTAATGTCATCAATAGTCTTCTTTAATAAATTAGACAATGATACAAGCTTTAAACAAGCTACCATCTTATTTTTAATAATGTGCATAATTGCTACTATTTTAAACTATTCACTAAATAGTTTTGGTGAAATAAATATGTTCTATATCAATTGTTTAAGAAAACCATATCAGCCAATCGTAAATAAAATCACTAATACATACTTGGCAAATACCTCATATATACTAGTGATTATTATTGTATCTTATTTAATTGAACACTTTATCTAAAGCGCTTAATATAGCATTTATATCAACAGGCTTAGAAACATAACCATTCATACCCGCTAACGCAGCCTTACGCTTATCTTCTTCAAATGCATTAGCACTCATTGCAATAATTGGAATATTAGCAATCCTATTATTAGGAAGAGTTCTAATTTGTTTAGTGGCGCTATAGCCATCCATCTTAGGCATCTGCACATCCATAAAGATGACATCATATTGGTCATCACTCGCTTTAGCCATAACTTCAACCGCATCGCTGCCATCTTTAACAGAGTCTACAATCATACCCGCATCTTTAAGCATAGCACTAGCGATTTCACTATTTAAATCATTGTCCTCCACAAGTAAAACCTTCTTACCCGCATGACGATGATTTTCCTTATTTACTACCTTATCTTCAACTTGCAATGTTAAGACATTTCTAAGTTCTGACATAAAGATTGGCTTAGAGATAAAGGCCGTAACACCAGCTTCCTTAGCCTCTTGTTCAATATCCGCCCAATCATAAGCAGAAAGAATAATAATTGGTGTATCCTTATCGATAACTCGACGTATTCTTCTTACAAGTTCAATGCCATTCATATCTGGCATCAACCAATCAATAATAAATACTTTAAAGGCATCATTTTCATCAAACGCTTCTTTTGCCTTTAAGATAGCTTCGCTTGGTGAAGTAGTCCACTCAGGAAGCATCTCAATTTCCTTTAATAACTTAGAAACATTAACACAAGTTTGGGCATCATCATCAACAACCAATGCCTTTGCCATCTTTAAATCACTAATAGGTTTATAAGTAATAACTTTATTAGAAAGTTTAAAGTCTACTTCAACCACAAACTCGCTGCCTTCCCCCTCTTTACTGTTAACACTAATACTACCATTCATCATATCAATGATATTTTTAGATATCGCCATACCAAGGCCAGTACCTTGGATACCGCTTTTAGTAGAAGATTGTTCTCTAGAGAAAGGATCAAATATCTTATCAATATATTCTTTAGACATACCAATGCCATTGTCCTTTATCTTAAAAGTATATGATGCATAGCCATCTTTATTACATGGTCTTTCAATAACTTTGATGCTAATTACGCCACCAACTGGTGTAAACTTAGTTGCGTTGCTTGCAATATTGATAAGTACTTGATTAAGTCTTAACTTATCAGTAACAATATCCTCATGGACAATATCTTGAGTATCAATATAAAGCTCTTGTTGCTTAGAGTGGATAGAACCTTGAATAATAGCTCTTATATCATGTAAGACATCAGGTAAATGAACATCCTTTTCATCAAGCTTAACCACACCACTTTCAATCCTGCTCATATCTAATACATCATTAATTAAAGAAAGCAAATGTTGACCAGATATACTAATCTTATTTAAGTAATCCTTAACTAGTTCTTTAGAATCAATATGTGTACTAGCTAAAGCTGTAAAACCAATAATCGCATTCATTGGTGTTCTAATATCATGAGAAATACTATTTAAGAAGGAAGTCTTAGCTTTATTTGCACTTTCAGCATTAACTAACGCAAGTCTTAATGCTCTATCTTGTTCCATCTCACGCCTTTTTTCATCAGTTACATCTCTATTAGCGATAAGTACGGCAATAACATTGCCATCTTTATCTCTAGCTTGAGCAATAATAATTGAATAAACCCATCTATTATCGTTGGTCTTAGAATTAATTGAAACAAAATCAACATCCTTTAAACGTTCGTTGATAGTCGACATATCCGTAAACGCAATATATTCTTCCTGACTCTCTTTAGCGAAAAACTTTTGAATATGCTCAATCTGCATATCCCTTTTATAAGCATCCTTTTTAATATTAGGATTTGCCAACATTGAACTTTTCACAACCTCTACTTTATTATTTTTTAAATCAATTATAGAAATAGAAGTATATGATGTCGCAAGAGCCTTAATAGTATCCAAACGCTTTTTATCCTTTAATAGCGCATCCTTTTCTTTCTTGTTTTCAGTGATTATCACCACTAACAACACCAATATCGCAATGCCCACATAAATGCCTTCGACCATATTACGGTTAACAAATACTTGGCTACTTGGGAAAAAGATATATAAGTCATAGTTACCAATAACATCCCTAACACCATAATATGAGCCCTTACTAGAAGTTAAATAAACCAAGCCATCATCATCGGCCGTAAAATCATTATTATAGTTTTTCTTACACTCTTCCAGCGATTTATTCATTAAATCAGCCGAATTGGTACTAATGATATTTTCACCATCACTAATTACTACAACACCACTTTTCTCAAATGGGAAGCCTATAAATAAATTAGTTAAAGTTAAATCGCCAACCGCATTTTCATCCTTTAATGCATATGAAATTAAAAGACCATCGTTATAAGAAATACACGCAAAGTCATAGGTACTATCACCAATTGTTAGACGTTCGCTATAAGTCTTATTTTTAAATTCGATAATATTTTTTACATAACTTGTATTAATTAAATCAGACCATAAATCATATGTATCATCATTACTTTGATATGTAGCATTTAAGTCAGAATCTAAAATAAGAACGCCTGTAATCCTTTGCTGGTCAATGTAATCATCAATATCAAAATTACTATTACTTAAGTTATCCCTTAATGCCAAAGATTTATCAACTAAACGAACCAAACTCTTTACTCTATCGTTAGATACTGTATTGTTGTAGTTTACAATTCTAGCCTTAATAAAAGTACTTGTTTCATCAATTGACTCTCTTAATGAATTGCGATCTAAAGCCGTAAAAGCCGACCAAATCACTAGGCCAATAATAAGTAAAATAAGTGAAATAAAATAAATAAATGTTTTCTTACTCATTTATCATCACCTTACTGCTATCTAAGCCATAGCTAGCCACTATACTTGCTAAAGTACCATCATCCCTTATTTCCTTTAAAGTATCATTTAATTTAGAAACAAGCTCATTATTAGAATCTTTTTTAAAAGCCACTCCCAATTTAGACAAGCTAGGACTCTCTTCAAGTAAACGATAGTCCTCATTTAATAAATTACTAAGTAAAGCTTCATGGCCACATATCGCATCTACATAGGCTTTTCTAATAGCTGAAAACATATCTTCCGTACTTGAAAAACTATCTATTTGCTTAACGCTTGGAATATTAAAATCTTCATTATGTAAGAAAACATTCTCACCCTTAGTAGTAGCTTGAACACCAATACGTTTACCATTTAAATCTTCAAGAGTATATATTTCGCTATCACTTGCCACAAGCACCACTTGTCTACTATATAAGTAAGGACCAGCCCAATCATATAAGTCTTCTCGACCATTCATTGAAAAACAGCTCCAGATACAATCGATGGTTCCTTCATTTAAATATTCATCTTTATCAGCCCACTTGATAATCTTAAATTGTACATTATAACCAAGTCTAGTAAAACACTCCTTGGCTAATTCAACATCAAAGCCACTAAACTCGCCCTTACTATTTACATAGCTATAAGGCTCAAAGTTGTCGATGCCAACCACAATTGTGGGCTTACTAGTATCTTCCTTTTCGCTAGCACAACCACATAATATAAAAAATATACAAAATAAACTTAAAATCCGCTTTTTCATAACACTCGTGGCCTATTGTATCATCTTTGTGAAAAATTTTTATAAAAACATCTTAGTTTAGTCTTTCATGCACCATAAAATCATTACTATTTATATTAAGTGGCTTATATTTATTACCCATCTAGGTGGATGATAAAGTTGGTGATAAATTCTAAATAACCTCTCTATAAGTTTCATCAATAATACTATAAAGATAACAATTAACAGGCTTATTAGAAATACTCTTGATATATTCACGATAACCATTTAATTGTTCATCATAATGTTTGTCATCAATATTTTTAAGCTTATAGTCAATAATATCGAAGTGACCATCATATTCCATAAGCAAATCAATAAAACCATGTTTCTCTTCATTATTATCTAAATAAATAAATTCATATTCCTTATAAGCCTTACCATTACCTTTATTAATCATTAAATCGCTATTCAAGAAAGACTCAATTTTCTTTTTATACTTTTTCTCAATCAAAGAATAATTAGGTTTATTAAAATCGATTATCTCCAGATAATAGTGTATCTTAGTACCAAAATCCATCTTTTCTTTCTTGTCGACATCGATTAAACCTGCTGATTTAGAAAAATGCGAAACACTATTATTAATTGGAAGATATTCATCAATACTATCAACTATAATCTTATCTTTCTTGCTTAATTTAGAAAGATAATTAGAATTATTGATATTATATTCATTAGATAAGCCTAAATCATTTAAATTAGTATCCTTAATATAAGGCTCTAAATCATTCTTAATAATACTAAGCATATCCGCAAAATTATTAATCGAAAGTTTAATATCATCACCAACTAACTCTTGATCACAAACCTTACTATCATTAAAACTAGTAACGATAATCATCTTCTCTTTTGCTCTAGTTAAAGCTACATAAAATAATCTAATCTTCTCCCCAATATCCTTTAAATCATAATCATATTTATATAATTCTTTTAATATCGTATCCTTAAACCCCATATCCTCAACCATAATAGGCATTACAATACCTTGGTTGGCATTGAACAATAGATTACCTTTTTTATCTTTATCATTAAACTTATTATTTAAACAAGGATAGTAAACAATGTTATATTCTAGACCTTTCGATTTATGATAATTAGTCATAATAACCGCATCATTTATTTCTTTACCTATTCTAAATTTAATGTCATTATCGCTATCAAACACATCGCTTAAATAGGCATTAAAATCCTTATAAGTATAACCAAGGCTAGAAAGATTGCTGGCTAAAGAATACAAATAATCAAGCTTAATACAATTAGAATTAACATCCCTAATCTTACTTAACTTGTTATAGATATCAAAACCACTACATACTTCATCAAGAATATTACTAATAGATTTAGAATCAATGTTCTTTCTTATTTCCTTAATCTTAAGATAATTAGAGCTATTATACATATCCTTTAAATCCAAAGAAACTTGCTTGTCACTACATTCACACAAAAAAGATCTCTCCAAAGACACAAAGGCATGTTTATCATCTTCAACTAATAATTTAAAGATACTTCTTAATACCGTAAGCAAATCTGACTCACTCATCTTTTCTTCAGTTTCGATATAAACGGGAATATGAAAATAAGTAAGAACCTTTTTAAAAGTATCAAACTTACTAGCTCTATCAACTAAAATTGTAAAATCACTATACTTGGCTACACCATCTTTTAAACGATACTTACCGACTTTACTTAAAATATCTTTCGCAACTATAAAAGCTTCTACAACATCCTTACCATACTCTTTAACCAAAGAATCTTTTTCACCATAGCTTAAGATATTCATATGATAATCTTCACTTTGAACTTCTTTATAACTAGTATTGCCCGCATTTAAGCTATGGCCCATTTTATAATCAGCGCCACCAACATTGCTTGTCATAAGACGATTAAAGAAGATATTAATATCACCTAATACTTCTTCTCTACTTCTAAAGTTATTAGTTAAATCAACTTTAGTGCCCTCACCCTTAGAATAACGATCATACTTATCCTTAAAGATGTCTGGATTAGCATTTCTAAAGCGATAAATTGATTGTTTGATATCACCTACAACATAAACATTATTATCACTAATTAAACCAATTAACTTTTCTTGAATATCACTAGTATCTTGATATTCATCAACAAGTATTTCCTTAAAATGATTCTTTAGCTCATCTCTTATTTCCTTATTATCTTCAATAACTTTTATAGCCATCTTAGCTATATCGTTAAATTCAAATAAATTATTCTCTTTTTTATAAATATTTAAACGTCTATTTAATTCACCAACAATATCCAATATACATAAACAATAGTCTTTAGTCTTAAGTATATTGTTTTTAATAGTACGTTCATCATCACACGCTAATGTCCTAAGTCCCTTTATGAAATCTTTAATCTCATCAAACAAGATTTGACCAGACTCTGTAAACTCATAACCCGTTGGCTTTTTATACCAACCAAAAGAATCTAAAAATAATTTTATTTCAACATAAGAATTAATACTCTTAATTCCTGCATAATTAATAAAGAAAGTATCAATATCTTCTACATCAGAAAATTCATTTAACAAGTTATCCACATTATTTAATTTATTAAGTAATATGTTTACATACTCATTAAAGAAATTATCTAAACTATCTTCACTATAAAAATTTACTTCATAGTTTCTTACGTACTCTTCACGGTCATAAATTAAATCTAACTTCTTATTTAAAGAAATAATAAAACTTCTAAGATCGTTATCATTTTTAATACACAAATCATTTATCAAACTATTAAAAGTTAAATCTAAACCATTATATTTATCTTCTAATATATCATCTAATATTTCTTTAACCTTGATGTCAATGATATTTCCATCAGCCACTTCAATATTAGAGTCTACATTTAAAAGATTGTGATACTTCTTTACTAGAAACAAAGAAAACGCATCAAAAGTCATGATATAAGAACTATCAACCTTATTTAATTGAAACTGTCTATCTTCACCAGACATATTAGAATCAATCGCATCCCTTATTCTTCTTTTCATCTCCCCAGCTGCCGCATTAGTAAAAGTAAGAATAAGTAACTTATCTACATCTATACCACCCAACACATGCCTTAATACTCTTTCAGTAAGTACTTTTGTCTTACCACTACCAGCTCCAGCCGAAATCATCGTATTAGATATGGGTGTATCAATAGCCATTAATTGTTCACTTGTATAATCCATATTAGACCTTATCTTTCTTCTTCTTTAAATAAACATTATCTTTTACTCTTTTAAAACAAATATCACTCATCTTACAGTATGCACAAGAAATATTATCGTTGCCATAAATCTTGGGATTGATATCAAATCGATTATTTAAGATATTATCACTAGCCTCAATAACCTTATCTTTTACTAAATTAACCGTGTCTTCTATTTCCTCATCACTAACAACCTTACTATGAGGTCCAAAATCATCTTTCGTTTTAGTAATCATCATTGACCTTATTACTTCTGACTTATAACCTGTATCAATCGCATTATCAATATAATAGATTCTACTTCTATCGTTGCTACTATAGCCATCAAGCTTTAAAGTCTTCTTCCTTTTATCATAAAGAGTAGTATCATCCTCATATTTTTTATCCTCATTTTTAAGCAATAGATGTTGAAGATAATAACCAACCACCTTACTATTTTTATATTCTTCAGTATTCTTTAATAAATATAAATAAGAAGGGAGTTGTAAAGATAATCCATACTCAAACAAACCTTCTTCTATCTTATTGTTACCGGTCTTATAATCAATAATACAAACATTATCATCTTTCTTTAGAATCTTATCAATCTTACCCTTAAACGATGTATTATCATTAACCTTAACCACAATATCTCTTTCACATTCTTGATTATTTAATTCACAATAAGCTTTTTGATCCTTAATGACATCAATATCTTCTCTTATTTCTTCCTTTAACTTATTAAAAAAGAACTCATCCTTCTTACAATCGAAAGAAACATTATATTTATTAATTCCCTCATCCCATAACTTGTCAAAATCAAGACTATTATCATTTAATTTCTTCTCTAGTACATAATGGGCAACACTACCAAAGTATGTATTAAAGTTATCTAAATTATCATCTACCTTTAATACTTTATCTAAATAATAACTAAAAGCGCACTCATTATAGCTTTGTAAGCTAGTATAAGATAAAGATACTTCCTTTATGCCAACATCATAACTCTTAAAACAGTTATCATAAGTGTCATAATCATTATTATCATAGCTTGAATACATCGCATTAATATCTTTTTTATCTAAGCTACCATACTTATTTAATTCATCTAACATTAAAGAATACTTGTATCTATTTAATAAATCAGAATGCTTATTATCATTTAACACAGTAATGTACTCTACATTACTAAATAAGACTTGTTTTTCATGTTTAGAAAATGGTGTCATCTTACTATAACTTAAATATAAGTTATCAATACTAGATAAATAATTTATTGTATTCTCTTTTATTAAAACATTCTCTTGTTCAATTAAAGGTAAACCTACAAGATCTCTTATATTGTTAGTAATATAATCATTATCCTTTTTCATGCTAGGCAAAGCATCATTAAAACCAAGTAAGAACACATAATCTTCTTTATCATATAAGGTAAACATATTATCGCAAGATACTACATTACTATATTCATCATCAATGTAACTATTCTTTAAATCATTAATAATTAAATCTTTGACATCAAGTAAATCAACTTCAACATACTTATTAATAATATTAATCAATCTATTTGCATACTTATTATTACTATCAACTAAATAGTTATATAGTTCTTCTCTATCATCTAGTTTATTTAAAAAATCTTTAGTTATATCTAAACCATATAGGCTATCTTTACTCTTATAGTAAATCTTAAAAGGATAGTATGAATTATAACGTTTAAGATAACTTGTATATTCTTCATTTAAATTAAGAAAATGTATTCTATTTATATCAACACCACTCTTTAGTAAATCAAAGATGGCATTATAAACACACTCTACTTCTTTATCAATATTATTAAACTCTTTAATTTGATACTTCTTATCTATATAAGGATATTCAATAAAGGATGCATCATTAAACATGGTCTTATCAAATTCATTTAATTTACCATATCCCATCACAACAGTCTTCTTATTCTTTAAGTATTCTTTAAATAGGGGATTGTATATCAAAAAATCATCTAGCTCTTTCTTATAAGATACTAAAGCATTTAATTTATTATTATGATAATCAACATCTTTTACATAATATAAATTATCAATAATTTCCTTACTATTATCGACGCTATATTCGTACTTATCACAAAGATATTTAATAGCCCTATAGTCATAATCAAAATAATAGTTCTTCTTATATTCTTCAATACTTAAAAAAGAGATATTTAATATTTTCTTCTCAGCACTTAATTGTTTAAGTATCTTACTTTTAAAATTACTAGGACAAATTATAAGAGTATTATTTTCAATATTTTCAATCATATTATTTCCTTTGATTATTACTTCTTGTTTATTATATACGAATTATGTAGGGTTCTTTTATTTGTTGTTTTATAAAGTTATGTGTATTTTTAATAAATATTTTTATGTAAAAATTAATAAAACATCGTTTTAATTTATGCACTAAAATTATTCTCGTTGATAGTCTCTTTGCGTTTTATTTCATCAACCCACCAGCTACATTTATCTTTATCATAAGCTATCGCAAG
>CAVCDR010000116.1:0-12016 GCA_963601025.1 Agathobacter sp. | reverse complement strand
GGTTGTTAATTTTAAAATATTTTTAAAAGTTTTATTTATGTGCCATTTGGCACATAAATTTAGACTTGATTGCGAATGACATTGGCATCATCCAAAGCACGATTGTTGGTAAAAAATACATTGCTGAATTATCGGTCAAATAAGTCATGCCCATGTAGATATTAGCCATAGTCGTTACTAGAAAGGCGTTTTTTCCAAATTTTAAACAAAATTTTGTTATATCCACAAACTTATAATAAGCCCAAGCGAAGAAACCAAAGAAACCCAATTGAATATACATTGCTAGATAATCGTTGTGTAGTGCTGTTAATTTAGAAATCAATGTTTCATTTACCTTTAAATCGCCAGCAGAAGCTAGAATGGTTTTAATTGATTCAAAACCATGCCCGTAAAAGAATGGGCTAATTTGATAGTAATCTTCAATATACTGATATAGATTTTGTCTTCCCATCATATCAATGTTTAGTTCATTCATTAAATTAACAAATAAACCACTCCTTACAAAAAGTACATAGCCAAAGCCAATACCAACGTAAGCAAACATTACTATTTTAACGATAGTGGCCATTTTCTTTTGATTAAGGTTTCTTACTAAGTAATATAAGAAAACCGCCACAATGACACCAAACCAGCCAATGCGTTTGAATCCTGTGTAGAAGAAGAATAAGGCAATTATCAAATTCTTTTTATTTTTCCTAACGCCATCAACAACAAAGTAAATAACGAACAGTCCAAATGCAAAGGTTGCTTCTGATAGTTCAAGATGGCGCATAAAACCTCTAGCATCGCCCATTGAAGTAACAAAGTAGATTGTGTCGTCTATAACTTGGCTAATAGAACCCGTGTCCTTTATCGCTAAAAAGATAGCTAAAAAATTAAATATAGCAAAGCCGTAGAAAGTATATTCAACAGCCTTATCTTCAAACTCATAGATTGCGCAAATAGCGATTAAAATGGTTAATATTTGATAGAAAATCTTTGTTCCACCCTTTACTATCAAACCTGTACTTGATCTATCAAAAACATATACAACTAAGGAAACCACAACTAATATCCAAATATATTTACTATATTCTAAAGTGAACTTACCTATTAGTTTTAGCTTTTTTGTTTTAAAACGTACGCAAAAATCAATAAGCGTTAAGCCTATAAATAATATTAATGCTGCTTTAAATTTTGTGTAACTTACTTGGTAAGTGCTCAAACAAGCTAATGTAGTCAATAGTATGTATATGTATTTCATTTTCTATTTAACAATTTCTCTGTATAATTTATTCTTCTCTAATAAATGATCTAGCAAGTAAGGAATTAATAGCCCGCCTAGGAACATCATCGTTACAACTAGCCAATAATTCATATTCATTTTTTGGTAACAAATTACCCTAATTGGAATAGCTACAAAGTAACTCATTAAATATATTCCATAGCTTCGTTTTCCCATATCTTCAATTAATTCATTCTCAATTAAATGTGATAGCGAAATAATCATCACAATGCCTATCATTCCTTTTATTAAAGCGGGTGTTTCATATTTTATTGCTACATAATAAGTTGGTAAACTAGCACAAAATATAACGCTTTGTTCTAGGTTTCTTAATTTTAAATACATGTTTTTACAAGCAACACCCAACATGAAATAAATCATGAAGTTCATTACGTTATGCATAAAATAAGTTTCTTTTTGCATCCAAATTAAGTGGCAACAAACACCTAATAATAAAACCGTCCAATCATCATCAATAAATCTAACAAATAAGATAAATACTAAGCTCATTACAAATAACGACCATAAATACCACATGCCACCCATTGGTGATTGCCCTAACGGAATCATTAAACTATCACTTAATGAAAATGCATGGTTTGCCTCGCTTGCAAACACTTGTTTTAACACTAATCCAACTAACGATAAAACGAAATAAGGAATTAATAATTTCGTTGCTCTTTTCTTAATATACGGATACGCTTGATCATCCCTGTGTTTTGAACTCAATAAACCTGCGATAAAAAAGAAAACGGGCATATGAAATCCATAAACAAATGAATGGACAAAATTTGCTAGTTCGTTTTCTATTCCAAAATCAGCATCGGGAAAAGCGTGGCCTAAAACAACAGCCATAATCGCTATCCCCTTTGCTATATCTAGCTCTTTAAACTTCTGATTTGTCATTTTTATTGAGCACAATTATCTTCGTGCAAAAAACTTGTTTCTTTTACTAGTTCTTCAAGGCCTTCAGGCAACTTGTAACCGTAAAAATGGTTATTAGTATCTATTTCGTTAACTTCCCAATCGTCGCAATGGTTATCAAGAGTTGTAATCATTGCATCAAGGATATTTTCTAAAAAACTGTTTAATATCTCGATTGCAGTTTCTCTTTTTTCTTCATAGCTAATTTTTTCAAGTGTAGTATCGCTAATCTCTGCTTCGGCAACGTATTCGCGATAATTACAATAAATGCTATATAACGTTTGGTCTAGCATTGTTCCAAATAATACTTGATGAGTCTTATCGAGGTTTGAAAAATTATAAATTTTTGGATCACAGTACATTTTTTAAATCTCCTTTTTCTGTTTAATTCTTTTTTCTATTTCTTTAACCACTCTTTGACAGTTTTTGTTATCGTGGTTAAAAAAGCATTCATTTATAAATTTCTCGCTAATCTTATTAGGACTAACGATTGTTTTGTTAATAACACCAGCTATATCATCCATAGAACCAATGGTTGCGCCGAATTTATCATATTCGGTAATCACACCATCATAGTGTTCGTTTGTGTATCTTTCTTTATCGAATTGGTAAAACACAATTTTTCTATTCATATAAGCCATATCATAGAAAACAGATGAATAATCAGTGATTAAGATTTCTGATTCAATCATTAACTTTTGAATATCGTCATCTCTAACGCTTATACCTTTAAAATTGAATAGATGCTTTCTCTTTTTAAGTTCAGGATGAAGGTAGAATACCAACTTGTAGCCACGTTCCCTTAGCACTTCCTTTAAAGCCTCGTATTTTAGAAGTTTGCTCCAGCAAGTGTAGTATTCAGATTGTTTAAATTCTTCGTCGTTTAAATTGTTTAGCCATAATCTCCAAGTTGGCATAACTAGAATTTGTTTAAGTGGCTTTGCTGTTTGATACAAGGCATCATATCTAGGCATACCGGTTTTAACAACGACGTCATTTGGCTGATTGAACCCTTTTCCAATAAGCGCATATTCGTTTTTGCAGCTTGTTATGAACATGTCTGGTTTAAAGTTCTCTCTGTGCAACCATTTAGCATTCTTATCGGTTACACCATGTGACATAAATATGTTTACGCCTTCTGGTTTAAATAAACCTTTTTGTGCTAAACGATAGAAAATATCTTTATCAGGCGTAAAGCCATATGCATGAGTTGAAATTAATGCTTCAGCTTGGTGCATTAGCATATAGTGTTTTGCAGTTCCTTTTAGAACCACCTCACCATGTAAGTTGATAATCTTTTTAAGGTCATTACTACTAGAAGCGTCTATTACATAAATCGGAACAATATTTAATTCAGAATGTTCAACTAAATACTTGTATAAATGATAGCCATTATCTAAAGCGTCGTTACCTCTTTCAGAAATAAGCCAAATCGGTTTATCACCATAGCCAAAGTCAGTTTTCTTTGCTTTTTTAGAATATTTTTTATCTTTAACTAAATATTCAACAGCTTTATTCAATTTTTCTATCTTATTTACGACCATTTAATACCGTATCCTTCAAAACTTCTTTTGTTTTCTTTGCACATTGTTCCCAACCATAATTCTTTTTAATCCAATCATATTGAGCCTTCGATCTTTCAAATGGTAACTTTATTAATTCATTTAGTTTTAAGGCTAAATCATTAGCATCTCCAGCTTTGAAAGTGTTGCCATATTCTGTTAATAATTGTTTGTTTTCTTTAATATCACTAGCAAGTACCCGCATTCCTAGACCTAGTGCTTCAAGCAGCGCTATGCTCATTCCTTCAATATCACTAGGAAGTACAAACAATTGAGTATTGCATAATAATTGATTTTTAAAGTTGTCTTTAGCAAAGCCTGTAAAAATAATGTTCTTATTTTCTTTAGCTTCTATATACCAAGGTTCTTCTTTTACAGCGTCGGTTATTTCACCTGCAATGACTAGCTTCTTGTCAGTATCTTGTTGTTTATAAGCTTCCACTAAAAGATCAACTCTTTTCTCTGGAACTATTCTGCCTAGGTATAAGATGTAATTACCTTTTGTTAAACCATATTCGCTAATCAAATCAGATTTATTTGTTGGATGAACAGTTACACCATTTTTAATCATGGTTGTATGTCTACCGAATACATCTCTGAAATAATAAGAAGTTTCATCGTTTAAAACGATAATTCTATCTGCGAACTTTCCTGCCATGGTTTCGCCTAATTTAATATAGGTACTAGCAAACTTTCCCCATTTTGCACGTTGCCAATCAAGGCCATGTATTGTTACAACGACCTTTTTACCTGCAAATTTTAAAAGTGGAATAAATACACAAGGGCCTTCCGCGTGAATATGAACTACATCATAGTCATCAAATAGACATTGAATACTAGCCAACATTGAATATAGTTGAGCGTTAATTTTACTATTTGATAACGTAGGCACATTGATCATGCGAATGTTTTTCACCTTAGGATATTCTATTTTAGGCTTATCCATTTCCCAACGATTAAAAACGGTTACTTGATTGTCTTTAGCAAAATCTTTGGCTAGTTCGGTAACAACAACTTCAACACCACCTTCAGTAGTGAATATGTGCTTTTGACCAAACTCAGCAATCTGCATTTTGCTTATTACCTTCCTTGTGAGTCTTATATTCTTCGGCGTGCTTTTGAATCTCTTTTTCAGTGAAATAATCATCTTCATCAAAAGTATCTATATTTGGTTGATAGCCGGAATTATAATCCGTTGTTTCTGAATTTCTTAAAACAAAACCAAGTAATGTTCCAAACCCAAAGCCTAGCATAAATGGCATAAATTTTCTTTTTCTCATAAAAAATCTCCTTAATGCTAATATTATACCGAGATTTAGTTGGATTGATTGTGCATTTATGTGCCAAATGGCACAAAAAAAAGAGGTTTAACCTCTTTCTAGTTAGATGATGTCAATTTTTAGAAAACATATATTATTCTTTTCCAACAAGCATTTGCAATCCATTGAAACCCCTTTTCCTGTCATATGTGCTATATAAATAGAATCATTTTTTGTGACAATTGGTGTTTTGTCGGATGATGTAATATTTACATTAAACAAGTTAGTCAAAAAGGCAGTTAATTCTTTGTTTTTGATGTAAATTGTGTTTGCAGATATTAGCTGTTTTTTAAACTCGACGTTCGAAATGCTTTGAATTGTAAAATTAAAATTATTTGTTACTTCCAAATTATCAAAGGAAAAATCGTCCAAAATAAAAATATTGCTCATTTTATAAATCCCTTTCTGTAATCAAGTGTTCAAGTTTTGAAAGTTCTTCATCTCTTTTTTCAACAGCTTCTCTGTCCCATAGTGGTGCTTCAAATGTAGGAATAATTCTATAAAAGGCAACAT
Organism: Agathobacter sp.; assembly: GCA_963601025.1. Taxonomy (GTDB): domain Bacteria; phylum Bacillota_I; class Bacilli_A; order Erysipelotrichales; family Erysipelotrichaceae; genus Colivicinus. The sequence continues at coordinate 6,434 of CAVCDR010000116.1, read as the reverse complement.
CGTTTTCAGTTAACAGTTCGTTTGCTATTAATTTTTCTTTAGGAACGTAAGCAGCAAATAGTCTATCTTCATAATTATTTGAAAATTTAAATTTTTCGTGTTTAACCCTTATATTTTTGTTTAACACATTAGAAAGAAAATTAGCCACATTTTCGTTTTTAATATGAAAATCAATATTATTCATCAAAAATTTAATTTCATTAATATTTGTTTTTTGAATTCTAATTAAATAATTTGTGAAATTATCCATATGGAAAGATTTGATCGAAAAATCATCTATAAAATAAATCAAAATACAAGTCTCCTTTTTTCGTAAATATTATACCTATTTAGTATTATAAATGGTTGCAAATGTGCCAAATGGCACAAAAAAAGCTATCTATTTATGATAGCCAAATTTTGTTAATGAAGTTATTACAAATAAATGTTTAGCAAGAATCTGCTTATGGGTTATTGCACCTATTTCGCGAGAATCTTTCGAGTGTTCTCTATTATCACCCATAACGAAGTATTCATCTTCGGATAAATTTGCTTCATCAAAATCAGAAGTTGTACCTGTTATATAATCTTCTTTAATCGCTTTGCCATTTACATAAACAATACCGTCTTTACAACTTATTGTTTCATTAGGAAGAGCAATTACTCGTTTTATAATAATCTTATCTTCTGTTTTTACGATTACGATATCACCTCTTTCGATTTCTGTGTCATCTTTTACTTTAGAAGACCAACCGTACATGTTGTTATCTAAAGTTGTATCCATAGAATGGCCAGAAACCGTTACAGGCAAGATAAATAATCGAGAAATGATTGTGCCACTGATAATTACAGCCGCGATCGTTAAGATAAGCACATTATCTTTGCTAAAAAATCTTTTTATTTTTTCTTTACTCATCATCACAAGAAATGCGTACTGGCTTACCTGATGGGCCGATATACTCATAGCTACAGAAGGCAAGGATACAAATAAATAGTGGATATAATAACACTAATCCAACTGCAAAACCAACGCCTTTACCAAATGATTTAGCTGTTTTGTATTGGTGAATGCAACAGAACGCAAGATCTAGAATTAAGAACACCCAACATATAAAACCCGTAGTATATATTGTTGCTAAACTTAAAGCAGTTTCAATTAAGAAGAACCAGCCATTGCCCCAAACAACAGAATATAAAGTATATTGATTGTAAAAAGGAACAAGAGCGGCCCAAACACGCTTGTTGGCTTTCTTAAAAAGCATCCAATAAGCTGCCACAACAGCAGCCCCAACAATCATGAAAGCAGCCATAAGAATAATAGCTGTTGTTTCTGAACAACTTTGTAATAAATTTTGAATATTTGTCATTTTTTAAATCTCCTTATTTGAATTTCACCAATATTATACCTAGTTACTCGTCTTTTTGGTTAATTACTAGGTCTCTTTTATTGCAATGCCGTACTTTTCGGCCATTAAGCGTTTTTTTAATTGATACACCGGGGTTTTGACGCCTTTGCAATCTTCGATTATGGCCACACCTTTTTCCGTGTATACAAAGTCAGCAAGATACTTGATTTCTCTGCCGTATTTTGACTTTTCGATTAGTACATAAGGAACTTGTCGTTTTAGGCACGATATCATGCCGCCTTTTTCTAAAAGTTTTAGTTCTTGATAACGGTTTGTTTCTTTTTTGGAATCGAATGTTATACCATTTATAATTATCTTTTTGGCATGGTATTTAGACGAAGGCAAAGCAGTCTTTCTGCGTGTAGTGTTCACTCGATCTGAACTTTTCCACACAGAAAGTTTTAGTTGATTACTCTTCGTCTTTCTTACCTGCAGAGACGTGATCTTCGATATCTTTCATTAACTTAAGATATGCATCTCTTTGTTTTTCGTAGAAACTGATTTCAGGGTTTAAAACAGCTAGTTTTGTTTGTAAATCTTTTTTGCTGTCATTAACCTTGCTATCAAAAGTTGCTTTTAAGTTTTTTGAATCTTCATTAAACTTGTTAGTTAACTTATCGATAAGTTCCTTTGATTTGTTTTCTTCTTTTTCTTTGCTAGCCTTTAAAGCAGCTAATTTCTTTTCAATAAAATCTAATTCTTTTGCCATTTTTTAATCTCCTTTTTCTAATTTGTTAATGTTTTCTTCAAGAATATTTAATTTATTTTTAATTTTTGGGTAGATATCGATATCGTTTCTATCAAAACAACAATAGCTAATATCTTCTAATAATATACCGGCATTTACAACATCTTCTTTCATGCCATCATAATATTTATTTAGATATTCTCTGCTTTCGCCATCTTCCAAGATTTCGCTTATCCACGTTGCATAATCGCCTATCTCTGCCATAAGGAAAGCAATACTACCTTGAGAATATTCCTCATCATTATTCCAACAAGCGGTCTCAACATCACTTATATCGCCAAACAAAGATTCGGATTGCTTGTAGATGCTGTTTAATTTTTCTTTTAGTTGTTCTATTTTTTCGAATTCTTTTTGAAAATCCATATAACATAAGCACGCGTATAATAGGCTTTTAAATTTGTGTATAACGGTCTCGTATTCTTCTTTTACGGCCACTCCCGGGAAAGCAAAGCTATTTTCTATTTGTTTAACATCGTTATAAAGCAAATAACAATCTCCATATGTTCTTCTTCCCGTATTTATGATTTTTAGGGTATCTTTGTGTTCAACGCTTGTTATTAATAAACTCACTTCCTTTTTAACATTCGTTAGTCCTTTTACGATTTCCCATCCTCTTTTTTCAGCTTCTTCTTTCAAATATCCATTTGATATTAGAAATTCAAAATCGGAAAGAATATCATCATTTAAAGCACTTATGCTTTTGGCTAATTCAGCCATTTCTTTTAATATTTCATTTTCGGTTAATTCTTTTACTTCATTTATTTCTTCCATTTTTCCTCCTTATAGGTCTAATATTGAATCTTTCGATAATTGGTCTCATCGCTTTATACACTGTTGAATCAGCACCATAAACAGATAATGTTGCTAGTGCCGTTGGGTATCTTTTAATTTTGGCAAACTCAAGTGCAGCTCTTAAATTTTTGATGTATATTTCAAAACGAATGTAAAAGCCATAATCTTGTTTTTCACAGGTCATGACGTAGATATCTTCAACCGATAGTTCATCTAAATCGTCGCTTAATGATGTTTGCAGTCTTCGATCGACATTAACATTAATTATGCTGATTGGAAATGTCTCTTTAAGCTCTTTAAGAAAGGCAAAGCATTGATTGATATCGGTTATATCAGTTATCCAATTTATTTTTTTCACGTTATGCCTCCTTTGTTAAGTCAAAGATTCTTAAGGGAATCTGTCTTTTTATGCGTAAACTATCTAGCTTCTGTTTTAATTCTTTAATAAAGCGATCACTTGTTTCTTTATCGGTAAAAATAACGGCTGATTGTTTGTAACGAATTACCATCTCTGGTATCTTGCCAAACTCTTTATTTGGCGCAGTAGAATAAATAAACTCAAAATTGTTACTTGTAGAAATGGCATACCCGGGGCTATCAAGTAACTTGTTACTTGTAATTACCGCTTGCCTGCCATTTAACGCTTTTAAGACTTTTCTATTTAATAAATCAAGCTCGCTAATATTATTGCAATCGCCTAGTATTGCAAGAAGAAAATCTTCGCAGTGTCTGTCCTTGCACCTTTTGCATTCTTGCAAACAAACTTCTTTAGTTAAAAACGGGCAAATATTATTGGCCATCCGCTAACCTCTTATTACGGCGAGCTTCTATTTCTTTTAAAATTTTCTTATATTCGGCTATTGCATCTTTTTCAGACTTTTTCTTTTGTAACTCTTTTTGAATTTCTTTTTGCGTTTTAACTTGTTCCCAATCCTTTTCGGTTAATTGGTAATAAGCGGTAATCTTGCTAACGCATCCGTTTTTACAAAAACCATTTTCAATTTTTGCTTCGATTTGATTTAAAAACTCTATTACTTCATTTTCTTCTAGAGTGATACTTGCAACCGCAACATTGCCATATTCGGCTAAAGTTCTTTTGATTTGAATCAATTGCATAAGTCGTCACCATACATAATTGTCGATAAAACTTCTTGCGAATATTCTTTGTTTGCCATGCGCAAGACATCTTCTTTAACTTTATTTGTCATAAGCGTTTTATCTACGCTTAAGATGACTACGTTGTTTTCACCTTTACTGCCTTTTTTTATGGTTTTTACTTTTTGAATACCATATTTTTCGATAAAGACGTGAACATTGCTATTTTTATTATTTACTTCGCTTGCTTTGCAAACAGTATTGCCATATTTTTCTAAATGATTAAAAAGCGTTATGATATCCATTATTTGCCCTCCGAAAGGGAAATCCCAAGTTCTTCTAATGTATAATCGATATCTGGAATCATATTTTTATATCTTGTTCCGGCTTCAAATTCAGGGAAATCAAAGCGCCAACAATCAAAAACATTTGTAGGATTTTCCATATAAATACAAATTCTTTCCTTTGATTTAAATTGGCTTGGATCACATTCTCTAACCCATCTATACTTAAAAACAGAAAAAGTATGGCCTTCCTTAAACGGATCAAGAACATTTTTGATATAGGTTTTTTCTTTATCTGTTAACTTTGGCGTAATATCATTTTTTTCAATATCACTTGAAAACCACTCAATAAGTTCTTCATCTGTTGTATGTTCTCTTACGTTTTCTGCGTGTTCTAGGTAAACGGCTAACATAGCTTCTTTTAAGCCAGCTCTGTGATTAAGCTCATCTTTATATTTTTCAAAATTAAGCATTTAATTACTCCTCTTCTTTGTTTTCTGATTTAAAAAAACCTTCATTAATTCTAGATAAATCGTATGTATCATTAGCAACTAGCATAATTGCAAGTAGCTCATTTGTATCGCAACCAACAATATCGGCAACTTCTTGAAATGAATATTCTTTTTCAAGTAATCTAAACGCGATTTTAGTAATAACACCAAAACAAACTTCAACACCGGCTTTTTTTGATGGGTTTTCGTTTGCTAGATATCTTTTTATCTCTTGATAATCCATTTTTTGTATTACCTCCTTCTATTTGATATTGCTAATATTATACCTAGCGGAGGGATATAAAGGCTGCAAAAAATCTAGAGCCGCTAAATTGCAATCATATCTAGTTAAATGTTTAATTTTATGTGCCATTTGGCACATAAATATAAATATTATGCATAAAACTGCTTGAAAATGCCCCCCCCGTTTTTGTAGAATTAAATTGTTAAAGAGTTTGTTCATGGATTTAGATATCTTGAACTAACTCTTTTTTTATTTATAAGGATTGAAACAAAAAGGTTAGTTCGAGATTAGAATTTAATTTTTGTCATGTTTCAATCCTTTTTTGTCAGAAAGGGAGGAACTTAAAATGGCAAAAATTGAAGATTTAGCAGATGAAAAGAGCGTATTAGACGCTCTTTATATGTCTGCGGGATTAGGAAAGGTTTGTTTTGCAGGTGTCGACACTGACAGAACAAACCTTAACGAAAAGACAAAACTTTTCGTTGAAAAAATCGGAAGAGACTCTGCTGTTGAGTGGCTTGGACGCTATTTAACAGTCGTCTCTTCCGACAAAGATAACTGTGCTATAACGGCACAATTATCCGACGGTATCCCATTTAAGGGAGACTGCTACGAAATCGAATTGACAAAGAAAGGAAAGAGGCTTTTGGGTGCGGATTTGTACCTAAAAGTGGAACTCCTTCCTGCTAAAGGGGTTATCATCATTAACGGCCAAGAAAAGGTCATTGATGATGAGTATGACCTTGTCATTGATTTCCATGATTAAAAGCATCCCAAAACTACCGCAAGGTATAGATTCGCGAAATACCTTCGGCAAGGTAGCGATCTAGGGGTGCTTTTAATTTTATTTTTGACAAAACGGGTGAAAAACCCGCGACTTTAGTCATTGAGAATTGTTTCTGAATGCCAAAAATCTACATGTGTAATTTTGTATGTTTTAATTTTTAAATAACATTTATACGTTTCTGAATGCCAAAAATCTACATGTGTAAGAATCCAAAAAGAAAACATATTCATTTTGTCTTCAAGTGTTTTGAACATTTCATCATACGATGAATTTGTTTTGAAAGGTGTTAAGTTTTCAAATGATTTAGGAATTTCTAAAAAATCACAAGCAACATAATTATTTTCTAAAAACAATTCTTTAATAAATTCATAAACTTCTTCCATAGTTTTCATATTTTTAAAAGTATCTTCAGAAAATTCTCTAGTTACTTTTTTACAATGTTCTTTTACATGTTTTTTTCCAAATTCAAACGCATTCTCGTTTTTTTCGTTTAAGTCGTAAAAACGATATACAAACTCTTCTGTTTGTTGAACTGTATCAAGGCTTTGTTGAAATTCAATAATTAATTTTTCCATATAAATACCTCCATAATTAATTAAAATTGTTAT
>CAVCDR010000115.1:0-12291 GCA_963601025.1 Agathobacter sp. | reverse complement strand
CACTAAACCCTTGGCAAGGTGGACCACCCATAATAACATCAGACTTATCTTTAAAATTCTTTAAAACGTCTTCATCTGAAATATTTCTTATATCTGCACAAATATTGATTGCATTTGGAAAATTTTTTTCATGTGTTTTGATTACAGTGCTATCAAATTCAACGCCACCAGATATATTAAATCCGGCATTTTGGAATCCTAAACTCAATCCACCCGCTCCACAAAACAAATCAACAACATTATATTTCATAAATTACCCCACTCACTACTTTATCTCAACAATATCATCAAATGAACATTCTAGATATTTACATATTTTTATTAACGTCTCCATAGAGACTACTTCATTTTTAGACAATTTAGCTAATGTATTCGGTGTTATGCCTACCGCATTAGCTAGTTCAGTCTTCTTCATACCTTTATCAATTAATAATTTAAATAAACGATTATAGCAAATCATACTGAGTCCTCTTTTCCCCCAACAAAGAAAGTATAACACACCCTAAACTTATATAAAAAATATATCTTTAAAATGATATTTGCTATTTTAAAATCTATTTTTAATATATTCCTTATTGTACATGTATTTTAAGCATGTTCTAATTATATTGATGACAAAAATCAGAGATCCAACTCTCATAAATAACCAATAACACAAACAAATGATGCAGATCCAATTTATAACGATCTGCATTTTTTTATCATTGCACACACTTCATGAAAGAGGTTTTCTTTCATTTTTTAAGCACTGCAATCCATGTCATCTTTCGTCGGCTCATATATGAAGGATTACTTCCTTCAAAAGTGTGAGTTTAAAAGGAGAAAGATGAAATGACAAGATTTAAAAACCACAGAACTGAAGAAAACAGATTTAAAAAATGGAAAGAAAGGGATGAAAAATTCATGAGAGAAAATGGTATGACAGAAGATAAAATCAAGCTCATCTATGATTACGATCGAACAGTATTTAACTCAGATCGTAGATACTACGAACACGTATTTCAACCATGTGATAATTTTTTTGAAATCATATGCGATGATTCAACAGAAGAAATAACATCCGTTGAAGATTTTATCAATTCAATTCATAGTATTGCACTTGCAGAGGCACTAGATAAATTTGGATTTGATGTACAAATGATTGTCTTCTTAATGTATCGAGGCTATAACGGAAAAGAAATATCAGAAATAACAGGTTTTCCTACATATACAATTTCAAGAAGACTTTCCAAACTAAAAACAGTATATAAATCAAAAAAATAAGATTAAGTGCAATTATTGAGTGTTTCAATTGGCTCATATAGTGAAGGGGATTATACCCTTCCATATAGATCCTTGAAAACTCAATAACAACTATTCGATACAAAACTTATATATAAGAGCTATGTTCCTATTGCGCCATGACGTAAATTATTTACCGAGCGATGATACTTTAGATTAACAAGCAATCTGGCAAATTGTGCGATGACGATATATAAGATAATGATACTTCTAGCGATAGGCCCACGCGTAAGATGGGTTGGTGCGACTCCAATGAAAGATGACGTGCTTTCATCTTGTCGAATAGTATTCCCTTGTTTTCGGGTAATCAGGTGATAAATAGAAAACACGATAAATACTAATTATTAAAGATCAACCAGGAGAAATCCTGGTTTTACATATTAGAAAGAGAGTTTCGAATATGAAAGTTAAACGAGGAGAAATCTATTTAGCCAATTTAAATGATGCCTATGGAAGTGAACAGGCTAGAGTAAGGCCTGTATTAGTTATTCAAAATAACCTTGGCAATAAACATAGTCCAACAACCATTGTTGCTTGTTTATCTAGCAAAGTTAGCTCTAAAGCACATCTTCCAACACATTACTTAATTCGCTACAACAAAGATTTAAAATACCAATCCATTGTCATGTTAGAACAAATCAAAGTTATTGATAAATCACGATTAATAAAGAAAATTACAAAACTAGATAAAAGGCAAATGACAAGGATTGATTACCAAATTAAAACAAGTCTTGCACTTCACAAACATGGTTTGCATGTGTGAATGTGTTTTTAAAAACATCTATAACATCATTGAAAGGAGAAATGTTTTATGCAAGAAAAAAGGTTTTTATCAGCAAAAGAAGTCGGAGAAATCATGGGGAGATCAGATTCATATGCACATAAATATATCTGCCTTCTAAATGAAGAACTAGAGAAAAAAGGTTATCTAACTGTCAAAGGAAGAGTTGTTAGTACTTATTTCTATGAACGCTTCTTTGGCAAAGACGAAGAAACAAAGGATAACAAGTATGTCCGTATACAGAGATAAACAAAGAAATACTTGGTTTGTTGTCACAAGATATAAAGATTGGACTGGCAAAGTTAAACAAACCACAAAGCGTGGTTTTAGAACAAAATATGATGCTCAAAGATATGAATCCTTATTCGTGGATAAAAAGAAAGATAGTACAGATATCTTATTTAAGAACTTTGTTGAAATCTATCTAGAATCAATGGAACATCGTATTAAAGAAAATACATTGATAACCAAACAAAATATCTTTTATCATCAAATTGTTCCCTATCTTGGTGAAATGAAACTAGATGAAATTACACCAAAAGATATTATCCATTGGCAAGATCAAGTCATGAAAGATAACAACTATAAACAAACCTATCTTAAAACGATCCATAATCAACTTAGTGCATTATTTAATTATGCCGTTAGATTTTATGGATTAAAAAACAATCCGGCTAGACTTGCCGGCAACATGGGCAAAGAAGAAGTTAGTGAAATGAAATTCTGGACGAAAGAAGAATATCTTACCTTCTCTAGATCAATGATGAAAAAAGAAGAAAGTTATCATGCGTTTGAAATCTTATATTGGTGTGGAATTCGTCTTGGTGAATTACTTGCCTTAACATATGAAGATTTTGATTTTGAAAAAAATACTTTAAGAATCAACAAATCCTATCAGCATATTAAAGGTAAAGATGTTATCACAACACCTAAAACTAGAAGAAGCAATCGTGTATTAACGCTTCCTGATTTTCTAGCCGACGAGATGAAAGATTATATTTCTAGACTTCCCTACTTAAAAGTTGATGATCGTATCTTTTCAATCACTAAATCTGGTCTTCATCATGAAATGGATCGAGGATGCAGAGAAACCGGTGTTAAAAGAATACGTATCCATGATTTAAGGCATTCCCACGTATCTATGCTGATTGAAATGGGATTTAGTGCAGTAGATATTGCCAATCGTGTAGGACATGAAAGTGTTAAAGTAACCTATCGATACGCACATATGTTTCCTAATAAAGATCTTATGATTGCTAAGAAATTAAACATTTCAAGAAATGGTGAAAAAGATGAGCAAGAAGAATCCAGATCAAAAAGGGAGACTTAGAAACGTAATTGTAGGATTTAGAATGTCTAAAGAAGAAGTTGATATGTTAAATCGTAGAGTCTTGATATCAGGACTTACAAAACAAGATTTCATAATCAATTCTTTACTAGGAAAAGAAGTAGCTGTATATGGAAATCCATATGTATTTAGAAGCCTACAAAATGAACTTATTAAGTTTATTAACCTTTATGGCAAAGGATTAGAAGATGAAAATGATGATGAAATGCTTGAATTAACATTAAAAACGATACTCGCAATGCGAAAAAAGGGAAAAACTGAAGTTTATCCTGGTTAAGCAAAATCTCATAAAAGCCTTATTCTAAAGGCTTTTTTAATGTTTTATAGAACCTGCAAACCATGGCTAACCTTAGGTTAACAAGTTGGGCTATTTTAGGCCAAAAACACCCTAAAATTGGTCGATTTTGTCTGAAATTCACTGGAATTTACCCAATTTTCACTAAAAAGTGCAATTTCGGACCCTTCTGAAAGCCTTTAGTTAAGGGACGATATACAAATATTGTTTTCAAAATGTTGTCATGAGTGCTTAAGGCATTAAAAAAGTCCCTTGGATAAAGGACTTTCTTCATTTTGGATATTATTCAAACTCAACGAAATATGTTGCATCCACCCCTTAAAAAGTGCATAAAATGGCCTACTTATAGCACCTGTAAACCACGGTTTGGAGGTGTTTTTTATCAATTTGTTTTCATACGTTGTCAAATACGCTTTATCAAATGTAAATAGACAATTAAGTGAGTAAACAAACAATAAACAATAATGATTTGAAAATTGAAACAACTTAATATGCCAAGTATAATATAGACAAACAATACGCATTTAGAAAGAAGAGGAAGCATAATGATTGAACAATTAATTGCCGAAGCGACAGAATGTGATTTCAAAGTTGCACTTGAAACAAAGAAACCAAAAAGTTGGTTAAAAAGTGTTAGCGCATTTTCTAATGGCATTGGTGGAACTTTATTTTTTGGTATTTCAGATAATAGAGAACCAATTGGATTAACAAATGCGCAAAGCGATGCAGAAGCAATTAGTCGTTTAATTAAAGAACGTATAACACCGCTGCCTCAATTTAATTTAAAGCCTTTTGTAGAAGATAATAAAAATCTATTGGCTTTAGAAGTTTCATCTGGACGTTCTACACCTTATTATTACAAAGCAGATGGCGTTATGGAAGCTTATGTTCGTGTTGGAAATGAAAGCGTAATTGCTCCAGATTACATCGTCAATGAATTAATTCTAAAAGGAACCAATCAATCATTTGACACTTTATTAACAGATGCTTTAAAGAAGGACTATAGTTTCACGCTCCTGGAAGCAACTTATTTAGAAAGAACTGGTCTTCATTTTGAACCATCCGATTATATTTCGTTTGGTTTAGCTGATAAAAATGGCTTTTTAACAAACGCCGGAAAACTCATGGCTGATCAACATATAGTGTACAATTCTCGCATATTTTGCACTAGATGGAACGGTTTAGAAAAAGGTTCTATCTTCGATGATGCACTAGATGATAAAGAATATGAAGGAAATTTAATCTATCTATTAAAGAGCGCTACTGATTTTATTAAAAACAATTCTAAAGTCAGATTTGTTAAAGAAGCACAATACAGAGTAGATAAACCTGATTATGCTGAACGAGCTATAACAGAAGCTATTGTCAATGCACTGATCCACCGTGATTATATAGTGCTTGGCAGTGAAATTCATATCGAAATGTATGATGATCGTTTAGAAATTGCTTCTCCAGGCGGTATGTTTGGTGGTGGAACGATTCAAGAATACGATATTTATAATATACGTTCTATGCGAAGAAATCCCGTAATTGCCGATTTATTTCATCGCATGAAGTATATGGAAAGACGCGGAAGTGGTTTAAAAAAGATTATTAGCGAAACAGAAATGCTTCCAGGATATAAAGCTGAATTTAAACCTAAATTTTCATCAACAGCAATGGATTTTAAAGTAACTTTAAAAAATTTAAACTATGCCCCTCAAGTTAACCCACAAGTCACCCCACAAGTTAACTCACAAGTCACCCCACAAGTTAACATATCTAAACAAATATTAGAACTGTGTGTTGAACCTAAGACAAAAAGAGAAATTGCAACAATTTGTGGATTTAAAGATATAAAATACTTTACTCAAAACTTTATTGCTCCGCTTATGCAATCAGGCCAACTTAAGATGACTATCCCAGATAAGCCAAATAGTAGAAATCAAAAATACATCAGTATTAGCAACAAATGAAACAATATACATCATATAACAAACAAGCCCTTCCACGTTATATAGAAGGGCTTGTTATTAGTAATATGCAATAGTTTTTAAACAAAATCTAGCTAATTGCAACCTGTCACTCAAACTCTATTGTCCCAGGAGGTTTAGAAGTAATATCATAGAATACTCTATTAACTCCTCTTACCTCATTTATAATTCTAGACATAATTGTTTGAAGAACATCAAACGGAATATCTGCTGCCTCTGCTGTCATAAAATCAATTGTCTTAACAGCTCTTAAAGCGATAGCGTAATCGTAAGTTCTCTCATCACCCATTACACCAACAGAACGCATATTTGTAAGAGCAGCGAAATATTGATTAATATTCTTATCAAGGCCAGCTTTAGCAATTTCTTCTCTATAGATATAATCGGCATCTTGAACAATCTTTACCTTTTCAGCAGTAACTTCACCAATTATTCTTATGCCAAGTCCTGGTCCTGGGAAAGGTTGTCTAAACACTAGGCTTTCTGGTAAGCCAAGTTCAAGACCTACTTTTCTTACTTCATCTTTAAATAGATTTCTAAGAGGTTCAATGATTTCCTTGAAATCAACATAATCAGGTAAACCACCAACGTTATGATGGGATTTAATAACAGCTGACTCGCCACCTAAACCTGATTCAACAACATCTGGATAAATAGTACCTTGTGCTAGATAATCGACAGAGCCAATCTTCTTAGATTCTTCTTCAAAGACCCTAATAAATTCTTCGCCAATAATCTTGCGCTTGCTTTCAGGTTCAGTTACACCCTTTAGCTTACTATAATATCTCTCTTGTGCATTAACTCTAATGAAATTTAAATCAAAATCACCATTAGGGCCAAAGATATTTTCAACTTCATCACCTTCATTTTTTCTAAGTAACCCATGATCAACAAACACACAAGTTAATTGATTACCAATCGCTTTTGCAAGTAAACCAGCACAAACTGATGAATCAACGCCGCCTGATAAAGCTAGTAGTACTTTACCATCTTTTACTTTTTCTCTAATTTGTTTAATAGACTCTTCTACAAAAGAGTCCATCTTCCAATCACCCTTGCAAGCACAAATGTTTCTTACATAGTTGTATAACATCTTTGTGCCATCAGGAGTATGAAGAACCTCGGGATGGAATTGAATGCCATATAGATTTCTATCTTTACATTCCATTGCTCCAACTGGACAATTCTCTGTATGAGCTACCGACTTAAAGCCTTCAGGAAGCTTAGAAATATAATCAAAATGAGACATCCAGCAAGTATTATTAGTACTAATACCCTTAAAAAGATCTGAACTATCATCTAGTGTAATATCAGTCTTACCATATTCTCTATTAGCCGCTCTTTCAACCTTACCACCTAATACATGGGCCATAAGTTGTGCACCATAACAAAGTCCTAATACTGGAATTCCCAAATTAAATAATTCTTTACTAGCACTTGGAGCACCTTCTTCATATACAGAATTTGGACCACCTGTTAGAATAATACCCTTAGGATTTTTTTCTTTAATCTTTTCAAGCGCTGCCTTATAAGAATAAATCTCACAATAGACATTGCACTCTCTTACTCTTCTCGCGACAAGTTGATTATATTGACCACCAAAATCAATAACTAATACCAATTCTCTATCCATCAATTACCTCTCTCAACTCCATAATTATAAATAATTTCTTAGTATTTTCCTATATATAGGAAGCATTTCAATATCATTTAAACTAATATATTTGTCTAATTCTTTAATAGGAATCCATTTGACATTACTATTCTCATCTTCTTTGATATGTAGCATCAAAGAATCATCTGCCTCCAACAAAAATGATACATTTAAATGCAAATGAGTACCCACGTATTTATCTCTTTTAACATGGGCCTTAACTGGAAGAATTTCAATTGATGCGATGCCACTTTTCAATAACTTAAAATCACTTAATCCCGTTTCCTCTTTAGCTTCCTTTAAAGCAACACTTAAGAAATCCTTATCACCATCATTATGACCACCAGTCCAAGAATAAGAATCATAGATATTGTGATAAACCATTAATACTTTGTCTTTATTTTGATTAAGAATCATTGAACTAGAAGTAAAATGCATAAAATCATTTTCTCTAGAATACAAAGAATCACCATATATTTCATAGGCCCTTAGCATTCTATCTTTATCTAATATTTCTTGTTCTATATCGCTAATATAATTTCTTATCTCATTCATATTTAGAAACACCATTTAAAAAGGAGAGCCTAAGCTCTCCTAGTTTAGTTTAATTACTTAATATCAACGTTGTAGTAAGCTTTCTTACCCTTATATTGAGCAACTTCACCAAGTTCATCTTCAATTCTCATTAATTGATTGTACTTAGCAATTCTATCAGTTCTACTCATTGAACCAGTCTTGATTTGACCAGCATTTACACCAACTACTAAATCAGCAATTGTTGTATCTTCTGTTTCACCAGATCTGTGAGATACTACAGCTGTATAACCATGAGTCTTAGCTAATTCGATAGCATCTAGAGTTTCAGTTAAAGTACCAATTTGGTTTAACTTGATTAAGATTGAATTAGCAACACCTAGATCAATACCCTTTTGTAGATATTCAACATTTGTAACAAATAGATCATCACCAACAAGTTGAATCTTATCACCAAGTCTATCAGTTAACTTTTTCCAACCATCCCAGTCGTTTTCAGCTAAACCATCTTCGATTGAAAGAATAGGATACTTTTCAACCCAAGCAGCATACATGTCAATCATTTCTTCACTAGTCTTGATACCATCACCAGACTTAGTTAATTCATACTTACCTGTTTCTTCATTATAGAATTCACTAGAAGCAGGATCTAGACAAATACCAAAATCCTTCCAAGGCTCATAACCAGCTTCTTTAACAGCTTCAACGATTAATTCTAGAGGTTCTTCATTACCACCAGTGCAACTAGGAGCATAACCACCTTCATCACCAACAGCTGTGTTATAACCCTTCTTAGTTAATACTTTCTTTAAAGTATGGAAAACTTCAGAAGACCATCTAATAGCTTCCTTAAATGAAGGAGCACCAACTGGCATAATCATGAATTCTTGCATATCTACTGAAGAATCAGCATGTTTACCACCATTTAATACATTCATCATAGGAACTGGTAATACCTTACCATTAGCACCACCGATATATTTGTATAAAGGCATGCCATAGTAATCAGCAGCAGCTCTACATACAGCTAAAGAAACACCAAGTGTAGCATTAGCACCTAGCTTACTCTTATCCTTAGTACCATCAAGTTCAATCATAGTCTTATCAATTGCAGCTTGATCAGTAACATCCATGCCTAAAATAGCAGGGCCGATAATAGCATTTACATTTTCAACAGCCTTAAGAACACCCTTACCTTGGTAACGGCTCTTATCACCATCTCTAAGTTCTAGAGCTTCTCTTTCACCAGTAGAAGCACCAGAAGGTACCATAGCTCTACCGAAAGCACCAGATTCAGTTACAACTTCAACTTCAACAGTTGGATTACCACGAGAGTCAATAATCTCTCTTGCATAAACATCAATAATTCCAGGCATAATTAATTTTTCTTCTCCTTACTTTGTAGCATCAATTATTTCTTTGAAAGAATCAACTTTTAAACTAGCACCACCAATTAAGGCACCATCGATATCTTCCATAGCCATATATTCTTTAATATTGTTAGGCTTTACAGAACCACCATATTGAACTCTAACCGCATCAGCAGCATCGCCATACATTTTTCTAATTTCATCTCTAACAATAGCGCAGCACTTTTCAGCAATTTCAGTATTAGCACTCTTGCCAGTACCAATAGCCCAAATTGGCTCATAAGCAACAACGACTTTCTTAACATCTTCACTAGCTAAACCAGCTAAACCAGCACTAACTTGTGATCTAATTTTTTCTTCAGTCTTACCAGCATCAAATTCGGCTTCAGTTTCGCCACAACACATAATAGGCATAATACCATTTTCAAGTAATTTCTTTACCTTCTTGTTTACAGCTTCATCTGTTTCGCCAAACATTTGTCTTCTTTCGCTATGACCAATAACGCAAGATGCAATGCCGATTTCTTTTAACATAGGAATAGAAACTTCACCAGTAAATGCACCATTATCCTCAAAGTGACAATTTTCAGCACCAACAACTAGATTCTTGCTGCCTTTAACAGCAACATATAAATCAGTGTATGGAGCACAAATACCATATTCACAAGATTCAATGCCAGCAACATATGGATCAATTTCCTTTAAAAATGCTTCAGTTTCAGCAATTGTTTTATTCATCTTCCAGTTGCCGACAATAATAGGTTTTCTCATCAATTATTTCTCCTTGATAACATCAACACCAGGTAAACCCTTACCCTCTAAGAATTCTAGAGAAGCTCCACCACCTGTAGAAACATGGCTAACCTTATCAGCATAACCAAGTTGCTTAATAGCAGCTGCACTATCACCACCACCGATAATAGTAGTACCATCGCATTCAGCTAAAGCCTTAGCAACAGCATTAGTACCAGCAGCAAGAGTAGGATTTTCAAATACACCCATAGGGCCATTCCATACTACAGTCTTAGCTGACTTAACAGCTTCAGCAAATAATTCAGCAGTCTTAGGGCCGATATCTAAACCTTCCTTATCAGCTGGAATTGCATCACTTGAAACAACTTCAGTAACAACTGGACCATCAATTGGATCAGGGAAACTATCAGCAACAACAGTATCAACAGGAAGTAATAACTTCTTGCCTAACTTGTTAGCCTTATCCATCATTTCCTTACAGTAATCTAACTTAGTATCATCGACTAGTGACTTACCAACTTCCTTGCCTTCAGCCTTTAAGAAAGTATAAGCCATACCACCACCGATGATTAAAGTATCACACTTTTCAAGTAAATTAGAGATAACAGCTAACTTATCAGCTACTTTAGCACCACCTAAAATACCAACGAAAGGTCTAACTGGATTTTCAACAGCATCACCTAAGAACTTTAATTCCTTTTCAATTAAGAAACCAACAGCGCTTGGAAGATAAGTTGGAATACCTACTGTACTTGCATGAGCTCTATGAACTGAACCAAATGCATCAGAAACATATAAGTCACCAAGCGAAGCCCAATATTTGCCTAATTCTTCATCATTCTTTGATTCGCCCTTTTCATAACGAGTGTTTTGCATTAGAAGAACTTCACCATCTTTTAATTCGCTAACTGCTTTTTCTAAAGCTTCGCCTCTAGTAGCGTCAACAAAGACAACCTTAGTATCCTTTAGATATTCTTGAAGTCTAGCTGCAACAGGAGCCATATTATTTTTCTTTTTAGCAGCCGCAATTTCCTCATCACTCTTTTTGTAATCAATCTTACCAAGATGAGATAATAAGATGACTTTTGCCTTATTTTCAACTAAATATTTAATAGTTGGAAGTGCAGCAACAATACGATTATCATCTGTAATTTCACCGCCCTTTAAAGGAACATTGAAATCTACTCTGACAATCACTTTTTTACCGGTTACATCTAAATCAGTAACTAACTTTTTAGCCATTTAAATTTTCCTCCTATAACCTCAATAATTATAACAAATTATGCAATTCAATACACATACATAATGTTAAAGTTTTCACTAAAATAGCGTAAATTATTAATCATCTCCACCCATCCAAGATTCATAAGTACATACATACCTATTCGCCTTAACAAAAGCTGTTAGTTCATCTTCAAATGTCTTAATCGCATTCTCTTGATAAGAATCCGGATTTCTTCTTTTCACTTCATAACAAATTCGAGGTGGAGGCGAATCCTTTAAACGATAATAAACAATGTCATTATTCTTGCTAGCACGCATAGCCTCAATTATTGAAATAGGCGCAATCGCAAAGTTATCTATTTCATCTAAGTATAGTTGCATCATGCTGCCAACATTAACCGTCACAAGTTTGTTATCTGTTGGATTAATATATTGATTATGCCATTCTTGAAAACTATGGTCCCAATATAGATAAACTTCCTTTTCAGCTTCTAATAAAGATGGATCATAACCATCATAATATTTACTACCTTTTTTACATGCTAGATACATAAGTTCACGGTAAACTGGTCTACTTAAAAGAAAAGAATAATTTGCTTTCTTAAACACAAAACCAATATCCGCTTCATTATTTTCAATTTGTGTATATATTTCATTAGAATGATGAGTAGAAATGGAAAGTTTAATATTAGGATATTTTTTGATATGCTCCTTAAATAAAGGCACTAAAGTAAAGCTATTTGCTGCATCAGCCCCAACAATCCTTATAGTTCTAACATCCTCAATATTCTTTAAATTATTTGAACTATCCAATAAAGTAAGCATTTGTCTAGCAATTGGTACATATTTAATTCCATATTCTGTTAAACGCACATTACGTATACCCTTCTGCCTTAAAATTAGTTCAACACCTAATTCATCTTCTAAGCTCCTAAGCCTTTTAGAAACATTGGATTGAGTGATAAACAAGTTTTCTGCAGCTGAAGAAATATTTCCATAATCCACAACCGCCAAAAAAGTTTTAATTTGATCTATATTCATAAATATTCCTTATGTGACTATTATACACCATTGATAA
>CAVCDR010000114.1:0-12971 GCA_963601025.1 Agathobacter sp. | reverse complement strand
GGTAAATACCCGTGGTACAGTTAACTGTACTAGATGTGCATCATGCTCGACACACCATAAAAATGATACATAAATTTACGTCATTTTTAGTGAATCAATTATAAATGATATGCATGTCTATAATAATAATTTTTTTGATTTGGTTTTCATTGCAATGCAAGCTTCTGGACGATATTTTAACAAAGGATCAATCGTTTTAGCGATATCTTTAATCTCATCGTTATCTCCACTTACAATTATGGACAAATAGTGTGTAGCTCTCGAACAAGCAACATAGAAATTCATTTTACTTTTTTCATCTTCAAAACAATCTTTGTTAACATCTATCACAATTACTACACGGCTTTCTAAACCCTTGAACTTTCTTGATGTGGTAAAAAATATTGTATTATTATTCCTTTCTCTAGAAATAGGAATTCCTAAAATGTTGTTAATATCAAACAGAAAAGACTTTTCTTCTTTACATAAAGACAAAATAGTAATATCGCTATTTGTGTAACCATTTTCTTCTGAAGTTACCTCTTTTATTAATCCGTGTAACTTCTCAATTGGATTATTTTCAGCAAAAACAATACCAGTTATTTTTCCATCAACCATCATCACTTGCTGATTTAATTCCTTGTCGATTACATTATAAGCAGTAGACGCTATTTGCCTTGTATTTCGACAATTTTTTGTGAGAATGAGTTTACATTCTGCATTTGTAATCCAATCCGGGACCTCGCTTGTTGTAAGTAATTGATTTTTGTCATAGAAGGCCATAAAGTGACCGTTTTTGGTTAATACATAGTTTTTAAAATATAAGATTTCATCGTTTTCAAAGTCTTGCGCTTCATCGATAATCACATCATCAAAGTCTAATTTTTCAGTTGAAATTTTAGCTAATTCTTTTATTCTTAATTCACTTTTACAAGCGTCAGCACCGTTGCTGTATTTAGAAATGAAGGAATTAATATTGTAATATGTTACATTTTTGTATGGATATCTATGTAAGAGGTCAATAAATAACAATCTATTGAAACACAAAAACAACACTTTTCTATTGCCTTCACCTAGCCTTTTTGCGGCTTCTTTCGCAATAAGTGTTTTTCCGGTTCCAGCTACTCCTTGAATTGTGACGCAATTTTGTTCTGTGATGTAGTCAAGTAAACTTGTTTGCTCTTTTGTTAATTTTAAAAATGTATAATCAAGCTCGTTCTTTTTTATATCTGGCGCTGTTATTAATTCAAAATCAGAGGCAATAAGATCAACTATGTTTTTAAATTCATTATCAGTTACATTTGTTTTGTCACTTGTTTCATAAAAATCAAAGATGTCAAAGATACTTTGAGCACCCTTTTTTATACTTTCTGAATCTAAAATAGCTTTATCTATTTCTCTATAAGCTAATGGAAATTTATTGATTTTATCGCCTATTTTGCAAGAAGGAAACCAAACTACGCATTCGATAGGGAAGCTGCTAGATAAGCTACCGATTAATCTTCTATAATGATAAGTTCCATCTATCGCTTGGGATAAAGGGTCGTTTCTTTTGTTTGAATCAAGAACAGTTTTTTCCTTTGTTTTAGAATTTATTTGGAAGAAAACTCCATTTTTGTATTCTATATCTCCTCCTTTTACTTCTAGAACTAAACCCCCTAGTTTTTTGTGAAGAATCAAAAAATCATTCTCTTTCCAAGTGGAACTAAATCTTGAGCTTTGTTTATTCCACCTAACCGAGTGAAAAATATAAAAAACGTCAGGGAGTTTCGAGAGTTGATCGTACACGATTCTTTCAGAGTACGGGATATCATCAAGATCTTCTTTGCTAGGAAAGATGTGTGCCATTATTGTTTAAACTCCTCTAAAATTTTTTCATAGTCAATCTCATCTGCTCTATATGCGTGCCAGCCCTTTGATTTAAAGAAATTCATTGCTCTTTCTGTTGCGTTTCGTTTGCAAATCAAAATACCTAGTGATGGCCATGATACAAGTATTTCGTCGCCAAATTCACTTTTCTTTAAAATGGTGGTTATATATTCTGGAATAGATATTCCATGTTCTATTAAAGGCTTTAAGCCGTCAAAATCTTCATCTGTTAGATAGTTTTCGATATCGGCCCAACCAGACATATCCGTCGTTTGATATGAATGCTCTTTATCAAGTAGCTTTATCATTTTTGTTGGGTTAATATCTTTTTTCTCTCTACCGGCTAGCACATCTTTCCCTAAGAAATACTCCTCTATATAGTCCCATCTTTCGTTGTTTGAATCCAAGGTCATAAAGAAGTTCATTAATATTTCTACGTCTCTTTCGTGTTTCTCTTTAGCCTTTTTGATATATGAATTTTTATAATATGATCCAGCAACAACACGTCTTAAAACCTCCGGGCTATTTAAACGTATAAATATTTCTGGCTCTTCACCACCTTGAACATCATAAGTTATATAATCGAAAATCGATAATAATTTCAAAGCTTTCGCTGTAGCTTCATCGCCTATCAAGTTTACGAAAGATGTATAGTTACTCTCAGAACTTGACATTGTTAAACTACCTACTAAGCTTGATTTTGAAATAGGCTTTCTCATGCATTCTATAAAGGTTCCACTTCCAACCAAGGAATAATTTACGGAACCTGTTGCCTCATTTATTCTTCTCTTAACATGTCTCATTTCTGGATCAACTAATTCAAAAAGCGAATTTCCGATTATTCTAGCAACAGATTTATCAAACCTTTTGCTAAGTTTTGCAATAAAATCTTCGGTTGTAAAGTAGCTTTTTCCAAAATCCGAGTTCAACATATTTGATATATACTCGAAATCCTGATATATATTTTGGCGTATATCACTCAAAATTCTATCTCCTTTAGCCTCTACCTGTACCTTTTGCCTAGGGATAAGATATTTCCTTATTTCAGGCATCATAATGTTGTCGCTTGTTTCGATTCCGTTATTTGAGAAAAAGTAGTATTTAAATTGTGGAAATGAAATTCCTGAATGAAACTCTTCCCAAATTCTTTTTAAATCTATCGAATAGATATCGCCCATATCGGTTACTATTGATCCTTGAACTCTATCAAACCTTCGTTCATGATCTCTAGCTTGTTTCTCAAATTTAAAATATTCAAAATACTTTGAATTTTTAACTTTTAGTTCGCATTCTTTTTTTACGCACACAAAAGCTTTTGTGAAAACACTTTGCGGCCTAGATACAATCACTTTGTAATTATTTTTTTCATAGAAATCTTTTTCAATCATTAAAAGACATGTTTTTAGTTTATTGATACATGATTTTTCAGATTGTTTATCATCTTTTGATTGTTTACCAAAAATATAAGTGAATGACTCAGGTGAAATTAAGAAATTTCTAGATTTTTTATTTTTATACACATTATATATGCCTTCAAGAACAGCTTTGATTTGATACTCTCTGATAGAAGACATTCCAAAAAGTGACTTCATATATGAATAGTCGTTATAATAGCTATCTATAATCGCTACACCATCTATTGTGTTCTTTCTTGCTGCTCTTCCTATTTCTTGAACATAATCAAAAAGGGTTCCGGAAGGAGCATAATGATAAACATTTTTTATATCATTAATATCAATGCCCATGCCAAACGCTTTTGTCGCATACATTACGATCTTTTTACCATCTCTAAATTCCCTTAAAACTTCTTGTTTACTATCAGCAAAAATTTCTGCGCTCAACCCATCGATATTTCTACCTGTGTATATGCCTATATTCTTTTTGTCACAATAGGTCCCTGTAAATTGTTTTAAACCAAGATATGCATTTTGTGCTTGAGAAGCATACGGAAAATAAACTATTGTTTTTTCTTTATTTTTAACCCAATTTTCAACCCTTAAACTTAAATCGTTAGCTTTTGCGTTTTCGTATTCATCTCTAGGAATTTTTTTATTTTCTTTATGAATAACATCAAAACTTATATCATCTCTCCTAACATAGCCTATATATCTAATAGGATTATTCATATATAAGCTTTCTATCGTATCTCCAACTGAATCATCCACGCCGCCATTAACTGCTGTAGCTGTAAATGCACACACTGGAAAATTGTATGTTTTTCTTTTTTTACCTGCGTATGTTTGTATTTGATTTCTTAGCCTATTTAAATATCCGCCAAGATACCAGTAGTCTGGTCTGAAGCCTATGCCCCAAGTTGTGACAATGTGAGCCTCATCAACAATTAATAATCCGATTTCTCTATCACCAATCAACGATTCTATTGAATAAGATAGTAGAGTTTCTGGGCTTAGATATAACAAATCTATCTCGCCGTTTTTTATTTTTTGAATAACTTTCTCTTTATCTATCTGAGATATTAAATCTGAATTAAAAGTTTCTACTCTTGTATATCCGCTTTTTTTAAGTTTCTCTTTTTGATCTTGCATCAGTGCTTTGACAGGCTCGATAATTATTGTTAGTTTATTATATTTTTTCGCTAGATAAACAGATGGTATTTGAAACATCACTGATTTTCCAGCTCCTGTTGAGGCGGTTATGAAAATATCTCTCGATTTTCTTTTTGTTTCATCATTATAAGAAAGCTCAGCTTGTTTAATTATCTCTCTAATTATTTGCCCTTGAGATATTTCGATAGTTTCTTTGTTTTCATCTGGAGCTTTATAAAACTTGATATTTCTAAAATCGCTAAAATCGGAGATACCGATATCTTCTCTTGCTATTTTGATCAATTCATCATTAACTTCCTTTTCTTCTGGCAAAAGCTCCTTAAATAAGATCAATTCTATCTTATTCTTTTGACAGTATGCTTTTAGAGAACATAACATTCTTCTTGCCGCATCTTGATTTAACGGCTTAACAGCAACAACTTTTGGTTTTAATGTTTGAATATCTGTTAATTGCTTTAAAAAAGTTTCTATATCATTGTTGAAAATAAGGTCATAATCGCTACTAATCTCTTTATCCTCAATTTTGATAGTAGTTGGGTAATAGTCTAAACATTTTATTCCCTTTCCTTTATCTTCCAGGTTTTCTAAATTATGGTAGCTACTATAGTAGGAATTATCGATTTTTATGAATTCGGAATAGATTTCTAATATTTTTTTGCATTCACCAGATTCATCTGAAATTGGTATGAATTTAGACTGATTATAAAGTTGACTGTATAAATCATCATTGATATCAAAGTGAACGGGATAAAAATCAGGATATAGATTGTTTTTAAAGATAGTGACTTTTAAATTCTCATCAATAATTTTGTCATTAACATCATTAATGATTTGGGTATATTCTTCATAAGTAGTCCATTTCTTTTCATCATCATCCATATTTAAAAGAGATATCTTCAATTGTTTTTTTATAGATTTGTCGAAACTTAACGGATTTAGTTTGTCTTCTATATTACTTTCGATCAAAGGCTCCTTATCGATCGTTTTTAAAAAAATAGTATCAAATCCTTTATATACGTATAATTCCATATTCCCCTCCTGTTGCTTGCTGTTAATATAGCAAATAAGTTATTGTTTGCTATATATAAATTATATAATAGCGAAAAATAAATTGTCATTTTCAAATCGACAATCAATGAATGTGTTTAAAAATAAAATTATTGCTTGGCTGTTTGTGTGTTTAAAAGTAATATATTAAAGCTTATTTATTAGGTGTATTTGTTAATTTAAATGCGATTCAAGTTAGGATTATCATTTGAAAATTTAAATCAATAAATGTCAAACGCCGATTTCAACGTCATCTTCAGTCATCTAAATGGCCAAGTAAATATTTTCCAAATGATTATGATTGGAAGAAACATAATATACAGCGAAATCTTAACCATCCACATAAGCAATTTAAATAAAAAATACATCGTAATCATTTAAGTGCCTCCTTTGTATATTCACAATATTTACCATCATAGAACTTATCTAAGACTTTCTTAAATAGTTCATTATTAGTTTTCAAATAAAATAACGTCATACAAGATTTAATCTTTAAGGCATCAATAGAACCAGCTATATCTTCTATTGGTTTATCATTTTCTAGTAGCGCCTTTGTGATTTCTATTAGTCTACTATATAGAGCTTCATTATCAGCATAGTCATCTACTTCATTTATATCTAAACCATAGTAGTAAGAATTAAAGCTTCTTCCCAATCCTTTTAATTGAGGGAATATATACCATATCCAATGTCCACACTTATAGCCATTAATAATTTCTTGTAAAGCTAATTCATACATAGTCTTACCATTTATGCATCTATTTTGAGCTTCTAAGAAACGATTTACATTCGTTTTAGATGTTTCCCATACAACATCATTATCTTTCCGCATATCTTTTGGTACCGGTGTATCTGCCATATTTTTATCCTCCTTACTAACGCAAACTTATTAACTTTTATATCTTTCTATATTTCATCTAAGCACTCTATTTCTTCAAAAAATCTTGCATTATTTTCTAAAGTTCTAATCATATTATTTACTTTCTTAATTTTTGTTTTATCGTCGTTGCTTAAACTATCTCTATATTCTTCTAATATATGCAACAATTCATTCATCTTTTCACCATTAATGTTTAATACTACAAATTCTCTTTCCATTTTTAATTCTCCATTCTATATCAATATTCATTATTTCTGTTGTTCTATAACTTATAAATTTGTGTTGCTTGATCAGAATAAACATCGCTACATCAACTAATATCGTAGTTAACTGATTTGGATATCTTTTCAGCAAGTCGCCTATAACCTTTGAATGCTTACTAAGCATATCCAATCTTCTTAGATAATAAGCTAGTATCCATCTCTTGTGTTTCTTATATATCCAACGATATATAAACCAAATAAGCAATAATAAGATGCTTATCAACAGTAAGATTGGTTTTCCTTTATTTAATTCTAACATTTTAATACCTCTTGTTTTTATTACTAGTACCCTTTAAAGAACACATCAGCTTTATATAAACACGAAAGAGAAAAATTACAAGTAGATACAAAAACGACTTGAGGCTCTGATGCGCTCTTTATAGGGTACTAGTTAATATTCATTTATATGAAATTTCTAAGGGCTAATAGATTATTTATTTCTTCTACATAAAATACTCCCTTATATTTTTCATCTATAGCATCATAGAAAACATCATAAGGACGATCTTGGTTCCATTTAGGAGTGTTTTTCATTGCGAATACTATTAACTTAAAATATCCAGAATACTTGTTTAAAACATCTACAAACGCTTGTGCGATTAATTTCTTGTCTTGGCCAAATGCACCACATCCCCAAGCGCCAAGCACTAGACATTCAACATTGTTCTTAATAGCTGATAATACTATTTGTTCGATTCTTCTTTTGTATACCATTAGCGCTTCATCATTATCTCTAAAACGGCATGATGGTGCAGGACATGTGATGATGTCATATTTGAATGTTGACTCTAATTCATGGTAATCGCGATCATCTTTAAATACTGTTACATTTGGCAAATAAATAACAGTATCAGTACATAAACCATGATTATCATTATCCATATTTACTTGATAATATTCTTTAATACATTTATCACTAATAATAGCTTCATACATATTAGAACATCTACATATATTCTCTTCTTGAGTAAGACAACCATCTTCTGGCCAGCCACCTGGTTTTTTACCATCCGCAAAGTTAAGTGCTGCAACCTTATAATACTTAGATAAGATATTTGATACTTCTAGTGTTCCACCAATTAACATCGCTACATCACTTGGATTATCATTATTGGCCAATGGTGATAAATTACTATATACTTTAGTATCATTTATTAATCTATCAGTTTCATCTCTATACTTGGTTTTAGATAACTCTCTAGTATTAAAGAATACATCAATTAGCTTGTATCCATCAGTTACATCAGGATCATAATCTAGCTTCGAACATTTACACTCAATTGCTAGTCTAATAACTTCATCATTGTAGTTATCAATATTGATATCTTCTTTATTTGGAAGTTGATCAACAAATTCCTTTTCTTTAAAGCTTGGATAAATTTTAATCATCTTTGTTTACCTCTTTTCTTTTTACAATTAAAGTGTATAAAAATAAGCAAACAAAAAGGTCGCTTTGAAAGCGACACAAATACAATCACAAATAAAAGTTGTATTAGCCCTCAATTACAACATGTCGCAATGAAGAAAATTCAAACAATAAGAAGAATCAAATATTTTATAAACATCTTGTTGGCAACTACAAACAAGATGATTTGATATTTATTAGTGATCTATCTAAAGCATTCTCGGGTATAGATACTGCTATTTTGACATTAATTAATAAAAACCAACTGTTTAGAATTTCAAAGGGTATTTATTCTTTAACAAAACTTGATTTAACTGTTGAAGAACAAATAGTTAAAACATATATAGTTGGTAAAGACGCGATTGGATATCCTACTAAAACATATTTCTTAAAAACCTTAGGTCTAGACTGGAATGGCGTTTTTCATATATGTACTAATAAAACCAACAAAAAGAGAGAAATCTATTGTAGAGGTAAAACGTTCTACATTTACCCATTGCCAGAAAATTATAATCAAAACAAACACAAGGAACATATGATAATTAGCTTTATTGAATATGGCCTGTACAACTATAAAACCGACGGTATCAAGGAAGCAATGTATCGTTACATAAAAGTAAATAATTTAGATTTAGATTACATTAGGCAATACCAAGATAGGAACTTTGAATATGCGCTCTAAAAGTCAACATACAAAATATAAACTAAAAATGGGAACTGGTGATAATGCTAAATATAAGCCTTATATTCAAGTTGGAGAATTTGGCTCATTAGGTACTGCGGCGTGTGTAATTGATTATAAAACCGGTAGAACTGTTCATCTATTATCTCAAGCCGAGGTTATTGCTTGGCACTTATTGAGATGGAAAGATAATGTTATTGACATAAAAGAACAATATCCTCTCCCAATAAAAGATACTTTAAAAATAGCTAAGGACTATGGAATATCGCACCCATTTAAAAATGGTGAGCCGACAGTTTTAACTACTGATCTATATGTTATTAGAGATACCGGCAACTTTGCGATATCAATAAAAACTAGCATGAACAATCTTAAATATAATAATTTATTTATAGAAAAGAAATATTGGAAAGAACACAACATTCCTTGGAGACTTATCAGCAAAGATGAGTTAAATATCGCCAGGTATAAGAACATTAGAAACGTAACTCACTATTATGATTTAGATTATTTTCCTGATGAAATATCATTTTTAAAATTTTTGATTGCTAGAAAACTCCTTATTGTTGATATGGATAAGCCGTTGGATTATGAACAAATAATAACTGAAAGAAAGGAAGAAATTGAAAAATGGAAAACATCATCATTAAAATTGGTGAAATAATCACTATTGAAGACAACGAATATACCGTCATTGCGTATAAAAATAATTTGGTTGTTATGGTTAATAAAAATTCTTCAGCAATTAATTTTCTCACCGAGAAATATGATGTGCTTGATGAAAAAATAAGAAACGGTAAATATAGTAAAAAATCATCAACGCCATTGCCTTACTATGATAAAAGCAAGTGGAACGAAGATATGAAACAGCTCTATAACAATAAAGCCAAATTAATTGATGACATTACAAATTTATTCGGTCCAACTTTTATAGAAATCAAAACCAGCAAGAACAAGGAAATATTTGATAATTGTGAAGAAAAATATCATATGACCAAGAAAAGTGCGTGGGAAGTTATAAGAAAATATCTTCAATCAGGATTAGATATAAATTCTTTATGCCTTAAAAAGGGGCAAAATAATAAAAACAAAGCTTATACATACAAAGTCAAAACTGGAAGAAAAGCACAAGGAGAAATGGATACAGGACTTATACTGAACAATACAGCCTTATCCAATTTTGATAAAGCTATAAAAATCTATTTATCTGGCAGAGCTACTACAAAGAAAGATGCGTTTGAGTTAATGTTGTTAGAGAATTACACAATAATTAAAGAAAAAGACGATTGTATTTTAAGAGAGTTGGTTCCAGCAAATGAAAGACCAACGTATAGGCAATTTTGTTACTATTGTAATAAAGCTATTGATCCAGAAGAAGAAAATGCTATTAAAACATCAAAACAAGAACAGCGAAACAATGAGAGGCTTCTATTAAGCGATGCCACACTAGATGCTGATGGTCCTATGTCTATAGTTGAAATAGATGAATGTGAAACTGATGTAACCTTAGTAAGCGATGACGATCATAGTATCGTGATAGGAAGACCAATAGTATATACAGTGATAGATGTTTATTCTCGTTGCATTATTGCTGTATCGGCATCTTATGAAAACAATTCGATTAGAGGTATTACTAATTGTTTATTAAACTTAATTGATGATAAAGTCAAAGTATGCAAAGAATACGGGATTAATATTTCTCCAAATATATGGCCAGATCATTTCTTACCACATAGATTAAGAAGCGACTATGGTTCTGAATACATTTCTTATGAGCTAGAAAGAATTTGCAATGAGCTTAATATACAAAAAGAAAATGTATCACCAGGAACAGGCTCTTTAAAAGGATTGGTTGAACAATCTTTTCATCAATTTCATTCAACTAATAATTGGCTATTCGAAAATAATGGATTAATTGAAAAAAGACACGATTCTAAACATCAAGAAACCGCCTCTATGACATTAAATGATTTTAAAGAACTATTGTATCTAACTGTCGTATCTCATAATGGCAAGTATATGAAAGAATATCCTTTAACACGTGATATGAGAAAGAAGAAGGTCAAACCTATACCATATGAAATTTGGCAATATGGTGTTAATAAATACGGAATGCCTAGAGTCATCACTAATGAAGATAATTTTAGATTTGCTTTGTTAGAAGATGTTAAAGCATCCATATCAAAAGACGGTGTAACTTTTAAAGGTCTTAAATATATTAATTTGGACGATGAAGAATTGTTTAAACAAATGATAAAAGCTGGTACCAAAAAACTTCCACTGAAATGCAGAATTGATTCTCGTTGTGTTAATAATCTTTACTATGCTGCGGATGGAAAAATACATACTCTATATTTAAATATTAATAAAACCGGTATGGCTGATTATGTTAAAACATCACTTCCAGAATATGAAATACTAAGAAAAGAAAAGTCTAAACAAGACAAGAAAGGGCTAGAAGATAATCAACTTTTAAGCATCGCCGTTAAAGAAAAACAGCAGCAAATTAAAGAAAGACTTAACAAAAATAAGGTTGAAACAACAGCTAAAAATTTAAGAGAAAACAGAAAAATCGCAAAAGAAGAAAATCAACTTGATAACTTAATAATGCCTATACAAGGCAAAAATCAAAAGCAAATTAACGATGATAAAGAGCATCAATTTTCAGATTTAATAGCTATGCTAGAGGAGATGGACGATTATGGAAAATAAATATAATCAAAACGGTTACCTTAGTAGAGTAGAGGCGATTTATAGTGAACCAATTTGCGAACTAGATAAGGATAATCCTTATATAAAAGCTCTTCCGTTCCCATTAACCGACGATAAAGAAAGGATGAAAAATTATACTAGAACAATCCCCGGTTTCGATTCAGAGAAGTTAAAATCTTATTCCGATGCACAAAAGCGTATTCTACTTAGTCAATTATCTGAATTAAGATTTTATCTGCCTTTTGAAACCGAGCTTGAAATTGAGTTCTATAATAGCCTATTAAATGCCTATCGTTCAAAAACACAAGTTTTAGATCCTTTTACTAAAACTTATAAATTAGTAGGGAACACTGGCAAAGGAAGCGATCCTGGATTCAGCTTAACAGGTTTATCGGGAACAGGAAAATCAAGTAGTTTAGAATTACTACTAAGTCATTATCCTCAAGTCATTCAACATAATTTTGAAAACGGTAATGCTATTCAAATAGTTTATTTAATTGTGAGTTGTCCAGCTAATTCAAACTTTGGCATGCTGTATGCTGAAATAGGTCGCGCCATAGATCAAGCTCTAGATGTCAACATATATGAAAAAATGATTAATAGCGCTAGAAATTTAGGTGCTAAACAACAAAAGATAACGGAGTTATTTGAAAAATTTGCTGTTGGAGCTTTAATATTAGATGAAATTCAACTTATTGATTTTAATAGTACCAAGGAAAACTCGATTCAAGGGTTATTAGTATTACAAAACACTAGTAAGACCTCTTTGATAACAATTGGCAACGAGGAAGCCTTAAACAAGCTATACAGCACTTTACGAGTAGGAAGAAGAATTGGTAGAAATATTCAATCATCGGTTTATTGTAACAGTAGAGAATATCTAACTTATTTAATTAAGCTTTTGTTTAGATATCAACTGTTTAATGAATATGTGGAGCCTACACCAGAAATCATAGACGCGTTGATTGCTGAAAGCAAAGGAATCATTAATATATTGGTTTTGCTGTATATGGCAATGCAAGACGCTTATTTGTCGGCCAAAGCAAAGCCAACCATTAATAAAGAATTTATTGTTCAAACTATGGAAGATAGGTTTGGCAAATTAAAAAAACTACTCTTATTAGTTGACAACGAAGATAGCCAAAAGGAAATTCAGGAAATGCTTAAAAAAGCTAAACTAGATCAAGAAGCGAAAATTGATATTCTAAAGCAACAAGAAGAAATGGCGAAGACAATCAATGAAGCCGAAGAACTTAATCTAACAAATATCATCCAACAAATTTATAACAATATTTCTATGGTTGTAAGTTCGTATTCGTTCAAGGAAGTTGAGGATGTAGCTATTAAGGCGATAAAGAATTCAAATTTAAATGATTTAGATATTAGCCAAGTTACTAAGAAAGTATTTGAGGAACTTACGACTAAAAAGGTTCCAGCTAAACATAAATCTAAAAAGAAAGTAACCAAAACTGAAATGATTAATTATGTACTCAATAATTAAAAAAGAGAGAGCATCAACTCTCTCTCGTTACCTTTTACAATGTCGCTGGATAATTTTAGTTTTTAC
>CAVCDR010000113.1:0-13851 GCA_963601025.1 Agathobacter sp. | reverse complement strand
ATACAAACTCTGCTGTTCTCCATATTCTCGATTTTTATTTTGTCAATAGTCTTAATTTACTAGCATTGGCTGATAGAGCCTGGGACGATTATTTGTACTGGCAAACGCAAGACAAAAAGACATTAAAGCGAATCAATGAACTTATTAAGTCTATCGAAAGAGAGGGCTTATCTGAAGGAATTGGAAAGCCCGAAGCACTAAGACACAGAAAAGCTTGGAGCAGAAGAATAGATGAAACCAACAGGTTAGTCTACAACATAGACGAAAACGGTTTCTTGTGGATTATTGCTTGTAGAGGGCATTATGAAGATTAGCATCTATAATGGTGCTTTTCTTTTTTGCTTTAAAGAGATGTAAAAATAGCATTCAAGATTAACGCCTACACATATTGTTACAAAATAATGCAAATATAAGCTATTAGCTATTTTTGCACTGATTTAGATCAAAATAACAATATTTCTAACGAATTGATTAGACAATTATGTTTTCATTTATCATTTCATTGGCTTGTAGATTAAATTCTACAAGCCCTTTTACATATAAGGAGGCCACCATGAAAGATATTAAAACTAAAGAAAAAGTATTATCCATTAAAACAAAAAATCAAAAAGCTAATATTAATCACTTTATTAAAAAACAAATGATTACTTCTAAGAAAGAAAATAAACAAAAACAAGAAGCTGCACAAGTACAAGCTACTAATACTATTACTACAACCGCTAAAAAGATAATGATTGAATCTAGATATAAATCATCAAAATTTATTAAGCAAAAGTATAGTAATTACAAGGCCAAATCAGCAGAAAAAGAAAGCATAAATTCCCTTGCACCACAAAAGATATCTACTATTTCAAAAGCTAAATCTCATGTAATAAACAAAGTAAAATCATCTAAGATTAAGCAAACCACAGATACTATTATTTCTAAACCAATCATCAAAAATACAGCTAAACTATTCACAAAATCATTTGACGTTATTAAGAAGAGTGCTACTACAGTAAAAGCACTCTTTTCTTTTGGTGGTGGCTTAATATTAATTGTTGTAATGACATTATTTATTGGAACCTTTGGTGTATTTGCACAAGATGGTGGCTCTAATAGTGAAATTGTAACCTTAAGTGAAGAAGTACTAGCCTATGAAGAAACGATTACTAAATATGCAAAGGATTATGGCATTGAAGACTATGTTTCCTTATTAGAAGCTATTATGATGCAAGAATCTGGCGGCAAAGGAAGTGATCCTATGCAATCAAGCGAATCAGGATACAATACAAAATACCCTAGAACTCCTAATGGTATTACGGATGCTGAATATTCTATTGAAGTAGGTATTCATACATTTGCGGATTGTTTATCCAAAGCAAGTGTCACAAGTCCTTCTGATACAGAAAAAATCTATTTAGCTTTACAAGGATACAATTATGGATCCGGTTATATTGATTGGGCACTTAATAACTTTGGAGCTTATTCCAAATATAATGCTCAATTATTTTTCGATATGAAAAAACAAGAACTTAATACTTCTACTTATGGTGATCCTTCTTATGTAGATCATGTGATGCGTTATGTTGGCATTACCTTTAGAGGAGGAACTAATCCTAACTTTAATAATCTAGAAGCTTGGGTTACTAAAAATCCTTATGCTAGAGCAGGATTATATGGGCAATGCACTTGGTTTGCATGGGGAAGATTTTATGAACTATATGGCTATGATCCAGGTTTTACTGGAAATGGATGGGATTGTGTAGATCAACTTGTACAAGCACATCCCGACAAATTTGAAAGATCTTCTACTCCAAAAGCAGGAGCAGTATTTTCTGGTATTGCTAAAAACCATGTTGGGATTGTTTTAAGCTATGATGGAACAAATATCACAATTCAAGATGGCAACTATGATGGCAAAACAAATACTTTTGAAGATGCAAAAAGTGACTGGAAAACAGTCACTTATACACTTGATGAATATAGAAATAGATTAGGTGGCGTTGTGTTTGCTAATCCGAAATAATCCACTCAGCTTTCGTAAATTAGATAGTCCACATCGTAGAATATTACAAGCTTAGTTTTCATTAGGCAGAACAAATACCTTTTTTGCTAATTGATAGTATTTATCGGGTTCTTCTCTTATTATTTTAAGTTCACCATTATCAATCATTTTATTTGATATCATCACAAGTTGGCTATAATCAAGATTGTTTTGTTTATCTAGTATATTTCCTATAATTTTAATATAGTCTTGTTCTTTGCCATTTGAATAAAAGCTTTTAATGTAATCGTAATAATCTGAATATTTGTGATTTATGATTTTCTTATTTTCTATTACTCTTAGCTCTGAATTTATCTCTTTAAGTTGAATCCATTGACCATTATAACTATCTTTTTCTTCATGATTGATTAAAGAATAAGTGAGTTTGTCCGTTTCTTCTTTATGATTTATTAGGGCATTGAGATACCAATCAGGTCTAGAATATTTTTCTGGAAAATCAAATAAGTATAACTTTTCATTTTGTAGTAGACTACATACATATAGCAATCCGCAATATTCATGAATATATTCCTTTGAAGCATAAATTTTAAAGAGGTTGGATGATTTTTTTAATTTATTGATTTTTTTATAAAATCTTAAAATTTGTTTCTTATTAGGAGGCGTTTTAAGAGGCTTGAAAAATATTTGTTTATAGAATAATTGATAATCATCTTTTCTTGAATTGAAATCTTCAACATCTGATATATCACCAAATCCTAGATAAGCATCTAAACATACAATATCTATGTCTGTACCTAAATACATTTTTAGACTTCCTACTGTTCCTTGATCAAATGTAATGTGTACCGTTTTGTCCATAGTTCAATCCTCCCGATTACATTTACTCGTTATTAATTATTTAAAGGAAATTATTCTCTATCTCAATAAGGCTTGATGCTGTTTTACAACTGCTTCTGGCTCTTCTTTTGTATGATATAGTTTACTTTCACGAACACGAGTTCCTAATGGGCCACAATTACCTTCATCAAATTTAATAGTGACAAAACCAGCTGCATTTCTTATTACTTTAGCTTCCTTAACAATTATATTTGAAGCTATAAAGTAAACTTGATCTCCTGGATTAAATTGTTTCAATAGAATCATCTCCTCTAATTTAGTAAATTAACAAAATAGTAAATTCATCGTTATTATATTGGACAACATCGTTTACCTTTTTGTTTAAGAAATATGTGCAATTCTTATCAGAAACTGTTAATTTATATTTCTTATTTTTATTTTTGCTTAGAACTCTTAATTCGCTATTAATATTTACTCTTTTCTTTTTAATTCCCTTAACAACATCCGCGCCAAATTCATCATAATAGGAAACTCTCCGTTTAAGTTTCTTTTCTATGTCTTCTTCATTTAAAAAATCAATTAAGTATAAACCACCGATTATATTTAAATATTGAACCAAAGATCTAAAATAATCTTGGTTAATTACTTTTCCGTTTAACTCGTAATAATCAATAACATTCAAAAATGGGCGTAATAAATGAATGTTACGACTAAAATTGCTTGTAAAGACATCATTAACCCTTGTTGCCATATCTTTTCTACCAAGTGTATCTACAAAGTGTAAAGGATTAGTTGGATTTTTTTCATCATAAACCATTTTCCCTATCCACCAAAGTTTAGCCAATGAATGTCTGGTTTTAGATTTTGGATCTTGAGAATAAAAATATCTTGATTGAATATAGTTTTCTTTAGACATATTATTCACTTCTCTTGGATTGCTCCAACGAGCTTGTGTATATTTAAAAAAATCACTATGCGTTAACCCAGTCCATAACCTTTCATCGCAAGCTTGAGACTCCGTTAAACCCTTCAATGCTGGATATAATCTTTTAATATTCTCTAAATCCATTTTTGTAGGCTCATCAACATTTATATATAATTCAAATGAATCACAATCAATATCTATTTCTTCAAATGGATTATCATATTGTTCGTAAATCCAACTATTATCAGAATCTGAATAATGCGAAATATTTGATTTTATATTCGCTTTAAAATAATCGAGTGCATCCTCTTTAAAAAAATGTAATTTCACCTTATTCACCTTCTTCCGTCGTCAAGCTAATCAACGCATTTTTAATAGGCAACTTTAAAAGTTCTTGAGCAATCGCCAAAGATGATTTGCTAACAAATGTTGCGCTATCAATTCCCATATTTAAGGTTTCGAGCATCTTATCTATACATCTATACCAATAATAATCTTGATATGTCTTTCTAGCTTCTAGATCCTTTAATTGATCAATTACAAAAACCAATGTAGGGAGAACTATCATACTATGCACAACTGATAATTTATCCTGTCCTTGTAATTGAACAAATCTTTGGTACATCTCATCACCTAATTGTATTTTTATTTTGTTATCATTGTCTAAATCAACATCCATGTAATCTTCTAAATCTAATTTTTTGACTACCGACAATATTGAACTTGTTTTTGTATCATCCTCTTTATCTTTGTCCACAATAAATGAATACGAATTATCGAACCCCACAATGAAACCTCTTTTTATTTCAAATGTATTGTTTGAGTAATCATCACTAATACCATTTTGGTTATTTATGACAAAATCTTTATTTGCTAATAGTAAACAACACAATTCTACTTTTGCTGAAAGAGCAGAAGCTGGTATCGATACTATCCCATTAAAATCTTGTAATACAAATAAATTTCTATAAGCTGTCTTAGCGCATTCCACCAAAAGAGTTAAATTTATAATATTGTTTTGAAGCTGATTAAGGATATATTTGTTTGCTAGGTTGACCTTATAATTAATATTCAATGTTGTTTCATTACTTTCAACTTCGTAATCAAATGAAAAAGAATTAATCTTATAGTCATCAACCGTGCTTGAATAAACAGGATATGAAAATAATCTATTTCTTATTTGCATATAACTTCACCTCTAGATTGCATTGATAATCAGATTCGATCGTAAATTTGATCGTCTTAGAAAATCTTTTATACAATCTTCCTACATGTATTGTATTTTGAGTAACTTTTAAGTTCTTGCCATCTGAACTTGCAAATTGTACATTTGCATCAACGGTTGAAGTTTCACCGGAAATAAACACTTGTAAACGGCAATCTTCTATATCATGATTTACTGTTATTTTTATTGTATATTCATTTTTGGAAGCATTGCTTATGAATATTCTTTTTTTATAATTATTAACCTGAGCAAATTTTATAATTGGTCGATTTCCATCGCCTTCTTTTCCGCTTGCAGTTGCTCCTTCTCCGTTCTTTTCTTTGCTGCTTGCGTTATGAGGCACGTCTTTGGTACTTAAATCGCCATTTTCATCTAAAATGCCCGTATCCTCATATTCATAGTAAGAACTACCACCCGTTTCTGTTTGGATATTGATTGAATAAGAATCCTTTTTCTTCTTATTTACTGTAACTTTAGACTTTCTATTTTCTAATCTTTCTCGTTTGTTTTTATTGGATATTAAATCGGGAAACGTTGGCAATAAACCCTCCATTCCTTTAATTTCAACTTCTTCACCATAGCTTTCAGTCCCTTTTTGAACTATAGTTTCTTTAATCCATTTATTCAGAATTGATAAGTTTTTTTCTGCCTCCTTAATCAAATCCTCTTGTTCATATCGATCAGGTTGCCAACTTGTGTGCGTTGGATCTTCCATACGTGCAAAATATTGGCTCAAAGCATTCCCTTGCATTGTTAAAATAGCCGAAAATTGAATGCTACCAGAAATACGATTTTTATCAAACAATTTCATTCCATTACTTCTAGACATCAAAACCGTCCTATTAGCCAATGATTCTTTAAATATTTTTACTTTAAGTTTTACCGTACCAGGGATATTGGTGAATAAATCGCATTTTTCAATTACTTCTTCGTTCGATCTTAAAACTTCATGATAATTATATGCTGATGGACACTTATCTTTATATTTTTCAAGAAGTAATCCAAGAGTATCGCTATTCACGACAAGATCTTGAACTTCAACTTCTAATTCGGCGTTATAAATCGCTAGTAAGAAGTTTTCTAAAAGAGATACAATTATCGTTTCTTTCCAATCGGAGTAATTACTAAAACCCATGATAAATATATCGGTTCCATACTCATTTCTAAAGCTAAGTTCATCTAATTCATCAATACTTTCACAACACTTTGTTATCGAATTAGAATCAAGCTCTCCGAAAAAACCTTGTCCAAATTTCTTTATTCCCTTCGATTCAAAGGTTGTAAGCTTAGATACTCCTTCTGCAGCTGATTTCCCATCTTTATCATATGTGTTGAAAAACACTGTACGAAGCGCTGAAGCCGCATAAATCGAAGATTTTCCTATTCCATAACTTCCGCTATTTGATCCTTCTTTATACGAAACTCCTTCAGAACTTACCATGCTAAACCAGGCAGAATTTTCTTTTGGATCATCACTGCCTGTTAAACCAGTTGTATTATAATCACTCACACGTAAAATCGGGATGCGATTACTTTCTAAAACCTTACATGCATTGGAGAAAAATTCCATTGATTTTTTATTGTTTCTTTCTAGCCAATACTTTTTGGCATCATGCATGTAATTCCTTAGTCCATCAAAACCCGGAAATAAATCTTTATCTATTGTAGATTGCTTAAATACTATTTTTACTGGCTTTTTTCCGTAAGAAGCATCTAGAGAATTTTGACATATTTCTCTAGTTAATGATTCCATTATCTTTCCTTTAAATGTTTCAACACCACTATTTGATATTCCCTGCGTTCCTAATCCATTCGCATCTGGAAAGTTCCATATTCCCATAATAAGTCCACCCTTTTATTGATAACTATTCTTTTCATAAAAACAAAAGTACATCCTTCAGCTGAAGAATGTACTCTTATCAAAATATAATTTCATATGTTAATCATCTATTTTTAACTCAATGATTTCACTTATGTCTTTTATTTTCAAGACTTC
This sequence comes from Agathobacter sp., assembly GCA_963601025.1. Taxonomy (GTDB): domain Bacteria; phylum Bacillota_I; class Bacilli_A; order Erysipelotrichales; family Erysipelotrichaceae; genus Colivicinus. Next base: position 6,881 of record CAVCDR010000113.1, on the reverse strand, counting down.
AGCTATTTTTGCAATATGTTCAAAGTTCATCACCGTTCTAGAACCTCTACAAATATCACTGATTGTTGACTCTCTAATAGAAGTTTTTTCAGCAAGTTCTTTTTGCTTAATTCCTCTTTCATCAAGTAGTTCTTTTAATCTAATTCTTATTGAGTAACTCATATATCTCTATTACCTTTGGAACATAACAGTCATGTATGCCAAATCCCAAATATTTGAATCCTTACCCACAGCATTTGGATTATCACCAATGGAACTAGCAAAGTTCATGACTTTATTCGCTAAATCTTCCTTACATCTATTCCAAACTTTTATTGGTTCTTCGCCATTATACCATTCATATCTATCCGTATCTTCATTATAAACAACCATCGTTCTAAAAGCAGCAACCACAGGATAAATAATGCCATCTGGAATCTTATATTTTAAATCTTGACCGCAGAACTTGCTTTTAGCAATAACTTTTCCATCTTTGTATCCTGAATATTTTTTTCTACCGTATTTGCCACCTTTAGCATTGTAAGCATCCGCAAATTCAGCTTCTACCGCATCATATAGATCAAAGATATCTGGTTCTATATTAATGAATCTTCTAAACTTTTCAGGATTCTCTAAATAATTTTCAAGCATCTTTCCTTTTGAAGAATATGCTTGTGTTGGTTGATTATTAGCACTATATCTATCGATATCAAACATACTGATAATTGAAACAACTTCACGAGCATCAATCATCTTTAAGTTCTTACCGGTTTCTTCATCTGTTTCAGTTTGATTTTGTTTAAATGCAATTCTTTTAAAGAATGGCATACCTTCAAGTCCTTCTTTGATTGGATCAAATTTCTTAGCTAGTTCAGCCATGGATTTTTCATCAACTTGAACTGAAGTATTTCTTGCTCTTGCTAGGTCTTCAATGATATCTTCAACGCCAGTCATAACTTCAAATTGAACATATTGATCCAAATTATCATTTTTATGTTCACATACTATTTTGTAAGTATGGCCTCCGTCCACATTACCATGTACTAATGTGTCATCAAACTCAAGAGTAACTTCTTCTTTTGTATTATTGAAATTAACTCTTCCCGCTGAAACAACAACACCTCTGTTCTTTAGATGAAAATATCCATCATTACTTAATAGAGAATCCTCAATAGCTTTTCCCACAGCAGAATTAAGCTTCTGTTCTCTTGGGTTTGTATCCATAGGAATCCCCTCCGGAACATCACATGCCTTTACATAGAAAACATATTTTTTTGATTTTCCATTCTCAAATGGATCATCAAGTTTTCTGAATGTGCTAGCCTTTACTTTAAATGTTTTTGTAATTTTATCCATATTTTTTCCTCCTCTAGTTGGTTCCATAGCTCCAACAGAATTACAAAGCGTTATCATATAACGCAATATTATAATAACGTTATATCGTTATTATGTAAATACTTTATTATAATTTTTTACAAAATCACTTTATGAGGTTCACCTTCAAGCAATTTAACGACATTATAAAATTCTTTATTAATGTATGGCATTACTTTTATTGCCTCTACTACTAAGTGATATTCATTAGTATCGATCACAGTATATCCTTGCCCATAAACTAGAAATACCAAATATTGGCCATCAGTATATAAATCAAGGCCATTCTTAATATCCCTAGTTCCTAGATACTCCAATACTTCAGAGAAACAACAAGAATCAATTCTTTGATCTATATTTTTATGGCCTATATCTTGATATTTACATATAAGAGCACAATCATAATCCTTATAAGCAATTATTTCATCAATAGCATCTTGTATTTCTTTGTTATGAATTTCTTCTTCAGACTCATCACATTGCAATATGCTTTTAGAATTTAATAAAATCATATTTGATTATTCCTATCTATTTCTAATTGTTTTTCAATCGAAGAGCAAAGACTATCAATCATATCTGTATCAACTTTTTTGTAATTTCTCAAAAGATAATTAAAATCAACACCATATGCATATACATGATCGTAGTCTTTAAATTTCTCGTCTTCTCTCCAATCAACTCGAGCATATCCAAAATAAGCCAGATCACCATCGTTATATTTCAATATATCTTCATCATTTTTAAATTCTTTTAATTCTTTGTTATAAGGAAGAATAAAGGCATTTCTAACATTTTTATCTCTAAGATTGTTATAAACAAAATCGCCATATGTTATTTGCTTTTGAATTGATTGAGTTTCAGGCAAATCGCTTTCATTATGAGTAACCCCATATTGATACATTTTTGCATCCAATATATATGTAGTATCGTTTCTTTTTAAGATTGTATCCGGTCTTAAAGAAGAAGCTACTTTTTCTTTTTTATTATTCAGTTTCCAATATCCATTGGGATTATACCTCTTTTTGTCATCCTTAATACCATCAAAAAGCATATCGACCATAGTTTCAAAAACATAATAATAATTTTCTATTCCATACGTACTAGAACTAGAAATCACGTTATCTCCGTCTACAGTCTTCAGGATTTTTAACATATGATTAAATCTCATTCTTTTAATATCATCAAAAGTATTTAATAATTCCTTTTGAATAAACGATATCATTTCTGCAGTAGAAACAAGTTGTTGGACTTCAACATATAGATTGTAATTGTACAACCAACCAATTCGATTGATAGATTGCTTTAAACACAACTTATATATTTGAGCAATCATGTCATTAGATGCCGACATTCTAGAAGTAATCAACTTATCATAAATGATGTTTCCACCTGAATAGATAGGTAAATTCCTTAAAGTCTTCTTCCACTCAATTTTTCCACTATATGAATTAGAATATACTTTTTCACGATTATAATAATATCCATTTTCCAAATAGTCTTTAATCATCCAAAGATATGAATCAAAAGGCCAAATGTCATTTTCTTTTTTACCTTTTTTAATTTTTTCGTGATCAACTGTTTTTGCTAATGAAATGGAACTCAAAAATAGTAATAAGTCTCTTTTATAATTTTCTTCTTTCCGAAAAACTTGTGGAACGTAAATCTCAATCTCATCATTATTCAGTTTAATCCCTACAAAATCTGTTGATTTATCAACAGATTTAATTTTCGGTTCCTTGTTCATCATTATTTCCTTGTTCTTTTGTTGTATCAACAAATTTATCAATGATTTTAGAATTAAAGAATTCACTTAATACTTTTGCGTTCTTTCCTACATTAGGGTCTTTATTGCCTTCAACCAAAGCTTTATAATGGTTCATTCTGTCATAAAGTTTATCGTATGAATTCACGCTCTTCTCAAATAATAAAGAATGATCAAATTTTGTGACATCATTGTATAAATAATCAATAACATTACTTGTGAAAGTAATTAAAGCATCTTTATCTTCGGTATTTGGTTTTTCAGTCAACATATTTTTTTGAACGAAATAGGCACCCATTTGCTTATCTTCTGAAATAGCAATATCAGAATCAGAATCCACATTCAATATTGCTTCGTTGACTGTCGTAGCAAATTCTTTCCATGTGATATCGGTATATGGAACATACATATTCTTGATTTCACCAACTTCATTCCAATTTGTAACAACCTTTTCTCTATCCCATCTTCGCTTAAATGCAGTGTCCAATGGAAATACGTTTTGGTCGCTTGTATTCATAGTGGCTAAAATAGTCAAGTTATGAGGAATATAAATTTGACCTTTTTTAAATTCAATTTTTTCTTCATTTTTAGCTTCTAACTCTTTATTTCTTTTTTCAAAATAGTCTTCGATAAAAGTATTAGAAACAGGGTATTCACTATCCCCAACAACTCTACCATCCTTATTTTCTTTCAATCGATCTAACAATTGGAAAGTATCGCCAAAAATAGCCGCAGCATTACCACGATTAATTTCTTCAATTACAAGATAAATCATTCTGTTTTTATTTAGAAGTGCTCTTTCTAACGCTTCAGTAAAAGGTCCTGGCACATGAATATACGTCACATATCCTTCATCATTAACTGAAGGATAAATTTGGCCAATGAAATCAGAGTTAGAATAATCTGAATAAAATGTTGTTCTGAAAATATCTGTTTCATCCGCTTTTGTTGTAATGTTGTTTTTGATTGCTTCATCAATAAAATCTGGCTCATGGTGTAGCATCGCATTAATCTTATAGCTTTTTCCACATCCAGGAATACCATAATAGATCTTGTTGTATCCGATAGTTTTATTAAGACTCTCATTAACATTCTTTTTGTTACCAATATCGTTTGTAGAATTATATTTATTACTCTTATTTCGTTCTCTCAAAATCAATCCGATATTAATTCCATTTTTTAGATTTGAAATTGATTTTTCTAAGTTCTTTTGTTTTAATAATTCTTCTAAATTTATTTTATCTTCTGTGATTTTCTTACTATAATCAATTCCAAATAATAGAAGCGCTTTTTCGTTATCTTGATATTTCAAACAATATTCGTCTATAATTTCGCAATAAGTATCTAAAGAAATATTACTATTTTGATCAAGTAACACATATTCCTTTTCATTCAAATCATATGGGGCTTTAGTATCAAATTTAATTTTTTTGTTGGTTTCATCCAAATAGATCATGAATTCAGATCCTTCATAGTTTCTATCATACAATTCCGAAAACCATCTATATTCTTTTTCTTTATTTTCTTTTCTCTTAATTTGAAATTTTTTCGTTCCGTCGTTAGCTTCGGTATAAATGAAAACAACATTTAAATTTTCATTAGCATAAGATTGTCCTATAAGCTTCAAAATTCCATCACCCAAAACAAGTGAATAATCATTTGAAATTTCGTAATGATCCGTTGAAACCTGCACTATAACTCCCTTTTCTTTTAAATTTTCCATTAATTTCAAATCTAAATTATATGAGCTTTGTTGTGTGACGTCTTTTTTTACTACTTCGTACTTGCTTTGAGCAGGTGCTACTATTCTTGAAAATATTTGTACATATTCCATTTTCTAACCCTCTTTTTATCTGTTTGTATTATCAATTTCTTTTTCAATTGCTTTCGCAATAGAATACGCTAGTAGTGGTGGAACGGCATTCCCAACTTGAGTATATTGACTAGTTTTTGATCCTTTAAATTCATATAAATCTGGGAAACTCTGAATTCTAGCGGATTCCCTAACTGTTGGCACCCTATTTTCTTTGTAATGAAAGTAATTTCTATGTCCACAGTCAATGGTGTTACTTGGTTTTTTACTATCCATTCTTCTAAATGCATTGTTGTAATTTCTTACTTTGTAATATTCCTTAGGAAGATCTTTTATACCGCCACCATCAGGTACTAATGAAATTATATTAATTGTTTGCTCTGTATGTTGTGTACCTTCGTGATTTAGTAATATTTTTGAATCTTTTCGCATTAATTTTTGGAACTCGTTATGCGGTTCTTCATCATAAGATTTAGAACATAATTCACTTTTAAGAGAAGGTAAATCGTCAATCGCCATGCTTGTGCTTACTTCATCTCTCTTTTTCACTAAATCAAAATCAAAAAAATGATCTTTCCCAAATTTTGTATTGTTTAATCCTACAAAGAACACTCTTTTTCTGCTTTGTGGAACACCATAATCTGAAGCCTTCAATGTCTCGAAATTAACGTTATATCCCAATTCAGAAAATCTTTTTATAATATCATCTTTATATTTCCCGTTTTCCATGCTTAATAACCCTGGAACATTTTCAAGAACAAAAAAATCAGGTTTTATCACACTAACAAATCGAACATATTCCATATATAGCGAATTACGAGGATCATTTGTTAATCTGGTGCCTACTAAACTAAATCCTTGGCAAGGTGGACCACCAATTATTCCGTGAATATCATTGTCTTTCTTTATATTCTCTAATTGTTCATTAGTAAAATCATGAATGTCTACAGTTGTTCCTATCTGTTTTTTTCTATTAGCGTTGTAAGTAACAATGGCATCATTCCATTTGTCTATAGCTAATACGGAGTGGAAACCAGCTTTTTCAAATCCTAAACTCATTCCTCCAGCTCCACAAAATAAATCTATAATATCCATCATTTTTTCTCCTTCAACACTTCCAAAATAGCGCTAGCTAAGGCTTGGGCCATTAATGGGGGGACAGCATTCCCAACTTGTAAATATTGGTTAGTTTTATTTCCGATAAAAATAAAATCATCTGGAAAGCTCTGAATTCTAGCGGATTCCCTAACTGTTGGCACCCTATTATATAAAGGATGAAAATAATTCATATGTCCTGTGTCAATAGTTATCGAAACATCATTTTCATTTAGTCTTCTATATGCTGAAGAATGTCTGTTCGATCTTTGGGTATCCCACATCTCTGAAGGCACATTTCGCCAATTTCCACCTTGTGGGACAAATTCCATTCTTTTTTGAACCTTTTCGCAGGGAAATTTTGTTAAATGATTGTATATTTTATCATCTGAATTTTTTCTCATTAATTTTTGATAATCACTTTGTGAATTTGCATTCAATTTGAAAGATTCATCAGTTTCATTAACTACTCCATATAAATCAGAAATTGCTTCTTTTACATTTACAGTTTTCTTCTTTTTAACCGTTTCAAAATCAAAAGTAGTATTCAAATCATTTCTAATTCCAACGAAGATTGCTCGTTCTCTTTTTTGAGGAACGCCATAATCTGAAGCCTTCAATGTCTCGAAATTAACGTTATATCCTAACTCTTGAGTTATTCTCAAAATTTCATTTTTTGCATACCCATTTTCTCGCGTTAAAATCTGTTTCACATTTTCTATTACAAATACTTTTGGTTTTAATAACTTTACAAATCTGATATATTCATAAAATAAGCGATTTTTTTCCATCTTTTCTTCATCGCTTTGCCATTTATTTGCCGCACTAAACCCTTGGCAAGGTGGACCACCAATAATA